>JAFUJU010000013.1 GCA_017468055.1 Elusimicrobiaceae bacterium
CTCGGGAGGCAGTGGACTAAGCGTTAGCCCAAGCGACTTGATTGTCGTTAGTTATTTTTGTAGCCCTATTTGAATTGGCCTGGCCAACCAATACCTGCTCCTAGGCCGTAACAGATACCCGTCGAATCTATTACACCCCCGAAATACGGAAATTGTCAAAGAATGCGGCCTTTTGACCGACCGCCCCTATAAACGGTATTATATTGTATCATTTTCTTATAGCAATTTTGGAACGTTGGCACAATACATTATTAAAAATGACATACGTAACTACAAAACCTACTCTTTATCTCATTGACGGCCTGAATTTGGTGCGCAGTTTTTTGTGGCAGTTTGCCCGCACGGAAGAAGACGTGACGGAAGAATTTTTGGATTTTTTGGAAGAAGTGTCCTGTGATGAAAAATACTGCATGCACGAATACCGTGTGGTATTTGACGGAGCTTACCGCCCTATAGGGCCTTTGTACCGTGCCGGAGTGCATATTGTTTTTTCCGAACAAGACACCGCTGATGATTATATTTATCAGGAAGCTTATTTTTTAGCTCAGCAGGGACGGCGTGTGATAGCCGTTACCTCAGACAAAGATTTGCAAAACAGACTCAAAGAAATCGGAGTTAAAACGCTCTTTTGCCAAAAATTTTATAACGGATTAAAACTCTCCCACCGTTAGAAAAATTGTAATCCTCTCTTTTTTTTGTTAAAATATTAACAGTAGGGCTGGTGGCGGAATTGGTAGACGCGACAGACTTAAAATCTGTTGGCCGCAAGGCCGTGGGGGTTCGAGTCCCCCCCTGCCCACTTCATATTTAAGACCGGGCCGACCCGGCAGAGGGTAATATGTTAGAAGATTTTCAAAGAACATTGGCCAAGGCCTTTGGTTGGGTATTTACGGTCCACTCTACCGGACTTCGTTTTTTTTCTATCGCAATGGTCATTGCGGTATTTTTCCTGTTAATGGGCTTCCGGCTGATCGGTGGCCTGTTTTTATTGGTAGCTTGTTTTTGTGCTTTCTTTTTCCGCATTCCGAAACCCAATGTCACTTTTGCTGAAGACGAAATTGCTTGTCCGGCCAACGGAACGGTGCTGAGCATTAAGACCGAAGATGACCCGAACTCCGTAGTGATCCGCATTTTCTTATCTATCTTTGACGTCCACGTACAGCGGGCCACCGTGAGTGGCAAAATCGGTGAGATTTTTTATCACAAAGGCTTGTTCTTGTTTGCCAACAATCCCGATGCCGCTACCAAAAACGAACGCAATTTAATTCAAATCTACCGCCCGAATAGCGACCGCTTTGCCCACGTAGAACAGCTGACCGGTGCTATTGCCAGACGCATTGAATGCTGGGTCAAACCCGGTCAAGAAGTCCAAGCCGGAGATTTAATCGGCTTGATCCGCTTCGGAAGCCAAGTGGCGGTTTACCTGCCGAAAGACGCTGTACGCGTCATCGTAAAAGAAGGCCAAAAAGTAGAAGGTGGTAACACCGTTCTGGCCTTGTGGAAATAATTATGTCCGAAGAAAAAAATACTCCCAGAGCGGTAGAAAAAATCAAACAAACCGGTGCAGCCGCCGCTCCGTCCTTGTTTACCTTGGGCAACTTAGCCTGTGGCTTTTTCTCCATCTTATCTGCCAGTCAGGGGCATTTTGCTAAAGCCGGTTGGCTGATTTTAATTGCCGCTGTTTTTGATTTATTTGACGGACGCGTGGCCCGTATGTTAGGTACGGAAAGTGAGTTTGGTGTGGAAATGGACTCTTTGGCGGATGCTGTTTCTTTTTGCACGGCTCCGGCCCTTTTGATGTATTTTATGGTCTTGCATCAATACCCGCTGTGGGGCGCGCCGATTGCATGTGTGTACGCCTGCTTTGGGGTGTTGCGTTTAGCAAAATTCAACACCATGGCTCATGCCGGTATGGGCTCTAAAAAATATTTTTCCGGTCTTCCGGTGCCGGCTCCTGCTGCTATTTTAGCTTCTTTTGCTATTTCCTACAGCATTATGCAAGCTGGCGGAAATAACTTAAAAATGGTGCCCGTTCTTTTGCCGCACATTTATAATTTAGTCGCTTTGGCAATGTTAGTAATGGCAATCTTAATGGTATCTACTGTACCGTATGCTGCCTTTAAAGCCAAACGCAATAAAAAAATGAGCGTATGGACCATGTTATTGCTGGTAGTATTGGTAGTACTGCTCATTCGTTTCCCGCAAGATGTTATTTTGATTGTCATGAGCGCATACGTTCTGTTTGGTCTGTTGGCTGTTTTGTATCGGGCTTTTAAAGGGATCAAAATAGAAAAATAATTTTATTTTTCTTCAAAAGCCCGTGCTGAAAAGTGCGGGCTTTTTTCTTTGCTTTCTTCGTCAGAATTGCTACAATAAATCAAAAGGAGAATATCCGTGAAGACCTCTTTGCAAGATTTTGATAAAAAAATGGCTCTGCAATTGGAAACGCCGGCCCTTTTTGGCATAGATGAGGCCGGACGCGGCCCTTTGGCCGGGCCGGTAGTGGCCAGTGCCTGTTTTATCTCCTCTAATATGTACAGCTACTTTGAAGACGTTAATGACAGTAAAAAACTAACTGCCCAAAAACGTGAAAAGATCTTCGAACGAATCAACCAGCTAGGCATTTTGTATGGAGTGGGTTTTGCTTCAGCAGAAGAAATAGACCGCTATAATATTTTGCAGGCCACTTTTTTGGCCATGCGCAGGGCGGCACAAAAATTTCATCATTTACACAAAGCAGTCGCTTTGGTAGACGGAAATCACCTGATTAAAGATTTTCCCCTTTCCCAACAGGTCGTTGTGGACGGAGATGCAAAATCATTAAACATTGCCGCGGCCAGCATTATTGCCAAAGTCATTAGAGACCGTTATATGGATACTCTGGATAAACTTTACCCCGGCTATGGTTTTGCCGGCCATAAAGGATACGGCACTCCCAAACACATTGCCGCCATACGGGAGTTGGGCCCCTGCAAAGAGCACCGCAAAACCTTTGCTCCGATACGGGACTTTTTTGCCCCCACCTTATTCCCATGAACACTACACAAAACGGAGCTATGGCAGAGGAAAAAGCCGCCTCTTTTTTGCAACAAAAAGGCTGCCGTATTTTAGCGCGCAATTACCGCAAAGCCTGCGGAGAAATAGATCTTATTGTTTTAGACGGGAAAACACTGGTTTTTGCAGAAGTTAAAAAACGTGCCACACAGGCCTTTGGCGGCCCACTGGCGGCCATTACCAAAAGCAAACAACATAAAATTGTACAAACGGCCGAATTATATATTAAGGAATTTTCCCCCAAATTTGATAGTATAAGATTTGATGCTATATGTCTGCTGGGCGAAGAAGTAACTCATATACCACATGCTTTTACGCCAAGGCGGAGCACTTTATAAACGGAGGACGTATGACCCAACTTCAGCAAGTCAAAAAAGCCGTTACTTACATTAACAAGAAAACCAAAAATTTTAAGCCGGAAATTGCCATTATCACCGGTTCCGGTTTAGCTGGCTCCATTCCCCCCCTTGAAAAGAAAATTACCATTTCTTACGGCGATATCCCCGGTTTCTTGCGCAGTACCGTCCCCGGTCATACGGGAAACCTGATTTTTGGTACCTACAAAGGAAAAAAGATCATGGTCATGCAGGGCCGTTTTCATTATTATGAAGGGCACCCCATGAAAGATTTGGCCATTTCTATCCGCACTATGTTTATGTTGGGTGTGCAAAAACTGGTAGTCTCTGCGGCGGTAGGCTCTTTGGACATGAAATTAAAACCCGGCTCCGTCTGCGTTTTAAATGACCATATCAATTTTATGGCCAACAATCCGTTAATCGGCAATCACGAAAAAGAATTCGGCCCCATGTTCTTTGATTTGTCTGAAGCATATGACAAAAAAATGCGCAAAATTACCATGGATGCGGCCAAGAAGCTCAAAATCAGTGCCAAAGAAGGTTGCTATTTTGCCGTGACGGGCCCGAACTTTGAAACACCGTCTGAAATCAAAGCTTTCAAAAAATTGGGGGCTACCGTCGTGGGTATGAGCGTCGTTCCGGAAGTTTTGGTAGCACGCCAATGCGGTATTGCTGTATTGGGCATGGCATGGGTTACCAATATGGGCTGCGGCATTGCCAAGACACCGCTCTCTCATGAGCAAACCATCAGCGAAAGCAAAAAAATTGAAGGAAAGTTCAAAAACTTATTGGAAGCTGTTTTACCCAAAATCTAATATAAAACGCCCCGCGGGACTAAAACCTGCGGGGCATACTGCCTATGTATAAAAATATCCTGCGCCTCGGAAAAGAAACACTTGTTTATGGCACCTCTACCGTAATTGCACGGTTGCTGAATTTTTGTTTGGTCCCCTTTTACACCTACTATTTAGCCACCGCTGATTATGGCACCGCGGCGACGGTTTTTGCCTTAATTGCCTTACTCAATGTGGTTTTCTTATTCGGCATGGACCAAAGCTATCTGCGTTTTGCCAGTGAAGCGCAGAACAAAAAAGAAGTTTTCCAACATTGTTTTTACGGTCTTTTAATATACGGGGCCGTCTTGGGCGGACTGATGTTTGTATGTGCCAAACCATTGGCAGAAATAGTAGGCATCGGTGCCCAAAACATATACCTGATTCAGCTGGCCGTATTTATCCTCTTCTTAGACATGCTTAACATGATCCCTTTTACCAAGCTCCGCCTGCAACGGCGTGCGTGGTATTTTGCGGGAGTACGAACGGCCTCTATTGTAGTCAATGTTTTATGTAATATTTTATTTATTGCCGTATATAAAATGGGAGTGGAGTCCATTTTTTGGGCCAATATTTTTGCCTCTTTAGCCTCCCTTTTATTGCTTTCTCCCGTGATATGGCAAGAGTTGAAATCCGGCCCTTTTCAATTTAATTTTCCGCTGCAAAAACAAATGCTTTTATTTGCGTGGCCTTTTGTACCGGCCGGACTTGCGAGCCTTTTGGTCAGTGTGATAGATAAGCCTATCTTAGTAAAACTGGTTGGCCTCTCCGAAGTAGGCATTTATCAGGCAAACTTTAAAATCGGCGTATTTATGATGCTTATCGTATCTATGTTTGACCAAGCATGGAGACCCTTTTTCTTAACCCACGCCAAAGACCCCAATGCCAAAGAAACCTTTGCCCGTGTGCTTACCCTGTTTACAGCTTTTTCTTCGTGGGTACTCTTGGGGCTGATTTTCCTGATGCCCACTATTATACAAAGCAACCTTTTGGGCAGCTTTCATTTAATTGCGCCCCAATATTGGGGCGGTCTGCACGTTATAGCGTGGGTACTCTTGGGCTATTTTTTCTATGGTCTCTACATTAATTTCATGGTAGGCCCCGTACTTACCAAACGCACCCGCGTGCTGATGTGGATTACCCTGTTGGGGGCTGCCACCAGCATCGCCACCAATTTGTTGTTAGTGCCGCACATAGGTATTCGAGGTGCAGGCATGGCCGTGGCCCTGAGTTATTTTGTTATGGCTTGCGCGCTGTTTGCTTTCACACAAAAAGTATATCACTTGCCCTACCAATACAAAAAGCTGGCACTTATCGGCCTTACAGGGGCCGCAATCGCTTATGCCGTACACAATGCCAGCCAAACTTTGGGTTTTTGGCCTTTACTGCAATTTAAGACCGGTTTATTGTGCGCTTATCCGTTACTGATGTGGCTGATTATTCGCGAACCAAAAAATACTAAGGGGAATTAACATGAAAGTATGCATGATTGTAACCAATGGATTTGAAGAAATGGAAGCTGTGGGAACATATGCTTTATTGCGCCGCGGCGGACTGGAAGTGGACGTATACAGCTTGCGCGGAACGGAAGCTGTGGGCCGCTTTGGCCTGACCTGTGCGGAAATCAAACCGTTTGCTCATTTTCAAGACCATTCTTATGCTGCCCTTATTCTTCCCGGCGGGCCGCAATGGCAAGAGTTGGAAGCCAGCCACGGAGTACAAGACCTCCTGAAAGTGTTTTCTCAATCGGATAGGTTTATTGCCGCCATTTGTGCCAGCCCCACTATTTTGGGCCGTGCCGGGCTTTTGCAAGGAAAAAACTATACCTGTTATACCGCGATGAACGAAGATTTTGGAGGTTCTTTCCACGAAGATTATGCCGTTACAGACGGAAAAATTATTACCGGCAAAAGTGCTGCTGCTACGTTTGATTTTGCCTTTGCCATTTTACGTGCCCTTTGCGGAGAGGAAACCGTACAAAAAACCAAAGAAGATATTTATTATCAAGAGTAAAAATACTTAAAATACAAAAATCCCGCCTTTTGCAAGGCGGGATTTTTTAAAAACATTATTGAACTTAAAAGTTTTCTCCTCTTTTCATTCCGAATTAGCAAATCAAGCAATTTTTTCAACCTTTATGTGATACTTTTCTAAAAAATGGATAATATATAGTGAATGCCATTTTTGAGGAATTTATGAATTTTGAACAAATATACCAACGCCTCTTTAAACCCGTGCTAAATTATATTTACAGTCGGGTATCAGGTGATACAGCAGCAGAAGATATCGCCTGTTTGGTTTGGCAAAAAGTATATCAAAATTTAGAACAATTTGATCCTGAAAAGGGTTTGCCCGAACAATGGATTTTTACCATTGCACGCAATGAAACAAACAAATATTTTCGTTTTCAAAAACTTAAAAGATTCTTTGTTTTATTTGAAGAAGAATCTACGCAAAGCAAAGAAAAACCCCTCTTGGACATACTAAGTACGCAAGAGCAAAAGTATTTTCTTTTTAATGCTTTAGAAATTTTGTCAAAACGGGAAAAAGACTTGATAAGCCTCAAGTTTTTTTCCGGATTAAATAACCGGCAAATAGCCTCGGTGACTCAACTCAGCGAATCTAATGTCGGCACGATTTTAAACCGTGCATTAAAAAAATTACGCGAAGAATTGGAGCAAGTATGATATTTTCCGAAGAAGAATTGATAAAAAAATACCGACAAATAGATTTAGATCCTTCTTTTTCTTTGCAAAAATCTATTTATGAGCGGATTTCCAATAAGAAAAAAATGTTTTTTTCTTACTCATTGGCAGCTGCATGTGCATTCTGCTGTATTCTCGGATTTTGTGTATGCCGTTTATTTTTACCTATTTCTCATACGCAGATGCATTACCCCGATGCTTGGATTAGTATTCAAGCGGATTTTTCAGAGTATTTGACCCCAAACGGGGAATTTTTAGTTTCTAAATCAGGAGAGAAATAATGTCTAAAAAATATATGTATGGTTTATTGTTGTGCTTTTTAGTTCTGGGGGCATCGTTCGGATACTTTTTTCAAATAAATGGAAAAAGAGATACCGCCCCCCGCACCCTCAAATTAGCACAGGCAGAGCCTTTACCCAATGAAGAAGAAATCAACCGCATTAGCCGTGAAATTATGGATTTGAAAGCACGCTATTGGGCAGAAAGAGTATTGATTAAGAAAGATGTCACGTTGGCAGAGCTTAAACAAAATTCTATCCATTGGATAGGTGATGACGGACTTTATCCTAAGATTGAACAAATAGTAAAAAGTTCTCACGTTTCTCCGTTAACAAATGAGGAGCAAAGACGTCTTGATGAGGCTCAAAACAAAATACAACACCTGCTCAATCCCGATATGGACGACGAAGCTATTTTATCTACCCTTACCCAACAGGAATGTGCAGAACTCTCTGCACGTTACTGGGCCTTGCGCGTCTTAAATGATGAAAAAAAATGGTATTACAAGGGGTGGGAAGATGGCTTTTTAGAGCCGAAAGAATATTATACGGAGTCCGGAGATAAAATAGTTAATTTGGACAGAAACATCAAACGCAAGGAAGAAATAAAAAGATTATTTCTCCAATACATTCAAGATCCCCAAAATCCACCCTCTGCTTTAACGACAGCAGAAAGCAAAAGAGAAAATGCCTGTCAGTATTTTGACGAGCAAGTAGCATCTATCACCCGCTACCCAAAATACAAATATACCGGTGAATAATACAAAAATCCCGCCTTTTGCAAGGCGGGATTTTTTTGAAAGTACACAGACTACTTCAAGAAGCTCAAGGCCTGATCTCTATTTGCAATTCTCCCCGCCCATTGCAATTTGCAAAAGCGGTCCATCGCAGAAGAAATTTTCCGTCCGCTCAGGCCCATATCGCGCAACTCACGCCCCTTCACAAAACACGGCTGTAAGGCCGTGCGTTTCAAACCGGGACATACGGCACGAATGACCATTTCTTGAAGCTCCGACAAGGCCGCCATGGGTGACTTTTGGCTATCTACCACACTCCACGCGCCCATCAATTCATGCGTTAATTCTTTCGGCAAATGCAAGCTAAGCAAAAACTCCGGCCCGCTGGCACCCAACAAACACGCACAAATGCCCAGTTTAGCTTCTATGCTTTTGCCTTTTAAGATCGTATCGTTCCATTTCAGGCCCGGATAAATAAAAGGCAACAGTTCATATTGTTCCAACAGGGCAAACACTTCCGGCAATTTTTTCTCTTCCAATATTTTAACGAACTCTTGGCGCACACGCTCACGAGAGAGAATAAACGGATATTCCTCTCTGGAGGCATCGCTCATCAGTTGGGCGGTTTTCCGGTCAATCTTCCATCCGAAACGTCCCGCAAAACGGGCGGCACGGTATAAACGTGTCGGGTCATCGGAAAAGCTTTTGTCGTGCAAAATCTTCACAACGCCGCTATCAATGGCCTTTTTCGCTCCGAACGGATCGTAAGACGCGCCAAAATTTTTAGGCAAAATACTCAGCGCCCATGCATTGGCCGTAAAATCCCTTCTGAATAAGTCATCTTTGATATTGGAAAATGTAACTTGCGGCAAAGCCCCCGGACGGGTGTAATGCTCTTTACGGGCTTGCACTAAGTCCAGCTTCAAGCCGTCTGCCAAAGTTACACGGTAGGTATTAAACTGGGAAAATTTATGTTTTTCCCCGCCCCACGTTCGCACACAAAATCCGGCTACGGATTCCGGCGATCCTTCAAACGTAAGGTCTATGTCTTTTGTGTCTTTTTTCAAGTAGAAGTCTCGGACAGCTCCTCCCACTACCCAAGCCTTCAATCCTAATTTATCGGCATATCTGCCGATGGTTTGCAACAATTCTTTGTGTTTTCTCGGTATCATAATACTTCGGGCGCTTGCGCGCCGCCCCCTTCTTCCATTTTATCTGCAAAGTGTTTAAGCAACGGGCTCTTTAGTCCCGACTTAAGCACCTTGCGGGCAGAACCGGCATAACTAGCCGCCGTTTCATCTGTCCCAGCCGCCGTGTACAAAGGGAACCCCCGTTCCCGCGCCCATTCGGGCTTAAGCCGCGCGACTTTAAGTCCCAACGCGGCAGCGGCAGCTGCAATGGCTTCTGACTCATCGGTACGTTGTTGTTCTTTCTCTACCACCTCCTTTAGCTCCTCCAGACCAAACACGCACATTGGTCCAAAGTCCAGATTTAACTGCTTAAAAACGGTGTCACGCAGCTGCTCATAATCGTGCTGCATTTTGGCAAGCAGTTCCCTTTTATCTTGCTGATTTTTGTCCGAGAAAACAAAAATCAACAGGCTTGCCTGTTCGTCCAAGTAAACAAAGTCATTTTCGCCGTGGAAGAATGTACTGCAATGGGGGCAGCAGAACAAATTAAGCTCTCCTCCCAAGACGGCGTCTTTGAGTTCGGGGTTTGGGGTAACGTTGACGAACGTCCACTGATCTGCGTCAAAAGACTCAGCGCAGTTGGGGCAAGTCAGGGTTTGGTTTAACTTAATCGACCTCATACATAATTTATACAAAAAATGAAAAAACATGAAAATATTTTTTTTAAAAATTTGGACCTATTTTTTTTATAGGTCTTGCTAATTAAAAACAGCAAGGTAGAGTGCATGAAAAAAATGCTAGAATAAATGCGGCCTTTTTTGGTTCTTTTCTGATTTTTGGATTTTTACGCCCCGTTAGCTCAACTGGATAGAGTACCGGTCTTCGGAACCGGTGGTTCGGGTTCGAATCCCGCACGGGGCAAATTTTTTTGAAAAACCTTTTTCCCACTAAAACCGCGAGGTCCGGCCCGAAGGCATTTTGAGTCAACAAAATGACCGTAGGGGAATCCCATGCGGGGAGAGTTACTCAAACATACAAAACAGTTTTCCCTAAAAAGCAGGTATTTTGACTGCGTTTACAAGATTGGCACGCAACGGAAAAAGCAGTGTCGTTCGCAACAAATGAAAATCTAGCGTTACACTATTCTGATTTTTCAGATTTGAAAGTTTTTTGTGTCGCCAGTTACCCGAGGCAAGTACTGTTAGGTACGGCACTGGCAAGGCGGAGGCAAGAAACTCAAATGTGGAAAATGGTTTGCCCACAAACAACCCAGCACCTGAAAAAGCCGTTTATTTCCCCATATATATCTTTTTCTGCTCGGGGGTCAGTTTTTCAATGCTATACCTCAGCATTGTACGTGGCATACGCGCGGCGTACTTATCCAAAAAATCCCGCAAAATGCGCTCATCTTTTTTGCCCACTTCGCGTAAGAGCCACCCGGTGGCCTTGTGCATTAAATCATGCTGATGTGTGAAAAATTTCTCCGCCAGCGCAATCGTCGGCCCATATTCCCCCCGCTTTACAAAATACATTGTACTTACGACAGCGGCACGTTGCTCCCATAAGTTCTCGCTTTGTGCTAATTTAAACAAAAGCCCCCTATCCTTTTTATCAGCCAAATAAGCCCCTATTATTTTGTACGCGGAAATATCAATCAAATCCCAATTATTCGCGCGCGGCAAATGAGCCACATAAAAATCAAAAATCTTTTTTTGTTCGCCCGCGGTCTTGGCTTTTTCAAACTTTGCCACCAATATAAGCACCGCACACGCGCGCGCCTCATGCCAAACAGAGGCGTATAGTTTTTCCAAATCAGCCCACTCTGCACGCGCGAAAAATTCTTTCACCACACGTCTTGTTTGCGGTAACGTCACCCCCAAAAAGCGGTCTCCCTCGCCGTACTGGCCTTGCCCTGTTTTAAAAAAACGCAGTTGAACGGAGGCTGTTTTCGGGTCGGACAAATCTTGAAGTTTTTGCAAAATAACGTCGGCTATGATCATGAAATTATTGTAACATTTTCCCCGCCCCTATTCTGAGTGCAGAAAATTTGCTAGAATAAAGTATCTAATCTTGCAGTAAGGAGCGTACCCATGGGTGGACATTCGCATTGGGCCGGTATTAAACACAAAAAAGCCCTCGTTGATGCCAAAAAAGGCAAAGTATTTACCAAAATTTTAAGAGAAATCACCATCGCTGCCAAAATGAGCGGCGGCAACCCTGACCAAAACCCCCGCTTGAGAAAAGCGATGGACGATGCCCGCGCGGCTAACATGCCGTCTGACAACGTCAAACGCGCTATCATGAAAGGTACGGGCCAATTGCCGGGTGTTTCTTACGAAGAAATCACCTACGAAGGTTACGGCCCGGGCTCTACGGCTGTTATTGTGGAATGCACCACCGATAACAAAAACCGCACCTTCGCCGAAATCCGCAAAATTTTCACCAGCCGCGGCGGCTCTATCGGCACGTCCGGTTGTGTGTCTTATATGTTCAAAAGCAAAGGCGTCATTGTAATTAACAAAGATGCTATCGGCGAAGAAGAACTGATGGACTTGGCCTTAGAAGCAGGCGCCGAAGATGTGCGCACCGAAGGCGATGTGTACGAAGTGCTCACCGCACCCGATGCCTCTTTTGACGAAGTGAAAAAAGCCATTGAAGCCAAAGGTATCACCCCGGAATCTGCCGAGCTTACCAAACTGCCCGACACCGAAGTGAACATCAGTGACGAGCATACGGCCGAATCTTTGATGAAGATGATGGACGAACTCGACGATCACGACGATACCAAAAACGTCTATTCCAACTATAATATCCCCGACGATATTATGGCAAAACTGGACAAATAAGATTTACTCAACAACTTAGCACCGCCCGCGACCGTAAGGAAACGGGCGGTTTGTTTAAGAAGAAAATATGAATCAAAAATCCTCTATCGTTTTAGGCATAGACCCCGGTTTGGACCGTACCGGTTGGGCCGTGGTCAGCCGTGATACCCGCGCCAAGCTGGGTTTAGTGGCGTGCGGACTGATTCATACGGAAGCAGGGCAAGATTTACCCGTGCGCTTGAATTACATTTACGGGCAACTGCAGAAAATATTAGTCCGGTACAAACCCGATCAAGTGGCCATGGAGCAAAACTTCTTCTTAAAACGCGCTATCACTATGGCTAATACCGTTATGACACGCGGAGTGATTATATTGGCTTGTGAGCAAGCAGGGAAAAACATCTCTTTCTATCCTCCCAAGCGGGTCAAAATGCAACTGCGCGGTTCGGGCGCGGCAGACAAAAAACAAGTGCAACGCATGGTACAGCTGACCTTAAATTTAGACAAAGCCCCCTCACCCGATGATGTGGCCGACGCGGTGGCCATTGCCATCTGCCATCAAAAAACGGCTCCTTTAACGCAACAAATGAATGTACAAGCCGCCTTTTTGGCAAAAATAAAGGCGGCCAAAGCCGCCCAAATAAAGAAGTTCGGGAAATAGATTAAAACTCCTCTCCGCTTTTCACGCCAAAATAGTTTTGGCATTTTTCACCGATACAACAACGGCAGACGGTTTGTCCGTTTTCTAAGAAATAGCCTAGCTTTGTTCCATACTCAACACCAGAAGTCCCCACATCCTTTCTTTCTGCACCAAGAGAAAAAGAACACCCTGATGTATGACAGCCGTCAACAGTACCACAAGAACAAAGAGAGACCGATGAGCTTATATCCCAATTTTTAAGCACGGGAACCTCTATATCGAGCGCCGAAGAATAGCCCATACTTGGTTCGTACACTCCATTCGCCATAAAATAAACATTCTCCGCATCAGCAACAGCTTTAGCCGTCGTCAAAGCCTCCACTCCTTTGGCTCTATCTACCGATTTTTGATACTGTGGCAGAGCCACTGAAGACAAAATTCCAATGATTAGCACGACTATCAATAGTTCAATGAGCGTAAAACCTTTTTTCATTTTTCTCTCCTTTTATACGTCTTTAAGCTTAACCAAACAGCCTTTAAGATTCGGGTCTGCAAACAACACCGAAATTGTAGCAAAAAAAAAAAAACAAGTCAAGAGGTAGGGCACTTTCCCGACGGAAGAGCCCCACAAAAAAACGGCCTTTCCTTAAACAGAAAAGGCCGGTAAAAAATCAATAATGCTAGTAAAATGCTACGGAAGTTTTTCTCCGTTATCTACACCAAAGAAGTTTTGGCATTTCTCACCGGAACAACATCGACAAACGGTTTGTCCATTTTTTAGGTAATAGGATAAAGCAATATTATTATAACGACTGCCTACATCCAATACATGAAAAGCACAGCCCGAGTTACTGCATCCACCGTCTGGGCTTACACTTTCACAATTACAAGAATGTCCACCGGTACCTATATACCAATCTTCTGAATTAGGCATATCTATATGTAAAGAAGAAAAGTCCTGATGTGCAATACTGGCTTCATAATGACCATTTGCCATAAAATAAACATTTTCCGCATCTGCTATGGCCTTTCCAAAGGTTAATGCTTCTACCCCTTTGGAACGGTCTACCGCTTTTTGATATTTGGGCAAAGCCACAGAAGATAAGATACCGATGATGAGTACGACAACTAATAGTTCAATCAGCGTGAAACCTGCAGAAAGAGGACCACGCTTGGCCGGGTAGCCAAACTGTTTTTTCAAGTTCATAGTTTATTCTCCTTGCGATCCTCATTTATATTTTACCTTAAATGAGCGTAAAAGGCCACTAAACAGCTTAAAACAACAAAAATGACTTTTTACTTAGGAAACGCAGGAAAATTGTAGCAAAAAAAAAAAACAAGTCAAGGGGTGGCGCACTTTCCCGACGGAAACGACCCATCAAAAAACAACTTTCCTTTTCGTCATGCCGTCAGGTACGGCGCAGGCAAGACGATGCACAATAAACCAAATGTGGAAATATGCTAAAATAACCCTATGATTGCATACTTAAAAGGCCAAATTTTAGAAGTACGCGAAGAAAGTGCCATTATCGTCTGTGGAGGTGTAGGCTACGAAGTGAACCTCGCCAAAGGCTCTGCCCAAGAGCTGGAAACCGGACGGGAAGCCGCCCTCTATATTGCAGAGTCCATTTCCCCCTATGACGGAACGGTACTGTACGGATTTTTATCCAAAGAAGACAAAGAGCTTTGGACCTTATTCAAAAGTGCTATTCCCAATACAGGCGCTAAAAAAGCCTTGGAGTATTTAAATAAAGCCTTACGCTCTGTGGCGGACTTTCATAATGCAATTATCAAACGAGACCCGAAAATTTTAACGGGCATTTTTGGTTTTACATCTAAAACTGCAGAAAAACTGATTAATTCCTTAAAAGATAAAATGGATGCCATTACTGTACAGGGTGCAAGTAAAATTAAGGTACTGGACGAAGCCCCCTACATGAGCGGCGTGCTGGAGGCCTTAACGGCTTTGGGCTATTCTGCCCCCGAAAGCCGCCGTGCTATTGAACAGCTTTATCAAGAAGGCATCAATCCCAACGATCCGATTGAACATATTATTAAAGAAGCTTTACGGGTACTGAAAAAATGAACCATAACGAAGTATTAAACGTAAACCAGTTAGCAGATGAATCCAACGGCTTGGAAGCGGCCTTGCGCCCCGGCAGTTTGGACGAGTTCGTCGGGCAAGATAAACTGAAAGATAATTTGCGCATTTTTATTGAAGCGGCCAAATCCCGCGGGGAATCGTTGGACCATTGTTTGTTTTACTCCCCTCCGGGACTGGGTAAAACTACACTGGCAAATATTCTTTCCCGTGAAATGGGAGTGAATATTAAGGTCACTTCCGGCCCCGTATTGGCACGCCCCGGAGATTTGGCAGCCATGCTCACTACCGAACTTTCTGACGGGGATATTTTGTTCGTAGATGAAATACACCGCCTAAACCCTGCTGTGGAAGAGGCTTTGTATCCTGCTATGGAAGATTTCACTTTCTTTATCAACACCGGCAAAGGAGCCGGCTCTACCACCTTAAAACTGGCCGTTCCTAAATTTACTTTAGTCGGTGCCACCACCCGCTCCGGACTTTTAACAGGCCCCTTGCGCGACCGCTTTGGCATTGTATTTAATTTGGGTTTTTATGAAGTGAAAGAAATCACGGATATTTTGGCGCGTTCTGCCAAATTATTAAATATCGCAGCCGACCGTGCCGGCTTGACCGAACTGGCCAAACGTTCCCGCGGGACACCGCGTATTGCCAACCGCTTATTGCGCCGCGCCAGAGATTTTGCCCAAGTGAAAGGGCAAGGGATTATTACCGAAGAAATAGCCATTACTGCCATGACCGCTTTGGACATTGACAGTGAAGGGCTAGACAGTGTGGACAAGCGCATTTTAGAGGCCTTAATAGACCGCTTTGGCGGTGGACCGGTAGGTGTGGATAATTTAGCCATTGCCGTTTCCGAAGCGGTGGACACGTTGACCGATGCGATAGAACCGTTCCTCATCAAGGCAGGGTTTATCGCACGCACTCCGCGCGGCCGCGTAGCTACCAAAAAAGCCTATGACCATTTAGGTAAAAAACAACACGAAGGACTGCTTTTCTAATGAAAAAACTCCTCTTTACTTGGCTTATGTGTTTTTGTGCGCTCAGCTTAAATGCCAAAGAATTGCGCGTTTTGCTTGCGGACGGACTCAAAAAAGCCCAAGTACAAAACTCGGGCCTTGTGTATATTTACGAAGAAGGTGGCAAAAAATATAAAGTAAGCGCAGCGGAAACACTGAATATTTCTTTAAACGGAAAAACCCTCTCATTAGGTGCATTAAAAACCCAAAAACCCCTTATTATAGAGCCTGCCAAGGGAGTAAAATTAACTTTTCAAAAAAACACCTACACCGGCAAGTTTTATATTGTTATTAAAGATAACACTTTCCGCTTAGTTGAACATACCGATATAGAGGATTATCTGCTGGGTGTGCTTCCCTATGAAATGAGCTATTCTTGGCCTGTGGAAGCCTTAAAGGCTCAAGCTGTATCCGCACGCACCTATACGCTGATGCAACTGAAAAACAAAAAGCGCAAAGATTTTGACCTTTACAATGATACCCGCGATCAAATGTACAAAGGCTCAGGCAAAGTGTACGACAGCGTGCGCGAAGCCGTCCAAGGCACGCAAGGCCAAGTGCTAACCTATAAAGGCAATCCTTTTCACACCTATTATCATGCCAATTGCGGCGGCGGTACCGATGATGCCAAAATTTGGACCGGTGCCAAAGGCCCTACCATTAAGCCCTTGCAAGGGCACTCTTGTGCGTATGACAAACATAGCAAAAGTTATACATGGGCCAACACCGTACCTCAAAAATCCATTAATAAATTTGTCAATAAAAACGGCTTGCAAGGCTCCGTCAGCAAAATCAAAGTAGCAGACAAAAGCGCTTCCAAGCGCGCTATTACACTGGAATTTACCACCAATAAAGGTAAAAAAGAACTTTCTTGTGCCAAGTTTCGCTTGGCGGTGGGAGCTTCTTTACTTAAGAGTTGCAAGTTGACTGATATTAAGAAAAACAACCGTGGTTTTGCCTTCAACGGACACGGTTACGGCCACGGCATCGGCATGTGCCAAGACGGTGCCAAGGGTATGGCCTTGGCCGGTAAAAACTACAAACAAATTCTTTCCAATTATTTTCCGTCTGCTGAGCTGACGGAACTGTGAGGACATTTTATGGCTTTCGAACGCTTTAAAAAATTTAATATAGACCCTTTAATAGCCAAGCAACCGGCCACCCCGCGTGACAGTTCCCGCTTAATGGTGCTCAACCGCCAAAACCAAACCATTCAACACCGTGTATTTCGTGATATTTCCGATTATTTCAACGCAGGCGACGTACTGGTGCTCAATAACACCAAGGTTTTCCCCGCTAAACTTTTTGCTCACAAATCCACCGGCGGCAAAGTAGAGGTTTTGCTCGTTCGTCCGCAGGCTAATCCGCGTGTTTGGACTGTACTCACCCGCGACTATAAAGAAAATGCCGAGCTGGATTTCGGAGACGGTTTAACCGGAAAAATGTTGGGAAAAACTGAAAACAACGAAGTCTTAATTGAATTTAATCAAGATGATATCTTGCCCTTTTGCCACGGGCACGGCTTGATGCCTTTGCCTGTATATATCGAAAAAGCCCGCAAACACGAAGGCTTAACCCCCAGTTTATCCACCGATAAAGAAAGATACCAAACCGTCTATGCTAAGCATGAGGGCTCTATCGCTGCACCGACGGCAGGATTTCACTTTACCGAAGTGCTTTTAGCCAAATTAAAGGAAAAAGGTGTAAATATTGTCTATATTACCTTGCACGTCGGGTGGGGTACTTTTAAGCCTTTGCGCGGAGAGCCGCAACAGCATACCATGCTGGCAGAACTGGGCGAAATCTCCCCCGAAACCGCTGCCGCGGTCAATGCCGCACGGCAAAACGGAAAGCGCGTTTTTTCCGTCGGTACTACCAGCACGCGCACACTGGAAAGCTTTACTGAAAACGGGATTACCTCTGCCGGTAAAAAATGGACCGACCTTTTTATCTATCCCGGTTATACTTTTAAGGCCATTGACTGCCTGATTACCAATTTTCACTTCCCCGACTCTACCCCCCTGTGTATGGTAACGGCTTTTGCCACGGAAGATTTTATTTATCAGGCTTATAGTCAAGCAGTGGAAAACAAATACCGCTTTTATTCTTTCGGCGACAGCATGATGATTTTATAAAACAAAACCCCGCTTTAGCGGGGTTTATTTTTTAAGAAAAGGATCTATGTGTTTTTTGATAAATCGGGGCCATTTACGGGTGATTTTCCGTCTTCCCCACCATTTCCAGTACTGACCCAATGAAATAAAATCCGTATTTCCCAGTCCGTCCACCAACACCAGTTTGGGCCCCTTCTCTGTAAATTAAAGCAAAATATTATTTTGATTTAAATCACACGGCAAAATATTATATTCATACATGTAGCGATATAAATCCGCCAACAGCTCTCTCAACGGTACATTGTCTATGGCATGGATTTGGAAATATTCCGCCAAGGTGCGTGAAAGTCGGCCGTCCGCATCTGTCACAGCCTCCTGCTCAAAACCGATGTATCCGTCCACATGCACCATATCTCCAAAAGCGGGTAAATGCGTAAAAGGCACGCCGTGTTTTTTAAGGAACTTGAAATAACTCACTTCCCGCTTGGTCTGTTTGGCATGGCCCTTAGGACTAAGCTTTATTATAAATCTGGGATTATCGGGAGAACGATAACACAATCTCTCCGAGCCTTGACCAATCAAAAAAGAGGATAAATTTTCTAAAGTATAGCTTTTCATAATTACTTACCGGTTGGTATTTTTATTGTAGCAAATTCTCCGTAATTGTGGTCATTTCCCCCAGCCTATCAATTTGATAAAATATATGTATGATTTCTCCGTTTAAAATACTGACCAAAGACCCGCAAAGCAAAGCACGCACGGGTATTTTATATACCAAACACGGCCCCGTAAAGACCCCCGTGTTTATGCCGGTGGCCACCCAAGCCAGCGTAAAAGCACTGACATCGGCCGATTTAAAAGATATTCATGCCGAATGTCTGCTTTCCAATACCTATCATTTGTATTTGCGTCCCACCACTAAAATACTTAAACAATTGGGCGGACTTCATAAATTTATGAAATGGGACGGCAGTATTCTGACAGATTCCGGCGGATTTCAGGTGTATAGTTTATCACAATTTCGTAAAATCAGCGAAGAGGGCGTTTTATTTCGCTCTCACCATGACGGCAGCAAACACCTGTTCACACCGGAAAATGTAATTGAATTTGAAAGCGAAATCGGATCTGACATTTGGACTATGTTGGACGTTTGTATCCATGCCAAAGACCCTTCTAAACGCGATGCACGCGAAGCCTTGGAGCAAACCAAACGCTGGGCGGTACGTGCGGCTAAACATTACCAAAAAGTAGTACCTCAGCAGAATATCGTGCAAAATTCAGACGGCTCTTTTACCGTCAACAATTCCCTTTTGTTTGGTATTATTCAGGGCTCTATTTTTACAGATTTACGCAAAGAGGCCGCCCTGCACATGGCAGAACTGCCGACGCACGGTTATTGTTTGGGCGGGCTTTCTTTAGGAGAAACACAAGAACAGATGAATGATGCCGTTTTGGCCGTTACAGAGAATCTACCGGAAAATAAGCCCCGCTATTTTATGGGGCTCGGCACACCGGTGGAAATCTTGAACTCGGTAGAACGCGGGGTGGATATGTTTGACTGTGTATGGCCCACGCGTGTGGCGCGCAACGGCATGGTAATGACCGATGAAGGACGCATGAATATTAAGAATGCCTGCTACCGCCTGGATGAGCGGCCTTTGGACGAAAATTGCGACTGTTTTGCCTGCCGCAATTATTCCCGTGCCTATTTGAGCCACTTATTTAGAAGCGGAGAGCTGACCAGCCACCGCCTCTTATCTATGCACAATATCCGCTTCTTGACCCGCACTATGGAGCGCGTAAGAGAATCCATAGAAAACGGCACTTTCTTAAAATTCAAAGAAGAATTTATCAAGAAATACGAGTAAATAAACCCCCGCTCAAAAGAGCGGGGTTTTATTAGGGTAAAGCATAGCGAGTGTAGTAAGAGCTATTGCCAGAATCATTAGCCGCAGTTTTTACTTTTACCCCGCCCATGGACTTGCACACTTTGTGACTAATGGAATCTCCATCAGCTGTTTTAGAGTTGGCTTGACAATAAATAGTTTCGTCTTCCGTAATGACAATTCTTGGCACGTTGTACCAAGATCCACCTCTAACATCCACTCCACATACTACATAACTAGAAGAAAGCTCCACCTCGCAAAACAAACCGGCCGAATCATTGCTCTGCCACTTCATCATTCCGTGATCCTCACTACCCCAATAATTAAAAGAAGTTGTTCCATTGGCAGGCAGTGAAATATCCATAGAATCAAAATCGCGACAATACTCTCCGTTAGCCAGATAACAGCGTTTCTGCGCTTCATGCAAGGGTCTGGCCATTACCATAGCTTGGGTAAAACGGGCTTTAGCTACGGCTACTTGATACTGCGGCAAGGCCACTGCCGACAAAACGCCGATAATTAACACAACTACCAATAGTTCAATGAGCGTAAAACCTTTTTTCATTTTTCTTCTCCTGTAGGGGCAATACAACGCAATAAACAGCACTATAAAAAACCTTGCTGATACCAACTCCGAAATTGTAGCAAAAAAAAAAAACGTGTCAAGAGGTAGGGCACTTTTCCGACGGAAAAACAATCATTAAAAAACCCGCTCTTTCAAGCAGGTTTTTCTATCAAACAAATCTTATCCTTCTGTTTTTACAGGCAGCTTTTTCTTTTTCGGCGCGGGCAACAAAGCAAATAAAAACCATGTTTTTAATAGTTCCAGCGTCAGACAAAACGATACAAATACATATTTATATACTTCCATAGCTTCCACGGTAAAACCGCCACAAATACCATACACCAGCTGTCCCAGTATGCGGCCCAAAGGAACAAAGGTAAAGTCTAAATTGGTTACAAAAGCTAGTAATGCCTGCAACAAAGAAAGAACAAAAACCATGCGTTCCCTTAAGAAAATAAAAACAACCTGCCCCGCATATAGAATAAAAAACCCGATATGTAAACGAAATAGCACACCGTTTCCCTGCAAATCCCGCGCAATATACACTAAATTTAGCAAAGCTCCTAAAAAACAGAAAATTAAAATTATTTTCAGCAAAAAAGGAAACAATAAAAAACGGCGGACCGGTTTTATCATGCAGCGCGCTCCGTAGATAAATCCTGTTTATTTTGGTACACCTGTAAGGCAATATCAATCAGCTTATCCAGCACATCTGTGTATGCCACACCGGCAGCCTCAAACAATTGCGGATACAAACTGGTTTCGGACATTCCGGGCAATGTGTTAATTTCAGAAAACCATGCATTCACTTGCCCGTCTATCAAGAAATCTACCCGCGCCAACCCGCTACCGCGCAAAGCCCGAAACACAAGTTCGCTGCCTTGGCGAATATCTGCACGCGTTTGAGCAGGTAATTCGGCCGGTACGCGTGTTTCGCAACCTCCGACCGTGATATATTTGGCCTGATAATCAAAAAATTCACCTTCCAGTGTTTTTAATTCTCCACACTCAGAAGTTTGCACATTTCCCCCGTCTCCAAGTAAAGCACAAAACACTTCGCGCGGTTTCTCCAGTCCTTTTTCTACCAACACATCACTATCAAAACGAAAAGCAAAAGAAATGGCTTTGTGCAAATCCGCTTCTGTTTTTACCTTGCTAACTCCCACCGAAGAACCTAAACGGACCGGTTTAACAAACAGAGGATAGCCCGTTTTTTCGGCCCAGATTTCCAACGATTTTTGGTCATAGCTTTCTTCGCGGGAAAGTTTTTGGTAAGGCAAAGTGGGCACATTCATCTGCAAGGCTAACATTTTAGAAGTTTCTTTATCCATGCCCATGGCAGAAGCCAAAACACCGCACCCCACATAGGGCGTATCTAAACACTCCAAGAGCCCCTGCAAAGTGCCGTCCTCTCCGTTAGTTCCGTGCAATACCGGAAAGAACACGTCGGGAGTGAGGTAAGTATTCTGAGACGGAATAAAAATTTTTCCTTGCGGACAAATTACCGGAGTAACGGGAATATCTTGAGGATTTTTTTCTCCGCACACTTCTTGCAAAAACCAAAAACCCTCTTTATCAATAAAAATAGACTTTACATCATACTTCTGGCTACCAGCTAAAACGGCACACACCGTTTGGGCACTATGTACGGATACTTCATGCTCGGTAGATTTACCGCCATATAAAACCGCTACCTGAATTTTTTCTTTTATCATATACACTTATAAAAAGCCTGATTTGACTCAGGCTTTTTTGAAATCAAATTTATTTATCTTCTCTAAAGATAGACCATTTCATTCTTCCGATAAAACTGTCTGTCTTTTCCAAAAAATCTTCCCCATTATAAAGTTGCTCTTGGGGTACCGGATCTGCCACGCGGATTTCGGGCAAATCGGCCTCTGTTTGTACTTTAGGGCGCATGGTATTTTGCATTTCTACCGGTGCGCTTTCCGGCTCCGGCAAGGGCTCTCTCGCTGTTTTTATCGCCGCACGCAATGTGTTTGCGGTTTTAGCAGACGGCAGGGGCTGGCGCACTGTCACCGGTTCTTTTACCTGTTTAGGTGTGTTTTCCCGCGGGGTATGCGTTGTAGAACGCGTTTTCAATTCGCGGTTTTCTTCCGTCAAAACAATGATCTTTTGTTTCAACGTTTCAATTACTTCATCATTTTTCTCAATCTTAGAAAGCAATGTTTTGAAGTTTTCTTCCAAAGTTTGCTTTTCCGCGCTTACCGTTTGCAGAGCTTCCTGCGCCTGCGTTAAGCGCACGGACAAAGCTTCATGTTCTTCTTGCAAACGTTGCATACGGCGGGTAAAAGCCGCCAAACGGGATTGGTTGGTGTTATCCTCGGCAGAGCGGAGCTGCGCCACGGAAACCTGCAACGCCTCCAATTCGCGCGTTTTGGCCTCATACAAGGCGGCCAACTGCTCTCTCTCTTCGGCAATTTTATGCAATTTCAAATTTTCGGCCTTCAATGCTTCAATTTCTTCCACTTGCTTCATACAAGTATTAGAAATTTCATGCAACTGCGTTTCCAAGGTGTTGACCTTTTGCTCATACTGCCGCTTGATAGAAATAATACGTCCTTCAAAATCAAAGGATTTAAAACGTTCCTCCGCCGCTGTCAAAGCATCACGCAGAGAAAGGATTTCTTTGGCTTGTTCGGCAGATTTACGCAAGGCTTCTATTTTTTCTTGCTGTACTTTTTTAATTTCTCTGTCCAAAGCTACATTGACGGCCTTTAATTGGGAGGCCTTTTGACGTAAACTGGTAATAAAGCGTTCTTTCTCTTCATAACCGCTTTTCAGCTCCGTCACGGCCATTTCTGTACGGGTCTTGGCTTGTTTCAGCTCGGCCAAAGCCTGATTTTTGGCTTGCCGTTCTGTTTCCAAAGCGGCCAATGCTTCTGATTTTTCTTGGTGAGCCACCGTCAAATCTGCCAATGCTTTTTCCTTGGCTGCCGTAGCAGAGGCCAAATTTAGCAGGGCATCTTCTTTGGCGTTTTTTTCCGTTTGTAAGTCAGTCAAAGCTTGGTTTTTGGCCAGACGTTCTTTTGTCAAATCCGCCAAGGCTGTTTCTTTTTCATTACGTTCCAATTGCAATTTGGCCTGTTGGGCAGAGCGGTAACTCTCGGGCAGATAAGAACCCAGCGCGGCATATTCTCCGGCAGAAACGTTCGGAACTGTATCAAAGCTACGGCTCGGAGCTGTGGTCGGGTCATACACACGGGTTGTTTGTTGCGCACGGGAAAGGTTCTCTACACTTTCTTTTAAATTGGCAATAGTGGCTGTAATATTGGCAAAAAATGCTTCTTTATTGCTTTGCTTTTCCACCACTTCACGCGTGCGGGAAAGCTCTTGCATAATGGCCTGGTTTTGGGCGGCAGAAGCCTGAAATTTCTCTTCTAATTCGCGGATTTTTTCTTCCAGTTTTTCAAACGATTGGTTATATTTTTCTTGCTTCATAGCGACGGAAAGGTCTTCCCTCGTTTCGGGACGGGAAAAAGATACTTCGCCGCTAGGAACTGTTTGATTAAATTTTTCCAAAAAGCGCGTAATTTCCGTCTGACCTTCCAATTGTATATTTTCGTTTTCCATAATTCTCCGCCGTCAAAAAGCAATATATTATAAATTTAACCACAATAGAAGAGCTCTGTCAATCCTTACGCGCGCCTACACGCGTGCGGACAGAAGCCGCCAAATAAAAAGAACCGCTCACTAGTACCGTTTGTTCTTGTTCAAGGGCTTGCTCAAAAGCACGTTGGTCATCGGTAAAATAAGTGGCTTTATTTTTCAAAAAATCCAATTTTTTAATACTTTGCAAAGAAGCGGCCCTTTCCGAAGGAGGAAGCGTTATGTATAAATGACGAAAATGAGCAGATAAAATCTGTAACATGTGCGGAAAATCTTTATCTGCCATAAATCCGCAAACTAGAGCCGCTTGGGAATAGTAAGGACTTTTTTTGTAAAAACGGATCAAAGCTTCCATCGCCTGCGGGTTATGCGCTCCGTCAATAATCACTGTCTTTTTACGCTGAGACAACACCTCAAAACGGCAAGGAATACACACTTTGGCAAACCCACGCCGGATAAACCTTTCTCCTATTCCCAAATACCGGCAAATCCGATACACCAGCGCGGCATTTTCCGGTTGTTTTTCTCCCAAAACACCCAACGTCCATTCGGATTTATCTTTTAATAACTTAAATCTGTTCTTTTTCCAATCTGTTTTTTGAACGGTGAAAATATCATTTTTTACTTCTATGACGGGTGCATGTTTAGCTCGGGCTCTTTGATCAATCTCTTGGCGGATTTCAGCAGAAAAATGCGGACAAAAAACAGGGACCGAAGATTTGATAATTCCGGCTTTTTCGCGGGCAATTTTACTCAGGGTATTCCCCAATAAAGCACAATGGTCCAACCCTATCGAAGTAATCACACTGGCCACAGGCTGACAAACATTGGTGGGGTCTTTGCTTCCTCCCAAGCCGGTTTCCAGTACCACATAATTTGCTTTTTGTTCAGAAAAATAAAGAAAGGCCACTGCTGTTAAAATTTCAAAAAAATTCAGTTTTTCCTGCTCAGAAGAGAATACCTTTAAGCTCAGACGGACAAAGGTCCTTTTGGAAATGGGGTTTCGGTTGATGGATATTCGTTCACAGGTAGAAAAAAGATGTGGCGAAATAAACAGACCCGTACGGTGGCCAGCCTCCTGCAGGACCGAAGCAGTCAAATAACAGCAGCTGCCTTTTCCATTGGTTCCGGCAACATGAACAATTGGGTAATCCAAATGCGGATTACCCAAACGGAAAAGCAATTCTTTAAATTTCTGTGGCCCCGCCCCATAACCAGCTCCGGTGCGTTGCATCAGTTGTTGATAAAGCTGCTTAAAAGTCATCTTTGTCGGGGTTATAGCGCGTAACATGAGCCCCTAAAGCATTTAATTTTCCTTCGGGGTCTTCATAACCGCGGTCTATGTGATATACACGTTCTATCTCGGTCGTTCCTTTAGCGCATAAACCGGCGATTAGCAAAGCAAAACCGCCGCGCAAATCAGAAGCCATCACATGCGCACCGGAAAGTTCCTTCACTCCACTCACGCGGGCTATACTTTTTTCCGTCACAATATTTGCCCCCATGCGTACTAATTCCGGCGCGTGCATAAAACGATTTTCAAAAATATCTTCATCCACTTCGCTGGCACCTTCGGCCAAAATCATCAAAGCCATCCACGGGGCCTGTAAGTCCGTAGCAAAACCGGGGTAAGGAGCCGTTTTAATGCGCACAGGTTTAAGTGCGCCTTGATAAGGTTTCACATGTACAAAATCCATTCCTATTTCCAAAGGAACCCCCGCTTCCTGCAGGTATTCCAGCAAAATGGAGTTATGTTCCGGCACACACCCTTCCACGCGCACATCTCCGCGGGTCGCCGCGGCAGCCAAAATATAACTGCCGGTTTCTATGCGGTCTGCCACAACCGTATGCTCCACTCCGCCCAGTTTTTCTTTACCTTCAATAATCAAACGGCCTTTTTCGTCAGTAACCACATGGGCACCCATTTTGAGCAACACTTCGGCCACGTCATCAATTTCCGGTTCTTTGGCTATATTTTCAAGCACCGTTTCTCCGGGGATTAAAGCGGCACACATCATTAAATTTTGAGTGGCCCCCACGCTGGGAAAACGCAAGGTAATTTTGGCCGGGTGTAGCTCTTGGGCAGATAACAAAACATTTCCACGCTCTGTAGTACAGTCGGCCCCTAATTTTTCAAATCCTTTCAAGTGAATATCTACCGGACGGGCGCCCAAGGCACACCCCCCCGGCAATGGAATTTCGGCCGATTTAAAGCGCGCCAATAAAGGCCCCGCCACCCAAAAACTGGCGCGCATTTGCTTTACCAACTCATAAGGCAAACTATTTTTCAAAGGTCCATCCGCTGTAATAGTAACCGTGCCGTTTTCGTAATGGGTTTTTTTACCCAATGCCGTCAAAATTTTGAGTGTTGTGCGTACATCACGCAAATTGGGTACGCGGTGCAAAATAAATGGCTCATCTGTTAACAAAGAAGCCACTAAAATGGGCAAACAGGCATTTTTAGAACCGCTGATTTTGACGGTTCCTTTTAATTGTTTTCCGCCTTCTACTAAAAATCTATCCATAAAATCTCCTTAAAATTTACGACGGGCAAAAATAAAACGGTCTATCCCTGCAAAATCTTTCTTGATGCCCCCCTCCCATTGACTAGGGTCAAACAGGGCGCATACGGCAGGGGCTTCCCCCATGCCTATTTCTAAAGCTAAAGTACCGTATGGATTAAGATAATCGCCCGCCAGCTGCACAATCTGCCGCACGATATCCAATCCGTCTTCACCGCCATCTAAAGCCAAGTGTGGCTCTTGCCGGACTTCCGGTGAAAGGGTTGCCATATCCGCCGTCGGAATATAGGGCGGATTAGATACAATTAAATCAAAACTGCCGCTCACTTCTTCAAATAAGTTGCTTTGGATAAATGTTACTTTTTCTTGCAACTTACTCAAACGGGCATTTTCCTGCGCCAAAGACAAAGCCTCCGGAGAAATATCCACCGCCGTTACACGCGCACGCGGAAATTTGGCGGCCAACGCTAATGCAATACAACCGCTTCCCGTACACAAATCCAAAATAGCAGGGTCGGCCCCTTTTTCAAACAATTTGGCACAATACTCCACCAACTCTTCCGTTTCAGGCCGCGGGGCCAAGGCACGGGCATCACAGCGCAATGTTAAAGAACAAAAATCTGTTTCTCCCGTAATATAAGCCACCGGCATGCCGGATTTCTTTTTTTCAATAAAATTGCAAAATTGCTCCGCTTCGGCCGTTTCTACCAACTGGGCAGAAAAGGCCAAAACTCTTGTGCGGCTGGTTTGCAAAGCGGCTGCCAGCAAAAATTCTGCCTCCGCCTGTGGTTGGGCCGTAGGCACCTTTTGCAATTCTTCCCGCCCCCAGGCTATCCACTGTGCGCGTGATTTCAAGTTCATATTTTTTCTTGAAAAGAATCTACCGAATTATTTAACTTCCACCAATCAAAAAAGTTAATATCTTCCGGTTTAGACATCAGCACAACGGCTTTGGGGTTTTCCGGCGCCGTAAAGACGGTGGACTGATGATAAAAGAATACGCCGGGCTTTTCAAAACCGGACGCTATGTGCACCACGGAGCTATCTGTAGAAATAACCAAAGAGCTCCGCCGGACCAATTCAAATAATTCGGAAAATTCTACAATATCCCCCACAAAAACATCTTTCTCTTCTTTAAAAATCTGTGTCAATTCTGCCAGATCCTGCACTTTAGCGGGCACGACAAAAGGCAACCCCAAACGACGAAAAGAAACACAAAGTTCCCGCATGGTATCAGCCCGAAAGCGACGCTCTTTGGCAGAGCCGAAGGGATTAAACAAAATATATTTTTGCAAGGAATGTTTTTCCAACCAGTTTTCTACCCGTTGACGGCTACCAGAAGAAACCGGCAAATCGTAAGACTTATCCGGATTTTCTACTCCCAGCTGTTTCAGGATTGCTTGTTCATGCACACTGTTATGTTGATCGGGTGCGCCAAAAGGTTGCTGTGGGCTGGTGGAAGCATCTAAAAGCCGGTTTGCACCTGCTATTTTTTTGAATAAACGCCAAGCAAAAAAATCTTTATTGGAAGAGTCTAACACCAAATCAAACTTTTTAAGACGTAATTTCAGCGCTTTTCTAAGCAGTTGAAAGGTAACTTTTTCTTTGGCAAGGGCAGCAAACGGTAATTTTACAACGCAATCCACGTAAGAATTGCTTTTAAACAGTTCGTAGGCAGGACCAAAAGAAGCCACCGTAATTTTAATTTTCGGATTGGCTTTTTTCAGTTCCCGATAGCAACAAGACGACAATATGGCATCAGCCAAAGAGCCGTCTCCCCTCAACACCAAAATACTACGCAAATCTTGTATACGAGGTAAAGTATTCATACCCACATTGTACAATAACTACAATTCTAAGTTTTTAAGTTTTTCTTCCACGCGCAGTTTGCGTAAATCTTCCAAAATATTTTCAATACTGCCTTGCATAATTTCGGTAATATTATGATAGTTTTGGTTTACACGGTGGTCGGTAACGCGGCTTTGCGGAAAGTTATAGGTGCGGATTTTTTCACTCCGGTCACCGGTACCCACTTGGTTTTTACGCGCATCATAAATTTCTTTATTGCGCTTTTCTTCTTCCATTTGGTAGAGCTTGGCTTTAAGCATAGCCATGGCTTTCTCGCGGTTTTTTCCCTGACTGCGCTCTTCACGGCAAGATACCACCACTCCGGTAGGTTTGTGAATGATACGTACGGCGGTTTCTACTTTATTTACGTTCTGACCACCGGCTCCGCCTGAACGGCAAGTTTCCAGTTCCAAATCTTCGGGTTTAATTTCAATATCAATATCTTCCGCTTCCGGCATGATAGCCACCGTAACGGTGGAGGTATGCACGCGGCCGGAAGTTTCCGTATCCGGTACGCGCTGTACGCGGTGGGTGCCCGCTTCATCACGCAACCAAGAATACGCCCCTTCCCCTTTAATAAACATACTTACATATTTGCAACCTTTCAAACCGGTAGGCGTAAATTCCAGCAATTCGGTTTTCCAGCCTTTAGCATCGGCAAAGTGCTGATAAACGCGCAAAAGCTCTGCTGCAAACAAGGCAGATTCTTCCCCTCCTGCTCCGGGGCGAATTTCCAAATAAATACTCTTGGAGTCGTTTGGATCCGGCGGAATGACAAGCACGCGTAATTCTTGCTGTAGAACCGGTAATTTTTCTTCCAATTCTGCCAATTCTTCCGCTGCCAAAGCCGCCATTTCTTTGTCAGAGCCGTCCTTAATCATAGCACGGTCATCTTCAATAGCTTTTAGCGTAGTGGCAATTTCATTTTCTTTTTCCACAATCGGCTTTAAGAAAGCATGGCGTTTGGATTTTTCCATAAGTTCCTGTGCAGACAAACTGCCGCTCATGAGCTCTTGTTCTAAAGTTCTGTATTCCTCAGCATATTTGGAAGTATTCATAATCAAATTCCTTTTTGGCAAAATTACCGGTACTTATAACAAAAAACAGACCCCCGATAAGAGAGTCTGTTTATTTAAAGAAAATTGCTATTTAGCGGCTTTTTCTTTTTTGGCCGGAGCTTCAGCTTTCACGGCTTTTTTGGCAGAAGCGGCTTTTTTCAAAACAGCTTTATTAGCCAATTTAGCTTTAGCTTTCACTTCGGTTTTCGGTTTGCGGGTTACGGTTTTACCGGCCGTAGAAGCAAAACGTTTATTGAATTTTTCCACCATACCTTCGGTATCTAACAATTTCTGTTTGCCGGTAAAGAACGGGTGGCAAGCAGCGCAGATGTCCAATTTCAAGGTTTTAGCGGTGGAGCGGGTGGTAAATTTGTTGCCGCAAGCACAAGTGGCTTCAACAAAATCATATTTCGGATGTATTTTCTCTTTCATTTGATTTTCCTCTAAAATAGTACGGGGCAAAAACGCCTTCTAGATTATTTTACCATAAAACACAGGGAAAATGAAAGTAAAAATCTTTCATTTCCCTGTTTTCTCATCTAAAAAGCATTCACTTCCATTTGTTTCAAAAAGTCTTTATTAGACTTCGTGGAAGACAGCTTGTCCAGCAGTAATGTCATGGCATCTACACTGCTTAGCGGTGCGAGCACTTTGCGAATAATCCACATTTTATTTAACTCATCTTCCGTTAATAACAGATTCTCTTTACGAGTAGAGCTGCGGTTGATATCTACCGCGGGGAAAATGCGACGCTCGGAGAGTTTGCGGTCCAAGCACAGCTCACTGTTGCCGGTCCCTTTAAATTCTTCAAAAATTACTTCGTCCATACGGCTGCCCGTTTCCACCAAGGCACTGGCAATAATGGTCAAAGAACCGCCCTCCTCCAATTTGCGCGCCGCGCCCAAAAAGCGTTTGGGTTTGTGCAAAGAAGTGGCTTCCAAACCGCCGGTCAATACACGGCCAGAAGAGGGAGCTACCGTATTGTAAGCGCGAGCTAAGCGGGTAATGGAGTCGAGCAAAATGACCACATCTTTACCCATTTCTGCCATGCGTTTGGCTTTTTCAATGACCATTTCCGCCACTTGTACGTGACGTTCGGCCGGTTCATCAAAGGTAGAGGCCACGACTTCACCTTTTACACTTCGGGCCATATCCGTCACTTCTTCCGGACGTTCATCAATTAATAACACCATCAGCACCACATCTTTATGATTGGCCTCCAAAGAGTGGGCAATGGCCTGCATCACCATGGTTTTACCCGTTTTGGGAGCTGCTACAATCAGTGCGCGTTGTCCTTTACCAATGGGAGACATCAAATCTATCACGCGCTGGGTAAGAGAGTTTTTATCAATTTCCAAGTTAAAGCGTTCATTCGGATGAAGCGGGGTCAGGTTTTCGAACAAAGGACGGTTATAAACATTGACAGATTCTATACCGTTCACTTTTTGCACCTGCAACATAGCAAAAAAACGTTCCCCCTCTTTGGGCGGGCGAATCAATCCTTCAATGGTGTCCCCTTTGCGCAAGCCGAAGCGTTTAATCTGAGAAGGAGATACATAAATATCTTCCGGTCCGGCCAAATAGTTATTTTCCACGGAACGCAAAAACCCGAAACCATCCGGTAAAATTTCCAATACACCACCGCCGTAAACAGATCCGTTCTGTTTGGCCTGAATCGCTACAATTTTGCCAATCAGGGCTGATTTTCGCAGGCCGGAAATATCTTCTATATTATAGTTAACGGCCAATTTGGTCAACTCGGCAATACTTAATTTATTCAGTTCGCGCGCGTCCATCATTTTAGCACCATTGGGTTGGCGTTGGATCGGTTGTGGAGCGTACGGGGCGGAAGCATTTCCGGTTTTTTGCATAATACGCCGTTGCGGAACGGGAGTCGCTTTGTTTTCTGCCGCGTGATTTACAACGGGATTTTTAGTCGTTTCGGCTTTAGCCGTTGTTTTAGCGGCCGTAGATTTGCTGCCAGCCGCTTTAGCAGGTTTTTCCTGCAAGGTTTTTTCTGACATGGTGTCTCCTTTCTTTTACTTGGTAAATAGTATGAAATGCATGGTAAAGCTTTTGCACTTTTTCGGTAAATTCGGGCAAACTGCCGTCATTAATAAGGCAAATATCGGCCAAAGAAGCCTTTTTCTCTTGTGGAAATTGGGCAGAAACCCTTTTTAAAAAATCTGATTTTTTAACCCCGCGTTCCGTTAAGCGATTTTGTAAATTTTTTGAAGAAGAAAGCACCGCTACGGTAAAATCAAAATAACTTTCCCACCCGACCTCAAACAAAAGCGGCACTTCCACCACGCGCAACCAAGCCTTATTCGCTTTTAAGCGTTTGGCTATTTCTGCCAAAACAAGCGGATGCAACAGTTTTTCCAATTGTTTGCGGGCTTTGGAATGATTAAAAATTTTTTGGGCCACAAACGAGGGCTCTGCCCCACCCAACAAGTTTTCTATTTTCTTTTTTACAGATGGACGGGACGAAATCTCTCTTACCAATTCATCACAAGAAAGCGTAAAAGCTCCGCATTCTTTCAAAATTTTTAAAGCAGTACTTTTGCCACTCAACATACCGCCGGTGAGCCCGATGACTGCTTGTTTTTTGGATTTAAAATTCATGAGAGATTAAGATATTTTTTTAAGTTCGTACCAGCTGGGACCGGCCTTAGCACTGACCAATAACGGCACCCGTAATTTCACGGCATTTTGCATTTGGGAACTAATGCCGGCAACATATTGTTGCAAGTCTGCTTGCGGTACTTCAAAAATCAATTCATCATGCACCTGCATGATCATTTTTACATCGGTTCCTTGCAAAGTACGGCTGATATCCACCATAGCTTTTTTAATAATATCGGCCGAGCCACCTTGCACGATTGTATTAATGGCAGCCCGCTGGGCAAATGAAGCCATACTGCCTATACCCATATTAAATTCAGGTAAATAACGTACATGCCCAAACATCGTTTTCACAAATCCGTTTGCCCGCGCTTTAGCAATATTCTCATCAATCCACTTCCGCACACCCTGAAAATTATGGAAATATTGGTCAATGTATTCTTTGGCCTGACGCATGGGGATATTTAATGCTTGGGAGAGACCTAACGGACCTTGCCCATAAATAATACCAAAATTAATGGCTTTGGCGCTAGATCGCATTTCATTGGTTACCATCAGTGGCATCACATTAAAAATTTGGGCAGCCGTCTGCAGATGAATATCCCCCCCTTCCCAAAAGGCCTGCACCAAAACGGGGTCATTACTTTCATGGGCCAACACACGCAAATCAATTTGAGAGTAGTCCACACTCAGCAACACCTTCCCTTCCGGAGCAACAAATGCTCTTCGCAACTGGCGACCTTTCTCCGTGCGGACCGGAATATTTTGTAAATTCGGAGCAGAACTCGATAAGCGCCCCGTTACCGTGCCGGTTTGATCCAAATAAGAGTGAACTCTTTCTTCCTCGTCTGCCATTAAAAGCAAATTATCTACGTATGTGCTTTTGAGCTTGGCATTAGAGCGGTAATCCAAAATCTGTTGCGCTACCGGATGCAAAGAGGCGATTTGTACCAATACCTCTTCGTCCGTAGAATAACCTGTTTTTGTCTTTTTCACAGGCGGAAGATGCAACTGCTCAAATAAAAGTTGCCCCAACTGGCGGGTAGAATTAATATTGACGGACATCCCTGCCGTTTGGTCAATATTGTTTTGGGACTGCTGCATTTCCTGCTCTAATAAAATCTTAAAACTTTCCAACCACGCACAGTCCACTTTCATTCCGTTCTGTTCCATTTCAGCTAAAACAAACATCAGCGGAATTTCAAGTTCTTGATACAATTGCCACATTTGCTTTTCTTTTAAATCTGCTTCCAGCTTCTCGCATAATTGAAAAATATATGCATTATAAAGGGGCATTTTTTCCGTAATTTCTTCCTGATTAACCAAAGCGGAAAAATAATGAGCAATCGCCCCGGCTGGGCTCAAATCTCCGGAAGGATCCAACACATAACATGCCAAACGGGCATCAAAGCAGGATATCTTTTTACCTTGCAAAGAAATGTTTAACTCACGCAAGGTAAACTTCAGGTCATATCCCAATTTTAAAATGGAATCCTGCAAAATAATTTGCTTAATTTCTTCTAACTCCCAAGGTTGCAAATCGGACAAAGGTGTCAATGCATATTGTTGTGCAGATGTGGAAAGCAAAAGTTTTTCATCTTCCACATACAAAAAAACTTCTTTTGCCGTTTTGGCCAAAGCCAATATTTCTTTCAAAGAAAGAGATTGCTGGTTTTGCTCAAAAAGTGCGGATACCTCACGGCTTTGTTTTGGACGGAAAGTTTCCAATAAATTTTTAAATTCATAGCGGGCAAACATTTCTGCCAATGCAGCCGGATCCGGCATACGTACTTCATAATTCTGCAATGAAAAAGGCATATTTAAATCCGGGTCCAGCACAACTAATTGTTTAGACAAAAGGGCATTGCCTTCCTGCTCCCGCAATTTTTTGGCCAAAGTAGGTTTCATGCGAGGGTCATCATTATGTGCCGCGCGCAGAATATCCTCCAAATGTCCAAATGTATGGATTAACTCCACCGTCGTTTTAGGCCCCACCCCCGCTACTCCGGGTATATTGTCAGAGGCATCCCCCACAATAGCAAAATAATCCGGCAAAAAATCTTTGGACACACCAAACTTTTCTTGAGCAGCCTCCGGTCCTTTAAAACCATCTTTTCCGCCGGAAGGCCAAACCGAAATAGATTCACTTAAAAACTGGTAAATATCCTTATCCGAAGTTACAAGCACGCTTTTTACGCCTTGTTTTTGTGCCTGTAAGGCTAAAAAAGCCATTAAATCATCTGCTTCTATTCCTTCCCGGGCCACCACACTAAGCCCCAAATCTCTTACCATGTCGCGCGCTAAATTAAGCTGGCCGAGCAAGGCATCGTCCGGTTTTTTGCGGTTTGCTTTATAGGTAGGCAATAATTGCTTTCTGCGCGCACACCCTCCTGCCGAATCAAAACAAACTGCTACATAAGCAGGGCTTTTTTCGTTGAGCATTTTTAATAGCCATCGCACAAAACCGTACAAAGCCCCCACCTCTTGGCCATTAGAAGTGGTCAGTTTAGGCAGGGCGTGATAATTGCGGTGTAAAAAGCCGTGAGCATCTATTAAAAAAAGGGTTTTTTCGTAGGGGAGGTGTGACATGAGATTACTGCCTGTTAAGCCCGCGTATAAAACGCGGGCTTTCGTTAAAATTTTATTGCAACGTAGCTGCTTTTAATCCATCTATAAAAGATTTTTGTTTCTCTGAATTATAACCTTTATACATGGCTACTACTTTTCCATTTTTTATGATAAACAATAAAGGAACGGAATCTTGGTTAGATTCTTTTTTCATCCAGTCTATTAACTGCGGCTCAGCATGTAATTTTTCATCTTTTAATGATTGAAGTTGGTAAAAGCGAACTTCATTTCTCTCCCACAAAGAAGGCAAACCTTCTTCTTCTATGGCTTGAATCATTTTTTGGCAAGGCGTACAGGCAGAAAATCCGGCTTCCAACACAATGGTTCCCTCTATTGTTTTTTTGGCCTGATCCAAACTCATATTGGAATTTTTTTGTTCACCGTTCACTACCAGAAGAGCCTCATATACATCCGCCGGAACTGCACGGGAAACGTAACCCGAGGTTTGCGCTATCACAATCGAGGCCGCAAAACAAAACAGACAAATTAATATACGTTTCATGTTTTCCTCCTTTACAGCAGAGAATTTATTTTTTCTTGCAAGGCTGATTTAGATTGCAATCCTGTCAATTGCGCCACTGCTGCACCGTCTTTAAAGAAAATAATAGTAGGAACAGAAGTAATATTATACTTAGCGCTGACATTAGAGCCTTTATCTACATCTAATTTACAAATCTTAGCTTTTCCGGCATATTCTTGAGCCAGTTCTTCTACTACCGGCCCCAGCATGCGGCAAGGACCACACCACGTAGCCCAAAAATCTACCAAAGCAACTCCTTTGTATTGGGTAACTTCCTGTTCAAAATTTTCATCGGTTAAAATGACTTCGCTCATAAAACACCTCCCCCTCCAAATACAACTTTTCCATTCTACATACTATATATAAAGATTATCAGAGAAAAATCCTTTCTGTCAAGCCCTACAAAGAGCATTCTTTCCCCCTAATTCTTAAAAAGTATAGTACAATAAGGACTAAGAGAGGTCTCTATGAAAGAAAGAACAATTTGTATTGTTACGCCGGACGGCCGTAGCTATTTCCGCGCCACCCCTTTAGCTAAGGAATTTTTAGATAAAGACAAAAACCTTATTAACACTGCCGGTGTCTTGCCGGAAGGTGAAGTAGAAGAATTTGAAACTACTACCAAAACCGTTAAACACTATAAAAACGGAAAATTAAACGGCACTTTGGAAATTATTGATTTAAACACCGGAGAAGTAACATTCTTTGAAAAATACAAAGACGGCATTTTGACCGATTTGGAAGACCATACTATACACGGAACCCCTATTTTGGCCATTCCCCAACCGCAACCCAATTACGATGGGACTATCGTTAAAGTAAATAAAGCCACTCTTTCTTTCTACCGCAATGGCAAAGAAGTGGCGGAACAAACGGTGGCAGCCAATGGCTCCACATTGGAATTATTGGGGGATATTCCGGACGGACTGGTAAAAGAATTTGATGATAACGGACAAGTACGCAGTGAATCCAACTACAAAAATAATAAGTTGGAAGGAGAATTTCGCCGTTATGATGAGCAAGGCCGTTTGCTCAGTCAGGAAAACTACCGCAACGGTATGATAGAAGGAGAGGCAGAGTATTATTCTTATTGTGCACAGGGATTTATGAAAACAATTGCCCATTATACCAATTCCCAACTTCACGGCCCTTGGCGTTCTTTCTTTCCTAACGGGGAAACCTGCGTCAATACCTCTTATCAAAACGGAAAACTGCATGGAAAGCGGACCGTTTTATATTACAACGGGCAAGTAGATTGTGAAGAACATTTTGAAAACGGAAAGCTGCACGGCATGCGCACTTTATATTTTCCGGAAGGGAAAGTTTGGTTTCAGGAAAATTATAAAAACGGACGTTTGGACGGAGAACGTTTTAGCTTTTTTCCCAATGGCCAAAAACACGATTGTGAATTTTACACAGACGGCCTTTTGGACGGCCCCCGTAAGATTTATGCGGAAAACGGACAATTAATCAGCAGTGAAGAATATCATTGGGGCGTTTTGGTGCAAAATACGGAACGGAAAGGAATGTAACATGAACACGCTCTCTTTGGCAGCTCCTGCAAAGGTAAATTTATTTTTAGAAGTAACCGGAAAGTTGCCTAACGGATATCATGAATTGGCTACGTTGTTTGCCAAAATATCTCTGACAGACCGCATTTCCGTTTCGGCCCAGGTAGCGGATAAAGAAAAACTGTCTTTGCGTATTACCGGCCCCTTGGCAAACGGGCTGGAGGCCGATGAAAACAATTTGGTCTTTCGGGCTGTACGTGCTTTTGAAGAAGAATTTGGTTTACCATTAAAAGCAGACATTGTATTAGAAAAAAATATCCCTATGGGGGCCGGCCTTGGCGGAGGATCTTCAGACGCAGGCACCACCCTGCGTGCTTTGTGCCGAATATTTGCCAAAGACCCGATGCGCCTCTTACCCCGTGCTGCAAAATTAGGGGCTGATGTACCGCTATTCTTATATCCGGATCCTTTTTTAAAAGGAGAAGGAATCGGAGAGAAATTAACCCCCATCCCTGTAGCAGGTTCTTTACCTTGGCTTGTATTGGTATACCCTGATAGTCACGTTTCTACCAAAGGCGTCTTTAACCGGCTGCACTTAAATAACCCAAAGCAAATCTTGACAAATATATCCAATTTAGATAGATTACTACTAGCCTTAGCAAGCGCTTCCCCCTTGCCGCAGTGGCAACCCCTTTTATTCAACCGCTTGGAAGAGGCTGTGTTGCCTTACGTTGATGCCGTAAAAAAGGCAAAAGAGGACTTTCTGTCCTTGGGAGCCTGCCCGTTGATGTCCGGTTCCGGTTCTACCGTTTTTGCCTTAACCCCTAGCCAAGAGCAGGCTCAAGATTTAGCAGCGAAAATGCAACAAGAAAACAGAAAAGTATTTATTGCACACTTTGGAGGAACAAATGATGAAAATAACTGAAATTAGGATTCATTTGATGGGGGAAGAGCGCCTCAAAGCATTTGCCAGCGTAACGTTTGATGATTGCTTTGTAGTGCGTAATATGAAATTGGTGGCTGGAGAAAAAGGCGTGTTTTTGTGTATGCCTTCCCGCAAGATGCAAGACGGTACACATAAAGACATAGTCCACCCGATTACGCAAGAGTTCCGCCAGTACTTGCAAGAGCATGTTTTGCAAGCCTATGAGGAAGAACTTGCCAAACATTCTCAGACGGAAATTGAAAAAAAAGAAGACGAAATAAAATAAATTTGCTACAATATATGTACGAATTTAATTCCGGATGGTGAAATGGTATCACTACTGGTTTTGGTCCAGTCATTCTAGGTTCGAGTCCTAGTCCGGAAACCATATAAAGCACCCGAAAGGGTGCTTTTTATTTACCTTTTCGGAAAGCAGGAAAACTGTTTTAATAAGGCCCAGCCGTTATCTAGGACCAAAGACCCTTGTTAGTCCGTTCTGCTTTCTTTACAATGTTTTTATGAGAAAATTTTTTCTTTTTATATTTACCGTCGCTTGTATGTTCCCGTCGCCCAGTTTACTATGGGGGCAACAAACACGCACCGAACAATTACTCCATTTACAACATCAAGCCCGTCACTACGCAAGTTTAAACCCCCATACCAGAGATTTACTGTTGTATGTATCGGCATACTTATTATGGGCTTATATGGAAAAACTGCCTGCTTATCAATTTAAAATGGCCCTTACACAGGAGCTAAGCCAAATCAATCCTTCGGCTTACCGCTCCGTTCAACCCCAGCATTCTTTTTCTCATATGTTTGCGAAAAAAAGAGCCGTTTCTGATGCGGACCAACTTTCTTTATTCCCTGAAGAAAAAGCTCCCGTTCGCCCCGCCCCTGCCAAAGAAAATGATTTAAGCTGGCTGGATCAGACGGACGAAGCCCTTCGCCCCACCCAAAAACCGCAAACAAATAGTCTTTTTCCGGAATTGGAGCAGGCCGCCCAACCCAAAAAAAGTTATTTAAGCCGTCGCATAGAAGAAAGATACGGTCACACAAATTATTTTTTGAAATTAACACAAGAGGAAAGAGAGGGGTTATTCCAGCGCCTCAATCAGGCCGCTGCCATTAACCACAAATCAGGCAAAGCGGCTGCCCACAAATTTTTGTATGACATGTCCAACAAATATCCCAGAGCCCATATTCTTTTTTTGCAAGCCAAACACTTGTTATTGGGTGGTATTCTGTTGTTAGTAGCGGACAATATGATTGATTTCTGTTTAGAAAACCAAAGCATGAACCGTCTCTTGAGAAATCCACAGCTTTTCTTAGAGGCTTCCGAGCAAGAAATAGCCCTGCTCGCACAAGATCCGCAAGCCGTACCCTATGCACAACTTTTGGTAGCTTCTTTGGAGGAAATTGCTCCGGTTTCCGTCTCAGATGAAGAACTGGCATATATTCGCTCTTCTATCCGAAAGACGGAGCAATCCGCCCAAAACCAATCGCTCCGCCAAACCCTGAGCTATTAAAAAGACCCAAATTTTTTCTGGGTCCAAAGACCCTTGTCCGGACAAAACGTATTTTTTAGAATTTAGTTATATCGTTGAAGAATATTTTAAGGAGATGTACAAAATATGTTTAAAAAATTTTTAGCACTTACTTTAGCTTGTAGCCTGTTGGGGCAAAATGTGCTTTTTGCCCAACAAGTCCCTGTGGAAGACTTGCGCCAGCTTCAGCAGCAGGCCAATAGAGATGTAAAAGAATTAGGTTTAACCGATGCTCAGAAAACCTTTTTAACTATCGGCGGTACAGTTTTTCTGAGTTCTATTGTTTTTACGGCCCTGCACAAACACAGCATCAAGATGGAACAACAAAAATCTACCAAAATGTTGGAAGCTACCATCAGACAACATAGCCAAGAAATGGCAAAAGCAGAAAGAGAGGCCCTTGCCGCCCATCAGGCAGAAGTGACGCGATTACAACGTGAGTTTAATGCAAATCTGGCCGCTAAAGAAACAGAACTGTTGTCTTATAAAGAAGAACTCTCCGCCGTGAGAGAAGAACTGATGGCAGCAAGAGAAGATTTACGCCTTACCTCCATTAAGAAAGCCGGATTTGAAAAATCTGCCGCCGTTCAGAAAGCGAAAAGACAAACCCTGATTTCGCAACTAGAAAAAAGAGAGCTGGAGTTACAGGAAATAATTGCCCAACAAACTAAAACGGCCGAATTTTATAATGATCTTTTTCATCAATTTAGCGCCATTGAACATTCCGTTACTTTGGATATGGAAAAATATACCCGATTGTTTGACGAAACCCTTCCGGAAGCCGAGCGCCGTTCATTAAGAGCTGCCTTAAATAACGAGCCCTTCTTAAAAGCGGCCACCAAGGAACAACAAGAAATGTTTTTAAAATACGTAGATGACGCCATGAGTTTGATCCATGTGGGCAAAACCACAGAAGGCGCATCTCATATTTTAAGATTTGGTGCCGAAAAATTTTTGCCCCAAGCAGAAAAAGCGCTTTACCAACGTTTGATTTCGCTGGCAAAACATGTATCCACCAAGAAAAACCTGTTTGTGATCAGTTTTTTGGCTCTGTTAGGTGTAAGTGCCCAATCTGCACAAGCTCAAAATACGAAACAGCTTCAAGCCAACCGCATCAACCAGAACTTTAATATTTTCTTGAAAGCGGACGAAACAACTTTGGCCCAAATTGCCCAAAATCCCGAAGCCACCAAAGTGTGTGTCCAAGGAGCCTACGCCCTTCACATGATGAAGGCTCTTCCCCAAGAAGACATTCAAGCTTTGGCAAACGAATCTTACGAAGAGGGCTCACGCCAAAAACAAAACAATTACCAAAGAGTCCGCTTCGGAGTAAGCTACTAAATTTTCCACCCCCGTTTTTAGAACGGGGGTTTTATTTTTCTGTACGAAAACGGACAGACATCGGTAAAAATGTCTTTTCCGGATCAGTCCCCACACTTTTGCCAAAAGGCATTTGTGCCATCATTTTCCACGTTTTTGGAATATGAAAGGCTGCCGCGACTTCCTCATCTATAATGGGATTATAATGTTGCAAAGATGCACCAATACCCGCTTCGGCCAAGGCCACCCAAACGGAAAATTGCAACATAGCATTGCTATGCTGTGACCACATGGAAAAATAATCTTTGTAAAGCGGAAATTTTTCCTTTAACTCAAAAACTGTATTTTGATCTTCATAAAAAAGGATTGTTCCGTATGCTTTGGAAAAAGAGTTTATTTTTTCTTTGGTGGGTTCAAATTGATCAGCGGGCACCAATGAACGAAGACTTTCTAATGTCAAATCCCACAATAGCCGGTGGGCCGTTTCCAAAAGCAGCACCACCCGTCCGCTCTGGCTGTTAAAAGAAGATGGCGCATATTGAATACAGTTTTTAATGATCCGTTCCAATTCTTCTGTTGTAACGGGTATTTTGTGGCTCAGTTCGTATCTGGAACGACGTTGTTTGATTAATTCTAAAAAAGACATGTTTCCCCCCTTTTACCTTTAGTTGTTTTTCTAAAGTATAGAGGATATTTGTTGTACGAAAAAGAAGAAGAAAGTAATTAGATTGGTTGGACAGAGCAAAGAAACTTGCTAAAATATATATTAGAAAGCCTCTGTAGCTCAATTGGATAGAGCAGCTCCGTCCTAAGGAGAAGGTTGCGAGTTCGACTCCCGCCGGGGGCGCATTTTCAAATAAAACCCGCGTTTTCACGCGGGTTTTATTATTTCTTAGATTTCTTTTTCGGGGCAGCTTTCTTTGGGGTCTTTTTCAAGGGGACAGACTTCTTATTTTGTCTCTTTTTGTTTTCACTCAATACGGCGCGCTTTCTCAGAATGCGTGCCAAGGGGCCACGGTCCACTACTTCGCCCAAAATATTGGTTTTTTGTTTAAAAGACAACCCCGCATGCAAGTTGCGCGTACGGTGATCTTCGCAAGAAACTTCCAAAAGTCCCGCCTTTCTGGCAGCTTTGCGCATATGGGTGACAGCACGCTCTTCTATTTGGCGCACCCGTTCGCGCGAAAGACCCATTTTTTCTGCCACTTCACCCAAAGTTTTCGGCTCATTATCAATCAGGCCGAAACGCAAGGTCAGAATTTCGCGGTCGCGGTCATTAAGTTGCATTAAACTCTTTTGCAAAACGCTTGTATTTTCTGAACGCAAAAATACGTCATGCGGGTTTCCTTTTCCGTCATCGCTGAGTTTATCCTCCAGCGTCATTTCTTCTTCCTCTCCCACCACCGAAGTCAAAGAATCCACCCCCGTGGCTGCGCTAAGAGTGTCCATAATAGCCTTCACTTGCCGCGCACTTAAATCCAGTTCAGCCGCCATTTCACTCAGAGAAGGATCTCTGCCATTTTCTTCCCGCAGAATGTTCCACGCCTTAAACCATCTTTTCAAATTTCCCCACGCATGGGAAGGAATTTTAATAGCACCGGATTGCTCTTCAATATATTTGCGGATATACTGCTCTATCCAATACACCGCATACGTAGAAAAGCGGTACCCCTTTTCCGGTTGGAATTTTTCAATAGCTTGCAATAAACCCAAATTTCCTTCTTCAATCAAATCCATTAGTTCCATACCGGGGCGCTGAAAACGTTTGGCAGTGGGAATGACCAAACGTAAATTGATTTCCATCATTTTATTTTTGGCCTCTTTGTTTCCTTTTTTAATTTGTTTCCAAAGAGCGGACAGCTCCTCACGGTTCATTTCCCGTGTGATTTGGCCCAAATGATTAAAATATTCGTTTACGGTATCTAATGTTTCGTTTTGCATAGTTATATTTTATCAAATCATTTTCAAAAATCTTTACAAAAATATCATACTATTTATTTCTCGCGCGCGCGAACGGTAAAATCTTGTTATAATGAAAGAGTAGGTACACTTTAACGGAGGCAATATGGACGGACGACATGAACAAAAGACGTTTACCCAAATCATGCTGATGTGCCTAGGATTTTTTGGTATTCAGTTTGGTTGGGCTTTACAGATGGGAAATATGAGCGCTATTTATTCGCGCTTGGGAGCAAGCGAATCTCAGATTCCTTTGCTTTGGTTAGCAGCACCCGTAACAGGGCTTTTGGTGCAACCTCTGGTAGGATATTTTAGTGACCGCACTTGGTGCCGGTTGGGCCGCCGCCGCCCTTACTTTTTAGGCGGGGCTATTTTCTCCACCATTGCACTTTTTTTAATGCCGCAGGCTTCTGCCATTTGGATGGCAGTAATTGCTTTATGGATTTTGGATACTTCTGTCAACGTAAGCATGGAGCCGTTCCGTGCGTTTGTAGGTGATATCTTGCCCGAAAACCAACGCAAAACCGGTTATGCCATGCAAAGCGTTATGATTGGAGCCGGGGCCGTTATTGCCTCTTTCTTGCCGCAAATTTTGGCCAGTGTCGGCGTCAGCACCGAGGCTCCGCTCGGACACATTCCCGATACCGTAAAATATTCCTTTTACACGGGGGCTATTGTATTGATGGTGGCTATTTTAGCTACCGTCAAAAGCACTCCGGAATATCCGCCTGCCGATATGGAAGAATTTAGAAAATTACAAAAACAAACCACCAGCATTTCTAAAACTCTTTCCGAAATGTGGCAAGCCATGACCACCATGCCCTCCACCATGCGCCGCCTGGCTGTGGTGCAATTCTTTACCTGGGCTGCTTTCATGATTATGTGGGTCTACTTTACGCCGGGTATTGCTTCCGGGGTATTCCATGCCACTCCGGGCACTGAAGCCTATGAAGTAGCGGCCAACTGGGGCAGCTCCTGCTTCGGTATCTACAATGGCGTTGCTTTTGGTTTTGCTTTTGCTTTGTTGTGGTTAACCACCAAATTCTCTGCCAAATACATCCACATTGTTTGTTTGATTATCGGTGGATTGGGGTTGGGCTCTTTGGGTCTGACCTTATTTGGTGTAGAATTTAGCAAAATGGGCTTAGTTATTCCGATGGTCTGTATCGGTATTGCATGGAGCAGTATCCTTTCTATGCCGTATGCCTTGCTCTCCAACGCATTACCTGCCGAAAAAATGGGTTTTTACATGGGAGTGTTTAACTTCTTTATCGTTATCCCGCAAATCTGTGTGAACCTGTTGTTTGGCCCTGTCATGAAGCACTTGCTGGGCGGCAGCGCCATTGCCGCTGTGGGTGTAGGCGGACTGAGCTTATTAGTGGCGGCTTTCTTTACCTTCTTTGTGCAAGATAACACCATTAAAAAACAAGCCTAAACACTCTACATTAAAATACCGCCGAAGTTATTTCTTCGGCGGTATTTTTTCATTCAGTATAAAGACTTCGTGCCGGATTCCCTCCGGACGGTTCTCCCTTTTTACAGCGGAATATTACCCGTGTTGGTATGTTTCTTCGGGTCCCGCTTATTCTTTAAAATGCGCAAGGCATTGATAATTTTGCTGCGGGCCTCTGCCGGCTCAATAATTTCATCAATTGAACCGTTAGAAGCGGCCTGATATGGAGAAGCAAATTTATCGGAATATTCCTGCGTCATTTTCTGTTTTAATTCTTCTTTTTTGGCTTCATCGGTTTCTTTTTTCAGATCGCGGGAATACAAGATCTCCACAGCTCCGCGCGGCCCCATGACCGCAATTTCCGCACTGGGGAACGCAAAATTAAAATCACCGCGCAAAAATTTAGAACCCATGGCAATATAGGCACCGCCGTAGGCTTTACGCAACACCAAGGTAACTTTCGGTACCGTAGCTTCCGCATAGGCATACAAAAGTTTAGCTCCGTGCCGGATAATACCGCCGTGTTCTTGTGCGACCCCCGGCAAATAACCGCCGGTATCCACCAAGGTCAGTATAGGAATATTAAAAGCATTTAAGAAACGGATAAAACGCGCCGCTTTATCGCTGGCATCACTATCCAAAGCACCGCCTAAACAATCGGGGTTATTGGCAATGACCCCCACCACTTCTCCGCCCATACGGATAAAACCCGTTACCACGTTTTTAGCAAAGTTTTGGTGAATTTCAAAGAATCCAAAATCATCGGCCAAACGCCAAATAATGTGATGCACGCGGAAAGCCTTTTTGGGGTCCATTTCGCATACCCGTTCCAATACATGTACGGGACGGTCCACAATATCACTGGTCGTTTCGGAGGGGGCTCTTTCTTCATTATTTTGCGGTAAGAAGCTCAGTAACTCACGCACTTGACGGAAACAGTCCTGCTCGGACTTAGCTACAAATTGGCATACGCCGCTTTTTTCACTATGCGGTTTACTGCCACCCAAGGTGTCAAAATCCACTTCTTCACCGGTGGCGGCTTTCACAGCACCCGGGCCGGTAATAAACATATGGCTGATGCCCTCTACCATAAAAATAAAATCCGTTAAAGCCGGAGAATATGCCGCACCGCCGGCACAAGGGCCCAAAATGACGGAAATTTGCGGAATTTTGCCGGAGGCTTTTACGTTGCGGTAGAAAATTTCTCCATACCCGTTTAAACTTTCCACCCCTTCTTGGATACGGGCACCGCCACTATCCAATAAGCCGATGACAGGGATTTTGGCTTCCAAGGCTTTATCCATGATGTCGGCAATTTTTCGGGCATGGGCTAATCCCAAAGAACCACCCAGTTGCGGAAAATCTTGCGCAAAAATGGCCACGGGACGACCGTTGATACGGCCAAAGCCGGTAATGACCCCGTCTCCCTTAATATGCTTATCCGCAACTCCAAAATCATGGCAATTACTTTCTACCAAACTTTTTACTTCAAAAAAGCTGTCTTGGTCCAACAAGTAAGACAAACGCTCTCTGGCGGTAAACTTACCTTTGGCATTTTGGGCTTTATTTTTTTCTTCGCCCGCGCCTGCCATGGCATCCTGATAAATCTGGCGGAATTTTACAAGGCTCTTAGGAGCCGGACGATCGGATTTTTTATCCTCTCTGGGATTATCAAAAAGTTCTATCATACGCCCTCCGTAATTTATATTCTAGCAAACTTCATAGCTGCCGGGGCAACGGCATAGGCTACGGTAAAAATAAAATGATTGTCAAAACGGGTAGAGTTAAGTATAATTTGCGGCGATTGTAGGGATTGCCACACCTCCAAGGCTCGCCCTTTTAATTGCACTTCATCTTTTTGTAAAACAATTTCCCGCGTATTTAAAGAAAGTCCACGCCCTAACAACTTAACTACCGCTTCTTTTTGCGTCCATACTTTGGTTAAATGTTCATCGGTGGCAGGGCCCCTTTCTTCTTCTACAAAAAATTCACTGGCCCACACACGGCTACGGTTTTCTATTTTTTCCAAATCTATCCCTAACAAACTCTGCGCCGGTGATACGGCCGCCACTGCCCAACCGTTAGAGTGGCTGATGCTAACGCTTCGGGCATCAGGCACAGAACCCACAAATACTTGTGGCGCTCCACTGGGCAATTTTACCACTTCTATCTGTTTCAGCACAGAAAGGGCTGCCTCTGACATTTCAATCTTGCTTGTCCAACTGTCTGGGCAAGGCAAACTGCACAAGGGCAAAAAGCCGCTCTCCCGTGCCAAAAGCACTTTTAACGCAAAACGGCCCCCGAGCCAATCTCCTTTTCTTTTTTCGGAACGTAATGTCTGCAGATAAGCACTTTCCGAACAAGATAAAAAGGAGTTTGCCGGGGGCAAGTTTTCTATCTTAACAAACTGCGTTTTGTAATTCATTACTGGCCAATGGCCTGATAACCGTGGATTTCCACCCACACATTGCCTTTTTCATCAAAGACATAAGCATCATGCAAAGTTTTTCCATCGGCAGTTAAACCTTTAAAACGTCCGTAAAGGTATAACTTTTGCGGAGGAACTTCACGATGAAAAACGGCAATTTCTTTAATACCGTCGGGCAAAGTCATTTTGTTATCAATGGCCATATCTCTAAAACCACAACATTGGAAAGCCGCTTCAATCAGCATCGGGTTGGCTAACAACGTTTTGGCACCGTCGTTCCATTGCGGCCGCGGCGTGGTGTTATAAACGGCCAAAGAGCTGTCTTTATCTGCTTTCAAAATACCACCCAATACCTGAAAGCTGGGCCCGTGGAAATATTTTTTATAAATTTCTTCTTTGGTAATTTGCGGGGCTGCATTCATATCCAAATGGATTTGGTCTTTCACTTCATTCCAGGTGGATACAAAACCGTTTTCCAGCGCTTTCGCCGTAAAATGGCGGCGGGTATTGCCCATTTTTATACCTTTGCTATTGATAAAATCGGACTCAATTTCCATAGAAATTTCGCCATTTTCATTTTTTCCCGTTACACGGACGGCTTGCGGACGGTTGCGCAACAGTTTAATAGGCAAGAAGAAATGCACATCTTTTAAGCCTTGGGGCACTTTTCCCCCCAAAGCTGTAGCCGTTTCCACAAAGGTTTCAATGCCCATCACTCCCGGCACATACGGAGTACCTTCAATGGCATGGTCAGCCAAGTACGGGTCTGAATCTAAGTTAAATTCTTTTTCCGTATGGATTTCCGTGGTGGTCTGAGAAACTACTTTGCTTAAAAAGTGGTTGGCCTGATTCGGATCCGGTTGGGCAACGGCAGGAGTAACCGTCTCTTCTGTTTGCACCGGGGCAGACGGACCGCCGTTTCCTTTATCGGAGTCATCTTCCTCAGAGGTTTGTACTCCCCCCTGAGGAACGATTTCGTCCATATCCAAACGAAGTTGGTGATCCCAGTCTAAGCGGCCCAAAGAACCGGTCAATACGATTTCGGGCACATCTCCGTACACAATTTCATCTAAGAAGATTTGCATACCGTCTTCGGGATCCACAAAATCTACTCCGTTAGAGCGCAAGAAAGTTTCCACTCCGGCTCTCACACCCATGCCTACATTTTTGTAAGCACTCATGGCGATGGAAATACCACGGTATCCCTGATTGCTCAACGACAGGGCCGACTTGGCTAAATAGTCATTGGCGGAAGCATAGTCGCTCTGGCCCAAGTTTCCATATTTTCCGGCAATGGAAGAGGCAAAGGCAAAGAACCCGCCGTTACGCACAATATTGTTTTCCAAGAAGGTCACAAAACTGCTGGCCTTCACATCAAAAATGCGGTAGTATTCGGCCGGATCTTTATCATAAATTAATTTAGAGCGTTCCAATCCGGCAAAGTGAATCAGTCCGTCCACACGACCGTTTTTGGCTTTAATTTTCGTGCAAACTTCCTTAATCATAGAGCTGTTCAGCACATCACAATGATAGTATTCCACTTCACTTCCCAATTCACGCAATTTTTGCAAGTTATTGTATAAGGTAATGGAATCTTTCACTTTTCCAAAAGCACGTTCCAACAAGACCGGAGTCGCTTTCTGGGTAGTATCTGCTTTCAACTCTTCCCAGATTTGTTTTTTCAAGGCGGCCAATTCCGCTTCATTCATAGAAGCCCAAAGCGGCGTTTTTTCTTGGATTTCAATAATATCCAAGACAATAATTTTACTCTTATACTGAGCCGCTAATTTTTGGCTGAGCATCGCACCGATACCGCGTCCGGCACCGGTAAAGATAACGGTTTTACCGGCCAAGTCAAAACGTTTGACACTGCGGTCCAAACGTACAGGAACGGATAAAATCGTACTGCGTTCCCCTCCGCGGGTACCCACCATCAGGCGCATATCACCATGCAATACTTCGTCCATCGTTTTTTGCGCCATTTCATCGGGGGTAGCGGTCGGCTCGAAATCCATGAGTTTGCCTAAAGCACCGGTACGTTCGTACACATCTTTGCGGAAGCAGGTAACGCCGCCACACAAAGCACCGGTAATCGGGTTAAATTCATCTTTAGTGGTATAACCGAAGTTTCCGTCAATTTTGGTGTTCACCACAAAGAATGTATCCGCCCCTTCACGGTTGGCCATCGCTTTTTCAAATACACGTAAAGCAATAAACAAGGGCATGACATACTTGGTCAATTCACTATGGGTGCTGACTTTTTTGTCAAACTTCTTCACGCTGGAACCCAGTAGATACACAATACCTTGAATGTTGGGATCTTCGGCCGCGTATTCTTTCAAAGCGGCTTCCGTTTCTTCATAAGATTCCCAGTTTACAATCGTGGTATTTTTGCTGCGGGTTTTAAGAGTCGTAAATACGTGTGTTTTAACTCCTAACTCTTTAAACTCTTCCTGATAAGCTTTGATAAGTTGAGAATTATCTGCAAAAATCAATACGGTGCGGTCTTTGGCTAAACGGCGGTTTTCACGTTCGGCCAACGGAGCAGGAGCCACCACCGTTACACTGCGCAATTTCTTCTCATGGCAATGTTCTCCGGCATATCCTTCCCGTTCCGGACGTTCGGCCAAAGAAGTATTTTTCTGAATTTCACCGGTCGGATTGGTGGTCAACATGTCGGCAGACGGTTTCCCCACTTGCGCAGCCGCAGGAACAGCATCTGCAATTTTTGCTACTTTAATAGTAGGCAAACCGCTTTCTTCCTGTTTTTCTTCTACAGCAATAACAGGGGTTTCCGTCAAGACAGCTACTTCTTCTGAGACGGGAACGGGAGCATCAGCCGCAGAAGCACCTGCATTATTCAACACAAATTTAATGCAGTGACGGATCGTTGGGTAATCTTTTAATTGGATTCCTTCTTGTTGTGCAATGCCATAATGTTCGCGCATAGCCGCAAACAGTTCGGCTTGTTTAACGGTGTCAATACCCAAGTCCGCTTCCATGTCTAAATCTAAGTCTAACATGTCTTCAGGATAGCCTGTCTTTTCAGCTACCATAGACACTACTTCTTTTGTAACAGCCGCTTCATCTAAATGAGCAGAAGCTTTGGCCACAGGAGCGGCAACAACAGGGGCAGGCTCAGCTACAGGAGCCGGAGCAACTACCGCAGTTTCCACCACAGGGGCAACCGCCGGAGCAGGTTCTGCCGCTACAGGGGCGGCAGTTTGTGCACTGCCTTGTCCGGCATTGGCTAAGGCATATTTAATAATGGAGCGAATGGTCGGATAATCTTTCAGTTGCACCCCTTCTTGGCGCGCAATCTGATATTTTTCACGCATGATCGCAAACAATTCGGCTTGTTTAACGGTATCAATACCCAAGTCTGCTTCCATGTCTAAATCCAAGTCCAACATGTCTTCAGGATAGCCCGTCTTTTCAGATACGATGTTCAAAATATCTTTGGTTACATCGGCTTCGTTCAAGCTGGGCAAAGCCGCGGCAGGCGCAGCTACAGGAGCCGGAGCAACTACCGCAGTTTCCACCACAGGGGCAACCGCCGGAGCAGGTTCTGCCGCTACGGGGGCAACAGCCGGTTTCACCGCTTTTACTTTGTCTACAAAAGCTTGAGAACCTTCCATTACCAAGGCCGGCTTTACTCCATGCTTATAGTTGTCTTTAATGCGCAAGGTGTTTTGCACCACTTCCAGTACCGGAGATTCTTGTCCGGAAACTTCTTTGAGCCAAGATTGATGCTTTGCCGCATCACAAATGCGTTCTTCACCCACTTGCCAGACTCTTTCTAATAAAGTCATACCGACCTGAGAGCCAAAACCAGCCGCCAAGTGCAACGCATATTTAAAGTCATAATGACCGCCTTTGCTTAAATTGATTCCTTCCAACTCAGGGTCAGCTTCTTGGAAGTTGGCAATAGGAGGCACCAAGCCCGTGTTCAAACAACGCACAGCGATGGCGTCTTCTAGTCCGGCACCCATAGAGTGACCGGTAAAGCCTTTGGTATTGCTCACAATGACAGAGCTGACATCTGCGCCGAAGGTGCTCTTTAAAGCGTATGCTTCTGCGCTAGCAGAGCCACCACGGGCAGGGGTATAAGTTTCGTGAGAGATGAAAACCAATTGTTTAGCAATATCAGAGCGGTTAAGGCCATATTCTTTTTCAGCGGTCCCAACCAAACGGTCCATGACATGCGCCATGTGGTTGACGTCAATACGGGTCACGTGGAAACCGCTGTTGGCAATTTCAGCATTTAACAACTTAGCCAACGGTTTCATGCCACGTTTTGCTACTTCTGCTTCTTCTTCTACGATGAGCGAGACAGCACCCATACCCACAATCATACCGTTACGGCGGCGGTCAAACGGTAAGGCGGCCTTTGTTACGTCACCTTCTGTGCTGGCAGCACCGGAAGCGAGGAAAGCCGTCAAAATCCATTCTGCCACGTTGTCATTGCTAATATCATCAGCGCTGATAACGATCACACGTTTACAGCGTCCCAATTTGATCCAGTCTTGGGCAATGGCAATGGCTTGAGCGGTAGAAGCACAAGCGGCACTCATTGCCGTAGCGGGCCCGCGGGCACGAATCCATTGGCAGAAGTGGGAATGAGCAATGGCAATAGTCTTTAAAATAAACTCAGAAGTAAAAGCCTGCGGCTCAACTTCTTTATCCTTAAAGTTAGCATTGTACCACGCTTCAATTTCTGCTTTTAAGGCCGGATCAGAAATCTGGGCAATAAATTTATCACAGAAAGCACGAACTTCTTTGGCAGTTTTGTTATTGAGAAGACCCGAAACACGCTTGGTCAAGTCCCCCATCATGCTGTTGGCCACCGGGAAAGCGGAGGTGAAAATTACACCCGTTTCATCAATCATATCGGCCGGCAAACCCCAACGATCCGGCAAATAACCGCCCGTAGAAGTGGGTTTGTAGTAAAGTACCAACGGAATGCCCGCATCTTTCAAGGCCAAAATACCGGCTGCAATAGCCAATTGGAAGCTGCGATCCATAGAGCGTACCCATTTAGCGGGCAAACCAAATTCTTTTTCCAAGTCAAAAGCTCCACCCTTGGCTGCCAGTTTAATAGCTTGGGAAGCAGAGGTTAAGCGTTCAAAACGGTGGTTGCCGTCTTTGGATTTGATCACAAACTCTACATGCTTATCAATTTGTTGTTGTTGAATTTCAGGGCTAACCGATTCAATCATATTGCGGCCGGACAAAATTTCGTCTAAAATTCCTTCACGGAAAATTTTGTCCCAACTACCGGGGCCGCCGGCAGCAATACCACTGATGACAATATTTTTGTGCAGGCAGCAGTGGCTGTTTTCGCGGGTTTCCTTCGGCTCGGTTACCGGAGTATTGGTTTCTTTCTTTTCTGCAATAACGGCGGAAGGATTGGCCCATTTTACAAAAGCCGGATTATAGGTGGAGTTGTTGCCAGCAATGTCCGTACCGGTCCAGTCAATACCAATACCAGAGGAAATTAAGTTGGCAAACAAGTCGTTAAACTCTACAATACCGCCTTTTTTCGGGTGATTGGAAGCTAAAACGCGAATGTCTTTTTTATCGGATAAAGTGTTGGTAGCCAATGCACTCAGCACCCGTTTCGGACCGCATTCCACAAACAAACGTACACCGGATTCATAGGTGGTTTTGAGCTGTTTGATCCATTCCACAGAGTGGGAAATTTGGGTAACCATTAAATCTTTGATTTTTTCCGGATCACTGGGATAGAACTCTGCCGTTACGTTTGTGGTAATCGGCATCTTGGGAGAATGGAATTCCAACGTATCTAAGAAAGCACGATACTGCGGCATGGCCGGACGAACGATCTCAGAATGGAAAGCATGAGACACCGGAATTTGCACCGCTTGAATACCCATGTTGGTGAACATTTGAATGGCATCATCAATGGATTTGCTGGCTCCGGCAATGACAGTTTGCGTCGGGCAGTTTTTGTTAGCCACAGCCACATAACCGCTAATGCGTTTGAGTTCCGGCTCCACTTGTTCGGCCGTAGCGGCGATAGAAGCCATTTTACCGTTGTCTTCAACTCTAATTTCAGACATTACTTTACCGCGGGTACAAACAGCTTTCAAACCGTTTTCAAAATCAAAAATTCCGGCAGCAACAGCAGCGGCATATTCGCCCAAACTGTGGCCCATTACCACGTCCGGTTTGATACCGAAAGAAGACAAAAGGCGCATCATGGCAATATCGGCCGTCAACATAGCCGGTTGGGTCATTTCTGTTCTCTTAATGGCGGCTTCCCGTTCGGCGATTTGCTCTTTCGTTTCGCCCGGTTTGCTCCACAAGGTATCGGTCAGGTTTTGACCGATGATATTCATTAAATGGCGGTCGGCTTCGTCAAACGTATCTTTTACTACTTTGTACTTAGAAGCTAAATCTTTCATCATGTCCACATATTGGGATCCTTGCCCCGGGAACATGAAACAGACTTTCGGCTTAATTTCATTGGGTGTGAACGGATAAATTCCTTTCATTTTTAAATACAAGGAATCTTGACTCCATACATCTTGGCCGCTGGCAATTTTGATGAAGTATTCAATTTTTTCTTTCAATTTTTCCGGAGATTCCACATTAATGGAAACGGCAAATTTTTGCGGTTTTTGAATGTGGTTTTGATAAGAAATAGTAGGTAAATAAGTAGGATCGTATTTAATGGCCAATACGGCTTTGCCCAATTCATTAAACAGTTCCTGCTTGGTCGGTGCGGAAAAAGTCAGCACATCGCCTTGGATTTTTTCGCCCGGAACGAGCAGTTCATAGTTCGTAGCATTCATTACTTTTTGCTCCTGTACAACTGGGGTAGAAATTTTTTCAGCACAGACCTGGGTGTCTGTTTCTTTTTTTAGCAGACCGTCATTCATTTCTTCCAAAGCCACATGGAAGTTGGTCCCGCCGAAACCAAAGGCAGACACGTTGGCACGGCGCACTTTGTCGGTGTTCCACGGTTCGGCTTTGGTAATCACGCGGAAGGGGCTGGTGGCCCAATCTACCGTCGGGTTCGGGGTTTCAAAATTAACAGAGGGAGGCAATACCTTATTATATAAGGCCATAGAAGTCTTAATTAAAGAGGCAATACCGGCGGCCGCTTTCGCATGGCCGATTTGACTTTTTACACTGCCCAAACCAATAGTACCGGGTTTGGCATACGGAGAGAAAATTTCGTACAAGGCATTCAGTTCCACCGCATCACCTACGCGCGTGCTGGTGCCATGCGCTTCCACCAAGCCTACTTCACCGGGAGTATAATCCAATTGTTCAAAGGTTTTTTCAACGGCAATCTTTGCCCTTTGGGGTTCGGCGCGGTAATTCCTTTTCCTTTTCCGTCGGAAGAAGCACCTACGGCACGGATCACGGCATATACTTTGTCGCCATCTTTTACCGCATCGCTCAAACGTTTCAAAATCACAGTACCGGCACCTTCAGCCATGACAAAGCCGTCGGCCTTGGCATCAAACGGACAAGAACCTTTTTCAGATAAGGCACCGATTTTGCAGAACTTAATATAGGCAGAGGGAGACATCATTTGATCCACACCACCCACAATGGCCATATCAAAATTGCCTTCACGCAAACCGTTAACGGCCTGATCCACCGCCGCCAAAGAAGTGGCACAAGCGGCATCTACCGTAAAGTTGGTACCGTGCACGTCAAACACGTTAGCCAAGCGGCCTGCAATAACGTTGGCCAGTTCACCCGGCATAGAGTCTTCCGTAATAGGAGTAAATTTCTGGCGGACACCTTCGTCCATTTCGTCCATCAGTTTCTTTTCCGCTTCCGGAGAAAGAGATTTGTAAGTATCGGTTTCTTTTAAAATTTCATACAAGAACGGTCTGTTCAAGCGGGTGTTGGACATTTCGTTCTTCATACCGCCCATGGAGTTACCCACAATCACAGCACAACGGTTACGGTCAAATTCTTTTTTGTCATAACCGCTGTCTTCCAAAGCCATGCGGGTTGTTTCAATGGCTAAGTGTTGCACAGTGTCCATTTGTTTGGCAATTTGGGGAGGGATACGATATTTAATAGAATTAAATTTGAAGTCTTGAGGAATAAATCCGCCGATTTTGGAGTAAAGTTTGTCTTCGGCTTTATGATCGGGACTGTAGAAAAGTTCATAATCCCAATAAGATTTTGGAATTTCGGTGATGCAATATTTACCAGATTGAATGTTGTTCCAGAACTCATCTTTACTTAAAGCTCCGGGCATGATGGCGCCAATGCCGACGATAGCAATAGGCTCTTTGGTTTTATGGTTCATTTTGTCTCCCGAGTTTTTGGTAAAACTCTATATATGGATATATTATATTAAATTTAGAGCCCACAAACCACTTTTCCACCCCCTTTTGCAAATCTAAAAAATTAAATTTTAAGTCCATAACTGAGATTTTTGAAAAACATTTTGGCAAAATTAAAACAAAAAACCCGCCACAAGGGCGGGTTTTCAAATTTAAAGGCTTTTTTGTTATTTTTCTTTTTTCTCAGCCACTTTCATATTTTCCAATTCTTCAATCAGGCTCAGCAAAGTAGGCTGCAATTTTGTAATGTATTCCTGTTCAAAAGTGGAAAGGCGCTGTTCCATACGGGCCACCAATTTACTCATTTCCGCATTGTTTTTATCCTGTGCCAACTTCTGTTCTTCCAAACGGTAATGCAATTCTTTCACTTTTTCTTTCAAATCCGTCACTTCCAAAGCGGACGTATTTTGTAAAGAACTCAAGATAGACGCACGGGACGCAAAGGCCGGTTTGGCCACTGTCATCACAGTTAAGTCTTCCACCGGATAGTCCAAATCCGTTTCACGCACCAAAGCGGCACGGTATTTTGCCGTGAAATAAAACAGCAAAACAAAACATACCACAAATCCTATTAATTGAAAAAGCAAAGCATTTAGCATATACACTATCTTATCATATTTTCCCTTGAAAGAGATATTTTTTCATAATAAGGAAAAAACAAGAACAATATAACACCAAACAATCCGGCCATGTTCTTGCGCAAGATAGCCACAAGCTCCCCCATTGATCAACCAAAACAGGAAAATTCTTAAAATAAAATCTTCCACTAAAATTTTATCTCATAAAGAGAAGTTCCATTCGCATCATCTTTACGGCCCGTATCCGGCCCAAAGGAAGCACACAACTTTTGAGCGAAAGTATCATTTTTATCCGCATAGCATGTCTTTGAATTTTTACTCCAATTCACCGTCATGTTCAAACCGGTACTCCAAAAAATCCAACCATCTTTATGTAGCCTAAACAGACCAATAGGAGTACCCTTATACTTCATATTATATTCGGTTCCTTCTTTACTTGTATAGGGAACAACAATATCTAATTCTTCCATATCTGTTGTATATTCTCCGTTCGCCAAATAATAAACCTCTTGGGCTTTTGTAATAGCGTCCAAAACAGCAAATCCTTTGACAACTTTTGTACGGGCTACTGCTTTTTGATATTGCGGCAAGGCTATAGAAGACAATATCCCTATGATTAACACTACCACTAATAGTTCTATCAAAGTAAAACCCTTCTTCATTTTTCTCTCCTTTTACACGGCTTTAAGGTCAAACAAATGACCTTTCAGATTTTGTTCTGCATACAACGCTGAGATTGTAGCAAAAAAAAAAAACGTGTCAAGAGGGGGCGCACTTTTTTCCTCCGAAAAAACACCCGTCTTACCTACACCACAAAATAATGCTAAGCGTAAACTTCGCCCCACCCTCAATCAACAAAAAAGCTTTTCCCCCTCTTTTCGTGCAAATAAATCACAAAAGATATACAATATAGATAATGGACGACACACTATTTACCACCCTTTTTGAACAATTCTCTGCCGGACGCACTCCGGACAAATCCGATTTCAATGCTTCAAAAATGTACTCTTTGCTGGAAGATCCTTTTGGCATTTGGTGTTCTTTTCATGCGCCGGAAGGAAGTGCCGTCTACGAACTAAACCGCTACGAAAACCTAAAGGTCCGTACGGATAGAAACAGCCGCGATATTTGGATCAAGGATCATTTTGCCGGTGTAGAATTTATTCACGCGGAAAACGAAACGGACCGCTTCAAAAACACGCTGCGCGCCATGATAGAAGGCAAACCCGCCATCGCCAATGCGGCTTTGTGGAATTTGCCTAAAAATGTGTACGGCAGTATTAACTTGTTAGAACGTATTGATGAGGGAAAAAGCATTTTTGGCCCTTATCATTACCGCATTGTACAGTTCAAGCGCGCCCACGATTTAAAAGAGCATTATGCCTTGCAGGTTTCCTTGCTCAATCACGTTCTGTCCGATATCCAAAAATATACCTGCCGTTACACAAGGGTGGAGTTGAAAACCAAAACCGTGCAGGTGGATTATTTAGATCACGAAGAACGTTTAGTGCGGGAGCTGAATTATTTCCGCATGATTGCCAGCGGTAAAATCCGGCCTGAAGCCCACAAACCGCCCAAAGCGGCCAACTCTCCTTGGCGCGTATATGCCAACAAAATGGTAGCAGAAAGCAAAGATTTACAAATGCTCCCCGCCCTCAGTGCGGAAATGCGCCAGTGCTTACGCATTTACGGAATGAACACTACCGATGACGTGGCCCGCTTTGGCTTGGAGAAACTGCGCACTCTTTTAGAAGAGCCTTTTGCCACAGACGCGTATTATAACTCTATGGCCTACCTGCATAATAAACCCGTATTGAAAGAGGCAGGCCATTTTCCTCCGCCTGTTAAAAAACATAACTTGTATTTTGATTTTGAAGCAACGGAAACTTTTACCAAAGAAAATGTGTCTTTTGTGTATCTCATCGGTATTTGGGACAAAGAAGAAGACAAGTATGTTTCTTTTGTAGCCAAAACGCCGGAAGAAGAAATAAAAATTTTTGAGCAGTTTTACGATTATATTAAAGACCCCGAAAATACAGTCCTTTACCATTGGACGGAATACGAAGCCAAAAAAATGCGCAAAATGGCCCAGCAAAACAAACACGATGAGCAAAAACTAAATCTGCTGGTGAGCCTGTGCTATGACTTAAAAGTGGCCGCACAAAAAGCATTTTATTTGCCGGCCCCCAGTTTTTCCTTAAAAGCGGCCGCGCCGGCATTCGGCTTTAACTGGCGCCAAGACGACTGTGGCGCCATGGACAGTATGGTCTATTTTACCAACTGGCTCAAAACCGGAAACGAAGAATTGCTTAAAAAAGTACTCATGTATAATGAAGACGACTGCAAAGCAATGTTATTTTTGGAAGAAAAATTAAAAGCTGCAGATATATTGAAATTAAAATGAACCAAGAGTTTACTGTATTAAAAGAATGTTTGCAAACAGCCGGAAAGATAGCCAAGCGCCACTTGGGCAAAGTGGGCTTTGATCTCAAAGCCAAAGCCAACTTAGTTACCAAAGCAGATGTAGCCTGCCAAAAAGCAATTTTAAAAATTATTCAAAAGAATTTTCCACAGCATGACTTTTTGGCTGAAGAAGACGGACTTAAAAATTCGGGCTCAGCCTACAAATGGATTATTGACCCCATAGACGGAACGACTAATTTTGCCCATGGCATGCCACATTTTTCCGTTTCGGTGGCCTTGGCTTATAAAAATGACATCATTTTAGGCGGCGTATATGATGTGTGCATGGATGAAATGTTTTTGGCGCGTAAAGGAAAAGGGGCCACGTTAAACGGCAAAAAAATACGCGTTTCCTCCGTTAAAAAATTAGAAAATGCCTTACTGGTTACCGGTTTTCCCTATGTGCGCGAAAACCGCATGGAGGAACTACTCAACCGTTTTGAAAATTTTATTTTATCTTGCCACGATATTCGCCGTTTAGGCTCAGCCGCGTTGGATATGTGTTGGGTAGCGGCAGGACGGTTTGACGGATATTGGGAAGATTGTTTAAATCCGTGGGATATTGCCGCGGGAAAGCTGATTTTAGAAGAAGCCGGAGGAAAAGTGACCGATTATTCCGGCAAAAAATGGACCAAACCCGAAACTTTTGGCCGTCAAACGCTGGCCAGTAACGGCAAAATTCATCGGGAAATGTTTGATATAATAAAGAAAGGTTCATGCGGCGGACGCAACGGCGTACCGCCTATGAAGGAAAGGGTTTAAAAGAGGACTGCTTCATGTCTATTAGTGTTGTAAAACAGTATAGTGTATTTGTACCGAACGAACCGGGAGCGCTTAAAAAGTTCGCGGGGTTGTTTGCGCAAGAAAAGGCAAGCCTGATTGCCATTTCCCAAGATGTACGTTTTGACTCCGCTGTCGTGCGCGCGGCTGTTAATTATAATGCCAAAGTCAGCCACGTATTAACCAAGGCCGGTTATACCAGCGTTAAAACAGATGCTATTTGTATTGATACGCCGGATAGAGTGGGCGTGGTGACGGATATCGGTGATGTTCTTCATCAAAAAAACATCAATATCACCACCATTTACGGGGCTTGTTGTGGCAGAGGCCATGCGCGCTTTATTGTGGTGGTCAGCGATATTGCCCAAGCCTTAAACGCCCTAGAAAGCTCCGGCTTGTTTTAGGTTAGATTTATAAATAAAAAACACCCCGTTTAAACGGGGTGTTTTTATGTAGATAAAATTTATTTTATGGGGTTTCCGGAAGTCGTACCAAACATAGAGCACCATTTCGCTTGATCATCGGTACAAATAAGTTGTCCTTTATCGGCACGGTCTTCTGAATTTTGAGAAATATATTCTAAACTGTAAAACAATTCCCCGTCTGGATCCCCATTTTTATAACGGCGAGCCATCGGAGAATCCGGAGTAGTAGTGGCATCATCGCCCCAATGGGTGGCATTTGTCATAAAACACCAATATTTATTACAAACTGTTTCCTCAGTAGCAGGTCCGCTCAAAGAATAACCGCTTGGTATATCCACTCCCAAATCTGAAAAAGTAACAATCCCTACGTTATTTCCATGCTCTAGCATATACATAGTGCCCATGTCTTTTAAATGGCGCAAAAACACCATGGCTTCCGCCGCACGAGATTTTTCCACCGCTTTAGTATATTGCGGAAGTGCTACAGAAGATAAGATACCGATAATAAGTACTACAACTAATAGTTCAATCAGCGTGAAACCTGCAGAAAGAGGACCACGCTTGGCCGGGTAGCCAAACTGTTTTTTCAAGTTCATAGTTTATTCTCCTTGCGATCCTCATTTATATTCTACCTTAAATGAGCGTAAAAAGCCATTAAACAGCTTAAAACAGCAAAAATGACTTTTTACTTAGGAAACGCAGGAAAATTGTAGCAAAAAAAAAAACGTGTCAAGAGGTAACACAATTTTACGACGGAAAAACAGCTACAAAAAAACCGCACTTTCGGTGCGGTTTTCGGTATAAGATTAAATTATTTCATTCTTTTTTTACGGTCTTTAAGCTCTTTTTTCCAGCGCTTCTTAGCCAGTTTATGCCGCCGCTCAGCCTCTCCGCTTAAGATTTCATCTACGCGGCGCGCCTTTACTTCCGACAAATTCTGTTCTTGCTCTTGCAGCTTTTTTTCCCATTGGGCCAAATTTTCTTTTTCCGCCGCCACACGAGCTTTGGACCAAGCCATACTCTCATCGGTCGCTTGGGAAACAATTTCTGCCAAACGGGCCTTGATTTCCGGTTTTTCCGTCGCAGAGGCTTTGCGGTATTGCTTGACTAGTTTGCGAATTTGTTTATTACGCTGTTTGAAAATTTTATGCTTTTCTTTCTCCGTCATTACGGCAGGGGCTTTGGGCGTTTGGACAGAAGGTTGCGGTTGGGTTTCTGCTGCATGCACACTCAATCCAATGAAAGAAAATAACAAAACCAAAAATATTTTTTTCATTTTTACTCCTTATTTTACAGCACCGTCTTTGACACCGGCTTCGGCAAAACCACGTGCACGCAATTTGCAAGAGTCACAATGTCCACAGGGTTTTTCCCCACCGCTGTAGCAGCTCCACGTCAGTTCAAACGGCACACCCAGTTTGACGCCCAGTTTCACAATATCTTCTTTGCTCAAATCCATCAGCGGGGCCAACACTTCCACCCCCTTGGTTACGCCTTGCTCCGTACCACGGTTAATCGCCTCAGAAGCGGACTTAAAAAACATAGGGGTACAATCCGGATATCCCGAAAAATCAATTGCATTCGGTCCGGCTACGATAGCATCTGCATGCAAAGAATCCATCAAAGAGGCCGCAATAGATAAAAAGACCAAATTGCGCCCCGGTACATACGTGGAAGGAATTTTCCCACTTTCAATTTCTTCCATCGGCAAATCAGGGATTTCTTGTTTCCCGTCCACCAAGGAACTGCTGGCAAGCCACGGAAAATCCAACGTTACAAAATGTTGTTTCACACCCAATTTATCGGCTATTTCTTTAGCAGCGCGCACTTCACGCTCATGCTTTTGGCCGTAAGAAACGGTCAATGTTTCACATGCATAACCTTGGGCCAAAGCCCAGTACAGGCATGTGGTGCTATCCAATCCACCGGAAAACAAAACAATTGCTTTTTTCTTCATAAAACTAAAAACCGATACTATTGTTCAAAGCGGCTTCCACCTCAAACTCTTCCATAGCTTTCAGGTCCGCTTCGGACAGATTATCCCCATATTTCAAGGCATAAATGATAAGCGTCACTTTGGGGTTGGGGGCGCCGTCTTCGGCACTGTTGTACTGGCCTAGGAACATTGCATCTCCGCCCTTGGAAGCCACAAATTTCCGCCCGCGCTGTACACCGCGTTTTAGGCTGTCACGATCCGGCTGCAAATTTTTAATACGCAAAAGGCCTAAGTTTCCGTACGGACGGGTAATTTGACTGCGATCGGTAAAAATTTCAATATCTGCCGCCAAGGTGGGCTCAAATTCCGGCCCGATGGGGATCCAATCCAAATTTGCCTGATTCACGGTAGCACAAGCCCCTAGGAATGCACACAAAAACAACAAAACAATAATCTTTTTCATTTTATCCTCCTAATTTCTGGAAGCCAACTGCCCGCAAGCTGCACTAATATCATTTCCCATACTTTTGCGAATGGTGACACTGATATTCATGGCCTTTAAAGCATCTGCCATATCTTGTACGGCACGGTCATCGGTTTTGGCACCGCGGCCCAAGTTGCACGCAATGAGATTCACGTGCAGTAAATAACTGAATTTACTGTCTTTAATCCATTTGCCTAATTTGCGAATATGCTCAGGGCGGTTATTCACTCCGTCAATGACGGCATATTCTAAGAAAACCTGACGCCCCGTTAAAGCCAAATACTCATCTAATGCTTTTTGCAATTCTTCCAAATCGTAACGACGGTTGACAGGCATCAGTTTGCTGCGTTCGTCATTATCGGCATTATGCAAAGAAACAGCCAAATTCACTTGCGGCAAGTCCACCGCCAATTTATGCAATTTATCGGCAATGCCGGAAGTGGAAATAGAAATATGGCGTGCACCGATATTCAAAAAGTCCGGATTGGTTAAATTTTGCACCGCTTTGACACAATTTAAATAATTAACCAGTGGCTCCCCCATGCCCATAAAAACCACATGAGAAATGCGGTCCCCTATCTTTTCTTTTTTCACATATTGAAACCACATCAGCACTTGGTCCGCTATTTCTTCATCGGTTAAATCCCGTTTGAAACCCATGCGCCCCGTGCTGCAAAAACTGCACTTCATCGCGCAGCCCACTTGCGTAGACACACACACGCTCCAGCCGTCGTGCGGTTTTAAAAGTACGGTTTCTATCAGCAGGCCGTCTTTGAGCTTTAGTAAAGCCTTGGCCACACGGTCAGCCTCTGAAAATACCATTTTTTTAACGGTAAAACTCAAAATAGGGCGTTCTTTTTCTAACTTCGCCCGCAACTCTGCCGGTAGGGCTGTCGCCTCCGCCCAAGAAGAAATACCGTTTTTATACACAGCATCTTTTACCTGAGAAATGCGGTAATTGGGCAGGCCGGCATCTTTGACAAATTGTTTAACGTATTCAAAATTCATTTTTTTAATCCTGAGTAAAGTTAGTAATATTTTATCATTTTTACACACACCACGCCTTTTATGAAGATTTTTTTTGCATTATAAGGTAAGAAAAAGTGAAAAAGACTCTCTTTTTTAGTATAATACCTGCACTATGAGCGAAGATATTAAATTTAGTACTTCCGGCTTTAGAGCCGTTATTGCAGAGGGATTAACCGCCCAATCTGTGCAACGTTTGGCGTTTGGGATTTCCGACCATGTATTGGAAAACTCTTTTTATGGTTTTGAAGGGACAGGCTATCAAAGACATTGCCAAGAATTGGGCAAAAAACCTAAAAAACCGCTTGTCATCGTAGGGTATGACACCCGTTTTCTTTCTAAACAATTTGCCTATATAGCAGCTAACGCCCTGTTGTCTAGTGGTATCAGTGTAAAAATGGCCGATGAGCCCTTGCCCACTCCCGTAGCGGAATGGAATGTACTGAAAGAAGCAGCCGTCGGCGCGATTGTCATTACCGGCAGTGAAGCAGATTATCACGTTTGCGGTTTGAAATGGATTGCTTATTACGGCGGTATTGCCAATAACGAAATTGTGGAAGATATTGAAAAACGCACCCCCGGTGTTTCTTCCCAACTTTTAAAAGCTTCTTCCACGGAATTTGACCATTTAAACAAGGCCGTTCTTCCCACCGGTTCTCTGAAAAAAGAGTATATGACCCATTTGGAAAAACTCTTGGACCAAAAAGCATTAAAAAAAGCCAAACTCAAAATTGCTTTGGATCCTCTTTTCGGTACCGCTCAATATTACTTCCGCGCACCGCTTGAAAAATGTGGTGTAACGGTGGAAGCCGTCAATGAAGGAAACGATGTTCTCTTCGGCGGAAAAGTGCCCAATGCCGGCCCTGTCAGTTTGGAAAATTTAAAAAAGCTCGTAGTATCCAAAAAAATGCATCTCGGTATTGCCTGCAATCCGGATTGTGATAAATTCGGCTTGATTGATTCTGACGGAGAATGGGTCTCCCCCAACGAAATAGGCCCCATGCTGTTGGACCATATCGTGCGTAATAAAAAACTTAAAGGCCGCGTTGTACGCAGTGTTATTACTTCTACCCTGTTTGACCAAGTGGCCAAAGCCCATGGGCTCATGATCCGTGAAACGCCCGTAGGTTTTAAATACATTACTGAGCTTATGACTACCGGTCAATATATCATGGGTGTGGAAGAATCCGGCGGCATCGCCGTGGCTAACCATATCCCCGATAAAGACGGCCTCTTGGCATGTTTTCTCATTGTAGATATGCTGGCCGTAGAAGGAAAAACGCTTAAGCAATTGCGCAAAGACTTCTACAAAAAATACCGCCCCATGTATGACCAAAAAGTAAGTATCCCCAAAACGGAAACCGAAATCAACCGCATTATGGAACGTTTGGACATCAAACCCCCGCTGTCCATCAACAAAACCTCCGTGTGGCGCATTGACTCCACCGACGGGTTTAAATTTATTTTAAAAGGTGGTAGCTGGCTGGCCATCCGCCCGTCCAGCACCGAACGGCGCATCCGCTTGTATGCAGAAGCGCCCGATGAAAAATTGCCCGCTATATTAATAAAAGAGGGCAAAAAAATCATAGATAGCATTATTTAGCCGTACGGCTAAAAGGGGGAGAGTATGGCAAAAATCAAAAAGGTAACCGGTCGGGAAGTATTGGACTCCCGCGGGTTTCCGACAGTAGCAGCAGACGTTCTCTTAGAAGACGGCACCGTAGGCAGTGCCATGGTGCCCAGCGGGGCCAGTACCGGATCGCATGAGGCCTTGGAACTGCGCGACGGTGGAACACGCTACAAAGGAAAAGGGGTTTTGCAGGCAGTCCGCAATATTCAAAAAATATCCAAATGCATCGCCGGAATAGAAGCGGAAGATATCCGCCTGGTAGATGAGCGCATGTTGGCCTTAGACGGTACGGATAATAAAAGCAAACTGGGGGCCAATGCTATGTTAGCTGTGTCTATGGCAGTTTTACGCGCCGGGGCCGGCAGTGCCCGCAAGCCGCTGTACGAATATATCCGTCAGGCATATAGTTTAAAATCAAAAACGTATCTCTTGCCAACGCCGATGTTAAATATTATTAACGGGGGCAAACATGCAGATTCCGGACTAGACGTACAGGAATTTATGATTGTTCCTACTCACGCCAAAACCTTTCGTGACGGACTTTTAGCCGCTGTAGAAACTTATCACACGCTAAAAGATATTTTGAAAAAACAAGGGCAAGTGATTGCTGTAGGAGATGAGGGCGGCTTTGCACCCAAAATAGCCAAACACGAAGATGTTCTTAAAATTTTAGTCTCCGCTTGCAAGAACGCCAAACAAAACGGAATGTCTTTGGCTATGGACTGCGCTGCCAGTGAATTCTACAAAAAAGGCCGCTATCATTTTGAGAAAAAAGACTATACGGCCCAACAAATGAGCCAAATTTATGAAGGTTGGTGTAAGAAATATCCTATTGTTTCTATAGAGGACCCTCTGCAAGAAGACGATTGGAGCGGTTGGCAATACATCACGCAAAAACTGGGCTCAAAAATCCGCTTGGTGGGAGATGATTTATTCGTTACCAACCCGCACCGACTGCAAGCCGGCATTGAGCAGAAATCTGCCAACGCCATTTTGATCAAACTCAACCAAATCGGCACCGTATCCGAAACGATAGACGTAATTTTGCAAGCACAAAAAGCTAAATATACTTGCATTATTTCGCATCGCTCCGGAGAGACGGAAGATACGTTTATCGCAGATCTGGCCGTAGCTACCAATGCCGGAGCCATTAAAACCGGTGCACCGGCCCGTTCGGAACGTACTGCCAAGTATAACAGGTTATTGCAAATAGAAGCGGAATTGGGCCGAAAGGCTTCTTACGCCAGGGATAAAGTTTTTAAAAAATGAATGATCTGTTAGATACTATACAAAGAAATAAAAAACCACTGCTTATCATCTTTGGGGTGATAGCAGTGGTCGTTTGGTTTTTGGGAAACAGTTTTTTAAATCTGATACATAATAAAATGGAATTGAACCGTTTAAGTAAAGTCAGTGCCCAATTGGACCAAAAATACGAAGAATTAAAGGCCCGTCAAAAACTTTTACAAGCGCAAGATCCGGCCCTGATAGAACATTTGGCACGGGTACGTTATCATATGTCTGCCGCCGGAGAAACGGAATTTAGATTTAAAACAAAATAGGACCTGCTATGAACATAGAAGTATTTGAATTAGGCCCCATGGCCAACTGTACATATTTAGTCACCCAAGGAAAAGAAGCCTTACTCATAGACCCTGCATGGGATATGAACTTTTTGGAACATACATTAAAAACTAAAGAATTAAATTTATTGGCCGTTTTTTTTACGCACGGACATTTTGATCATGTGCGCGATGCCGAAACATTACTTCGCGCTCACGGGCTAAAGGCTTATTTGGAAGAAAATGATGTTGCTTTAAGCGGAATTAGCGAAGAATTTTTACAGCTCTATCGCGGAGAACAAAACTTAAAGATCGGTCCGTTTGATATACACATCATTCCCACGGCAGGGCATACGGCAGGGTGCGTTTGTTTGCAAATCGGAAATGTACTTTTTACCGGAGATACACTTTTTCCGGGGGCATGCGGACGGGTGGATTTGCCTTCATCGGACCCACGGGAAATGCGCAAAAGTTTGCTGAACCTCTCCAAACTGCCCGAAGACACCCAAATTTTTGCCGGACACAGCTACGGCGGCAAATGCTCCAGTTACATCGGTTATGAGCGCATACATAACCCCTTTATGAGAAATGCCATTAAGGACGAAAAGGTAATCAACTAATGCACCCCACTTTGTTTAAAATAGGCTCCTTTGAACTGGCCAGCTACGGTTTGATGACGGCGTTGGCTTATTTGGTGGCATCTTTTTATCTTTTCCGACGTTTGCATTGCATTAAACTGGATAAAGATACCTTTTGGAATATTATTTTTATTGCGTTCGTAGCAGCCTTGGCAGGCAGTAAGATTTTATATTTGGTTTTATCTTGGTCTGAAATGGGAACTTCTTTTTCAGACCGCTTGGTCTATGCCGTTAAAAATTTCCGCTACGGGTTTGTCTTTTTGGGCGGAGCGGTAACGGCTATCCTTTCACTGCTTTACTATATGAAGAAAAAAAATCTGCCTGTTTTAAAGACGGCCGATTTTTTTGTAGTTGCGTTACCGCTGGGGCATGCGATCGGACGGATCGGATGCTTTTTGGCAGGTTGCTGTTTTGGCAAACCCACGCAAATGCCATGGGGAGTCAGCTTTACGCACCCGCACACATTGGTTTCCCCTCAATTCCAAGGAATTCCTCTGCACCCGACGCAACTCTATGAGGTGGCGGCTAACTTAATTTTGTTTTTTCTATTGCAACACTATTACAAAAAACCGCACAAAAACGGTGGTGTATTGGCTGCTTATATCATAGGATACAGTGCCATACGTTTTGTAATAGAGTTCTTCCGCGCGGACTTTCGCGGCGGATTTTGGTTAGGTCTTTCCCCCTCTCAACTCATTTCTGCCACGGCAGTATTGGCGGTGGCCGGAGTGTGGATATTTTTAAAAAAGGATAAAAAAAATGGCTGAGAAAAAAATTTTAGATTTTGTCGGTTATTCCAAACGGTTGGATATTTTCGCCACGGACGAACTGCCGGAGTTTTCGCGCGCTTTGGTGCAGAAAATGATCAAAGACGGCAAAATTACTGTCAACGGAAAAAAGGTCAAACCCTCTTGGCCTTTACAGGAAGGTGAAAAAGTGGAAATAGAGCTTCCCTCTGCCCAAGACCACAAAAGCAAACTGTCTGATTTGATTATTGCCGACGGTAAAGACTATTTTGTCATTAACAAACCGGCCGGAATGCTCGTGCATCCGCAAAGCCCCATTTGGGAAGAAAACCCCGAAGCGGTTTTCGCTTCTGAAGAAACCTTGGTTTCTATTATTTTAGCTAATCCCCCCAAAGGATTTGACCCTTCTGTTGCGCGTGCGGGGCTGGTACATCGTTTGGACCGTGAAACCAGCGGAGTAATGCTGATTGCCAAGAATCAAGAATTTCAAGAAGCCATGGTGGAGCTTTTTGCCTCCCGCCAAGTAAATAAGACTTATCATTCTATCGCCTGTGGCTTAATTCCTGATGACAACGGCACAATTGATGTGCCTATCGGGCGCGTGGCCGGCGGCAAGATAAAAGCCTCCGACGTCGGGCGCGAAGCCATTACAGACTATCATGTTTTAGAGCGCAAAAACGGATTTACTTATGTGGAGCTTTTCCCCCGTACGGGCCGCACCAATCAGTTGCGCGTACATCTAAGTTGGCTAGGTTACCCCGTATTGGGCGATTGGTTGTATAAAGGAGCCACGGCAGAGCGGCTGATGCTACATGCCCGCCGTTTGGAGTTTAAACACCCCTTAAACGACCGTTCTATGAAATTTGAAGCACCTGTACCTACAAACTTTGAAAACGCGTGGAAAAGGGTAACAGAAGAAAAATAGGAATTTAAAAAGGGAGTCTAAGACTCCCTTTTTAATTTAGAGATTGAACATTTTACAGTAGTTTCCATTATCTATGCGGCACTGAAATTGGCCTTTCTCAGATATAGCAAGAGAATATAAAATATTGCCCGCATCAGGATCTGTGTTCGCATTATTCAATCTAAATGCAGTCGCTAATCCAGCATCACAGGCCCCACCTTGAATATCCGTCAAATGATGCGCGTAACACCAATTCTTATTACAAAGCATATCTATGCCTCCCAACTCAACAAGACTCGTTCCGCTTATCTCAATTCCCATATCTTCATAAGTCGGAGAACTCGGACAAGAAGTAGCCGGAAATTCTCCTCCTTCCAATGCATACAAATGACTTTTTTGATGAATATCTTTCAAAATGACAAAAGCTTCGGCGGCGCGGGATTTTTCCACCGCTTTTGTATATTGAGGCAAAGCCACGGAAGACAAAATGCCTATAATAAGTACGACAACTAATAGTTCAATCAGCGTGAAACCTGCAGAACGAGGACCACGCTTGGCCGGGTAGCCAAACTGTTTTTTCAAGTTCATAGTTTATTCTCCTTGCGATCCTCATTTATATTCTACCTTAAATGAGCGTAAA
>JAFUJU010000003.1 GCA_017468055.1 Elusimicrobiaceae bacterium
AATGGGAACCGCTGCAGCAGGGTTTGGGACTACAGCGGTTAGGGAATAAATTGTTTTCTATAGTTTTAGTTTAGCAGTTGTTTAGACGGATAAAAAAGGGCCTTTGGGCCCATTTGATATCTTTTTTTGGACCTAGAAGAAAATGGGTCTTTTGTGATATAATTTTGAAAAGTTCAGGAGTTTTTTATGAAAAAAATGATACATTTTCTTTTCCCTTTATGTTTTGCCGCTTGTCAGACTTTGCCCACGTCGGCCGAGTGGTTGGCCCGTGGGGACGGATATTTAAAAGATGGCCAGCCTGCCCAAGCCATCAAAGCCTACAACAAAGCTTGGAAATTAAATGATCAAAATACCGCGGTTTATGCCTCTCGTGGGGCGGCTTATTTTTTCACGGGGAACTATCCCGCCGCGCAGGCTGATTTTCTCAAAGTGTTGGAAATGAATCCCTATCAGGCTGACGCTTACACGGCACTAGGCTCTGCATTAGCTGCACAAGGAGCGTATGAAGAGGCCCTGCAAGTATTGAATACGGGGTTGATGTTGGCGCCGTCCAAACCGGAAACATTTTTCTCTCGGGGCGGTGTGAATTTTATGTTGGGCAAATATGATCAGGCCGTACAAGACTATTCTTATGTGTTAAAAATACGTCCGGCGGCTGATGTGTACAATGCCCGCGGTGCGGCCTATTTGAAAATGGGCGAAGCTGAAAAAGCAGAAGCGGATTTTGCCACCGCAAAAAGCGGAAAAGTGCCTCAAAAGCTCAATGACTATAGTATGATAGATTGATTTTTTCGTCGAGAAAAAATTTTATTGCAACTTTTCTTCTGCTTTTGATATAATATTTATGTTGAATTTACGTCACCGTAGCTCAGTTGGTTAGAGCGAGCGTTTCATAAGCGCTAGGTCGGTGGTTCGAGCCCACCCGGTGACACCATTTAAAAGGCCCTTCATTACGAAGGGCCTTTTTCTTTTGTTCAGAGTTTAAATTTGCTATAGTAAAAGAGATGAAAAATTCTTCTTTTTTTGATGTGATAATCGTCGGAGCCGGAGCCAGCGGGCTCATGTGTGCTGTGCAGAGTGCCCGCCGCGGTAAAAAAGTGCTGCTTTTAGAAAAAGAACAGCAAGTCGGGCGAAAAATATCCGTTAGCGGTAATGGCCGTTGTAATTTGACCAATGCCCGCGTGTCTGCTGCCGATTATTATGGCACTCCCCAGTTGGCCCAAGCGGTGCTGAACCAATTTTCCTTTCAAGATTGTCTGTCTTTTTTTCACGATTTGGGTGTTTTGACCCATGAAGAAGGATTGGGGCGCATTTTTCCGTTAACGGGTAAATCCAGTGCGGTGGTAGAGGCATTGCGCTTGGCCTGTTTAGAAAATAAAGTAGATATCCGGCTGGGAAGCGAAGTAAAAAAGATTGAGAAGAAAAATAATTTTAAAATCATTTTGACTGACGGCACGGTATATATGGCGAAGTATGTGGTGCTGGCTTGCGGATCTAAGGCTTATCCGCAGGTAGGAGGAACGGAAAGCGGTTACCTGTTAGCCAAGTCTTTAGGGCATCATATAACAGCGTTGACGGCTTCTTTGGCGGCATTAAACGTAAAAGAAAAGGCCGTTTCCCGCTTGCAGGGTATTCGTGCCCAAGTGCAAGTGATACTTAACAATGGCTCAGAAAAAGAAGTGTCCGGAGAAGGGGAAGTGTTATTTACCCATTACGGTTTGTCCGGCCCGGCTGTGTTAAGCATTAGTTCTGCCATCGGTAAAGAGCTGCTCAAGGGACCGGTGAATGTGAGCGTGAATTTCTTCCCACAAATTAAAGACATGACAACTTTTATCAAGCAGCGAATTTCCACTATGCCCGAGCGGAAAGCAAAAGATTTTTTTGCCGGTATGTTACATGAAAATATTACCAATTTGTTGATAGATTTTTGTGGAATTAAAAAAAATATTTTGGTGAAAGATTGGACGGAAAATCTGATTAAAAATGTGTCTAAGACCCTCTGTGCGTGGCCGTTTACGGTGCTCTCTTTAAGGCCGTGGACGGAAGCCATGGTAACAGCGGGGGGTGTAAATTGCGCCGAAATAAACTATAATACATTAGAGTCGTTGCGTTGTCCGGGCCTGTACATAGTAGGGGAACTGCTAAATGTGGACGGACGCAGCGGAGGATTTAATTTACATTTTGCCTGGGGCTGTGGTTATGTGGCAGCTAAGGCGATGCCGGAGGAGTAAAGTATGGCAGATATCGTACGTAAAACCGCCAGTTTAAATGACCCGTTGCATGTGGGGTTTGTCCGCACGTATTTTGTGGACGGAAAGGAAGTGTATCGGGAAACGTTGGATAAAAACTTGGATATCGTGAAGAAAGAAGGGGCTTTGCCTGACGGCACGGTAAAGGAGTTTTTTGAGAACGGCAAGTTGTATTTTGAATGCGAATTTAAAAAGGGCTTGCGCAATGGCCGTTGCCGCATTTACTTTGACAACGGGAAAGTCAGCATTGAAAAATTTTACGATAATGGCCTTTTGCAAGGAACGGCGCGGGTCTATCAGCCTACGGGCCGCCTGCATAAAGAAATGAGCTATGTGGCAGATTGTCAAGAAGGCCGCCAAACGAAGTATTATCCGTCCGGTAAGGTGTTGGAGGTGGCTGAATTTAAAAAGGGCTATTTGCATGGTCCTTGCCGCATTTATACGCAAGATGGGGACCTCCGTTCCGAATGTACCTATAAAACGGATAAACTGATTGGAGATAAAATTATTTATCATCCCAATGGCACCATTGCGCTGATTTCTCCGCATAAAGACGGCAAACCCAATGGGGTTACCAAGAAATTCAGCGAAACAGGAGAGCTGATAGAAGAGTGGTTCTTTGAAGAAGGGGTGCTGACCCTTAAGAAAGTTTACTAAGCAGTCCATAAAAAACCGCCTCTGAAAAGAGGCGGTTTTTTTATCGGATTAAATTTTACTCAGCCGTTTCTTCCAGATCTTCTTCATATTCATACTCATTATAATCTCTTACAAAGAGCAGAATATAGGCCAGTAACGAAGCCCCGAAAAACATCAAGAAAGAATAGGAAAACCACCACAATTGGTTTAACGGGTTATAATCTAATTGGATAGATTGCCAAATGAGGGATCCTAAAATACACATCAAATAGACCCAAACATAGATGGTGAGTGCTTTGACGATTAAATCTACCACACCCCACAGTAAACCCTTGGCCGCGAACGGCTTAATAAAAAAAGAATGTAATTTGCTCATAAGTTTATTTTAATCCTCTTGGACGGTATTGTCAACTGTTTTTAGGGTTGAAATGCCGGATCAGTGGCGTTGTAGCCGAAATTATCGGCTCCCATCACTCCGTCATCTAAAAAACCGGCAGGTACTGTGCCGTCCAAAGTATTATCGGAAGAGAGCGGATCGTTTTGCAAAGCTTGTGCTTGGGCCACTTCTGCATTGTCCTCGGCCGACGGAGTCGATAGAGGTGTCACCACGGGTGTTTCGGCAGTTGAGGAGCAGTTGATAGTAGCACACCTTATAGCCGATTTAGGCTTTGGGGCAGGCAGTGGCTCGGCCGAAGGGGGAACTACAGGGGCCGCTTCTTGTTTTTTTAGTTTGCGTTTGGGTTTTTGGGCTGCTTTTTTGGCAGGTTTCTTTTCACCGCGTAAAGCTTCCAAGGCTGTTTCATGTGCGCTTTCCGCATTCACACTGGGCAGAGTATCATTGCGAAAAGCAGGGTATTCGTTACGGTTGAAATATTCCAGCGACACGGGGGATGTGGTATAAACTTTAGTTGTTTGTTGTTTGGCGGAAGCCTGATGTTTTCTTTTATTTTTTTTCTTGGGATATTGCACGTTTTGCGTGTCAGAGTAAATAACCTCAGTGGCAGGCGTTTCGTCGGAAATAACTTCCTCTTCCGTCAAACAGAAATCAATTTTTTCGGCGGTTGTTTTATCTAAATTTTTATCTACGCGGCTAACGCAGGTAGAAGCAGCCAACAAAGGCGCGGCTGCTAAAGAACAAACGGCAAATACTAAAAATTTTTTCATGGGTCACTTCTCCTATCTAAGAGATACTTTATTATACAAAAAGTAGTTCTTGCTGTATTGTTTTTTGGGCAAAACTGTATTTTCTCTTGACACGTTTTTTTTTTTTGCTACAATTTTTGCGGTAGTAAAAATGTAGCAGAAAAGGAGAAAAGAATATGAAAAGCGGTTTTACTTTGATAGAACTATTGGTAGTCGTTTTAATCATCGGTATATTGTCTTCTGTGGCACTGCCGCAATATACCAAAGCCGTAGAGCGGGCTCGAGCAGTGGAAGCTATTACTAATATTGATGCTATTTATAAGGCCGAACAAATTTATTACATGGCTAATGGAGAATATACAACCAATTTGGAAGATTTGGATGTAGAAGTAACAGAAAAGAATTATGATTTTTCTGTTAAGTTTTCCGATGTCAGTTGTGCCGTATTTGCTCATACCAAAAATACAAAAGACAGTTTGTTTTTTGAGAGAAATTTAGAAACGGGTTTTATGGTTTGCGTAGCCGGTAAAAGTGATACAAAGTCGCAAGCTCTTTGTAAAACGTTTGGTACTTATTATAAGACTCAAAGTAATTTATTTTATTACGATATGGCACGCACTCGTACAGCAACAGAAAGTGAATAAAATATAAAAACCCCCGCTTTAAAAAGCGGGGGTTTTTTGTCAAAACAACTTATTTTTTGGAATGTTTGACGGGTTCTCCGTAATAAGCTTTCAAGTACAATTCCTTGATTTCGCTCACGAGCGGATAGCGGGCGTTACCGCCGGTACATTGATCGTCAAAGGCGAGCTCAGACAATTTGTCCAAGTTGGCCAAGAATTCTTTCTCGGGGATTCCGTATTCTTTGATAGATTTCGGAATGTCCAAGTCAGCCTTGAGCTGTTCCACCATGTTGATCAATTTTTGTACTTTGGCATCTTTATCATCGCCCAATTTATAGTCGGGTGCAATAAAGTCCACAATCTTAGCATAGCGTCCTTTCACAAACGGATATTTGTATTGCGGGAACAGACCTTGTTTGGTCGGTTTATCCGTAGCGTTGAACTCAATGACATAAGAGAGCAACAAAGCATTGGCTAAGCCGTGCGGAATGTGGTACATGGCACCCAATTTGTGAGCCATGGAGTGAGACAGACCTAAGAACGCGTTGGCAAAGGCCATACCGGCGATGGTGGCTGCATAGTGCATTTTTTCGCGGGCATTGATATCCTGAGCGCCTTTATCATAAGAGCTCTTTAAGTACTTAAATACCAAGCGGATCGCTTCCAACGCTTGGCCTTCCGTGAAGTTGGTAGAGAATACGGAGGTGTAAGCTTCAATGGCGTGGGTTAATACGTCCAAGCCGGAGAAAGCTGTCAAGCTCTTAGGCATGCCGAGTACGAATTCCGGATCTACAATGGCCATATCCGGCGTTAAAGCATAGTCTGTAATGGCGTATTTGGTGTCCGTTTTTTCATCGGTGATGATGGTGAACGGCGTCACTTCAGATCCGGTACCGGAAGTGGTGGGGATAGCCACCATGGTTGCTTTTTTACCCAAGTCCGGAGCCGCATAAATACGTTTGCGGATATCCATAAAGCGCATGGCAATATCTTCAAAGCTGGTGTCGGGGTTTTCATACATCAGCCATACCATTTTGGCTTCGTCCATGGCAGAGCCGCCGCCCAAGGCGATGATCAAGTCCGGCTGCCAAGAGTTGGCAATTTGCAAGGCTTCGGTTACGTTGGCAATGTTCGGATCAGGCAATACGTTGGAAAATACGCGGAACTTAATGTTCAGATTTTCCAACACATCGGCTACCGTGCGGACATGGCCCAATTGTTCCATGGTTTTATCGGTGATGATATAGGCACGTTGTTTGCCGGAAAGCTCAGACAAAGCATGAGACAAGGCACCGCGTTTGAAATAGATTTTGGAAGGTACTTTGTACCAGTACATATTTTCGCGGCGTTCCGCGACGGATTTTACGTTCATAAGGTGTTTTACTCCGATGTTTTCGCTGACAGAGTTACCGCCCCAAGAGCCACAACCCAAGGTCAACGAGGGGGCGAGCTTGAAGTTGTACACGTCGCCGATAGCACCCTGAGAAGACGGGATATTGATTAAGGTACGGGCCGTGGGCATATCTTTGAACAATTCAATGTGTTCTTCGTTGGCTTCATGCGTATAAAGCACAGAGGTATGACCGGCGCCGCCGTACAAGATTAAATCGCGGCTGAGTTCTACAGCATGGTTGAAATCTTTGGCGCGGTAGAAACCCAATACGGGGGAGAGTTTTTCACGGGCGAAAACTTCTTCGTCGTTTACTTCGGTCGCTTCGGCGATTAAGATTTTGGTGCCGAGGGGTACTTTAATACCGGCCATTTCGGCAATTTTAACAGCGCTTTGGCCCACAATGCCGGAGTTCAATTTGCCATTGACCACCACGGTTTCAGCCAATTTTTTGCGGTCTTTGCCGGTTACAAAATGACAACCGCGCGCAATAAATTCTTTCTTGACTTCATCATATACAGCATCTTCGGCGATAACAGATTGTTCGCTGGCGCAGATCATACCGTTATCAAAGGTTTTACTCATAATGATGGAGCTGACAGCCATTTTAATATCGGCAGTAGCATCAATAACGGCCGGGGTGTTTCCCGCGCCTACGCCGATGGCCGGTTTACCGGAGGAGTAGGCCGCTTTTACCATGCCGGGGCCACCGGTAGCTAAAATTAGGTTAATGTTGGGGTGGTGCATCAAAGCGTTGGAAAGGGGCATGGTCGGGTTTTCAATCCAGCCGATGATGCCTTCCGGAGCGCCGGCTTCCACAGCAGCTTTCAAGACGATTTTGGCCGCTTCAATGGTGCATTGTTTGGCACGCGGGTGCGGAGAAAAGACAATACCGTTGCGGGTTTTCAAAGCGAGCAAGCTTTTGAAAATAGCCGTAGAGGTCGGGTTGGTGGTAGGCACTACACCGGCAATAACACCGATAGGCTCCGCCACTTGACGGTAACCAAAGGCATCGTCATCAGAGAGGGTGCCACAGGTTTTGGTATCTTTATATTGGTTGTAAATGTATTCGGAAGCGAATTGGTTTTTGATTACTTTATCTTCCATAATACCCATACCGCTTTCGGCCACAGCCATTTTGGCTAAAGGAATGCGGTTTTGCGCAGCAGCGATAGCTGCGGCACGGAAAATTTTATCTACTTGTTCTTGGGTGTAAGTTGCATATTTGCGCTGGGCAGCTTTGACCGAGTTGACTACTTTGTCTAACATAGACAATTCTTCTTCGGTAGCTACTGCAGCCGGCGCGGTTTTTTTCTTATCCGCCATAGCGAACTCTCCTTTTTAGTTTTCCACAAAAATATTGATGTGGATATTTTTATATCTATAATGATACATTATTTGGAAATCTATGTCAAATATACGACGATAATAGCAAAAAGGGGGTTGACAAGTATGAAAAAGAAAAAATAATATATAGATATTGAAATATCCAGAATTTTCAGAAGAGAGAATAAAAAATATGAACCGTTTTTCCGCCAAGTCTGCCATTAGCAAACAAACCATTCGCCGTTTACCGCAATATTTACGCGTATTTTATGATTTGCATGCTTACGGCCGTTCCTTGGTCTCTTCTACCGACTTGGCTGCCGAAACGCAACTTTTGCCCATTGTCATTAAAAAAGATTTACAAGCGGTGGGCGCACCAACCAAACTGCGAGCCGGATTTAAAGTGGCGGGCACCATAGAAGCAATTGAAAATTTTTTGGGTTGGGATAATTTAAACAAAGCTTTTCTAATTGGTACGGGGCACTTAGGGTCAGCTTTATTAGGATTTTCCGGTTTCCAAAATCATGGATTGGAAATAGTGGCCGCTTTTGACACAAATCCGGAAAAAGTGGGGCAAGAAATCCATGGAGTACAGGTGTATCATACCGCTCAATTAAAAAGCATTATTAAAGCTAAAAAATTAAAAATAGCTGTCTTAGCATTGCCGGGTTCTGCGGCACAAGGTATCACAGATACGTTGGTGGAGTGCGGTGTGAAAGCTATTTGGAACTTTGCTCCTGTCAAACTCTCCGTTCCGGAAGATGTGGCTGTACAGCAAGAAGACATCGCCTCCGGCTTAGCGGAGTTGTGTGCCAAGTTAAAAAGTAATTAAACTAAGTTTTTTTTGATAGCCGCCCAAAAGGGCGGTTTTTTTGTTTCTGATGAAAAAAAAGAAAAGACTTGACTTGTTTTTTTTTTTGCTACAATTTCGGGGTTGTATAAAGTAATGAAATATTAAAGGCTGTTTGTTTAGCCTTAAATACCCTTGAAAGGAGAGAAATATGAAGAAAGGTTTTACGTTGATAGAACTCTTAGTAGTAGTGTTAATTATCGGTATTTTATCAGCGGTAGCTTTGCCTCAGTATACCAAGGCGGTAGCCAAAGCTCGCTCGACGGAAGCATTAACAAATACCCGTAGTTTAGCAAAAGCTGAACAAATTTATTATATGGCAAACGGCGAATATTCGAGCGACTTGTCTGTATTGGATATAGAAGTAGGTGAATTGGAAGAAGAAAATACAAGAAGTAGAACAAAAGATTTTTCCTATTTCTGCAATGAAGCTAATGGGTGCTGTCAAGCTTGGGGAAAAATTACTACCGGTGATATGACTCCTGTTTTTGAAGCCTGTCCTTCCGGCACACTTTCTTGTATTTGTTCGGGTACAGTGACGGAGCCTTGCTCTTTCTGCAAAATGTTTGGAGCGAAGGAAAAATCCGGTGTTTATAATGGCTCCACCATGTTCCCAATTAAAATATAGAATTTTGTTTTTATAAAATCTTAGCGGAAGTTTTCTAAAATCAGGTACAATATATTTATGACTACACAAACAGAAAATTTCCATAGTGGTTTTGCCGTTCTCTGTGGTTTGCCCAATGCCGGCAAATCGACGTTGCTCAATGCGCTGGCGGGGGGACTTTTATCTCCGGTAACGGATAAGCCTCAAACCACGCGCCAAAATATTTTGGCTATTATTGAAGGGGAAAATTTTCAAGTAGTGTTTGTGGATACACCGGGTTTTTTGCGTCCGCGTTATAAACTGCAGCAAACAATGGCTACTTGTGTGGATCGGGCCGTTGGGGAAGATGCGGATTTGGTCCTTCTTTTGGTGGATGCGTCTGCGCCGGATTTGCCCGCTCATCAAGAGCTGTTTGCCAAGATCTCCAAAGTTTTTTGTCCGGTATATTTAGTGTTGAGCAAAACGGATTTGGTAAAAGATGCCTCTGCCGTGCGCGATTTGGAAGCGGAGATAAAAAAAGCCTTGCCAAATATTTCCCGTGTGTTTGATGTGTGTGCTCCGCGTGCGCAAGGGGTGGACGTGTTGAAAGAGGCTGTCGCACAAGCCATGCCACAAAGTCCGGCCTATTTTCCGTCCGGTCAATGGACCGACCGTTGGGAGCGTTTTTACGCGGCAGAATTTATTCGTGAGCAAATTTTTAAGCTGTATCAAAAAGAAATTCCGTACAGCACCCAAGTAGAAATAGAAAAATTTACTGAAAATTTGGGAGATAAAAATTTTATCAGTGCCATTATCCACGTAGAACGCGAAAGCCAAAAACCCATTATCATTGGTAAGGGGGGCAGTGCGATTGCGACCTTGCGTAAGCGGGCCCAGAAACGTATAGAGGAATTTTTGGGCAGTCCGTACCGTCTGCAACTGCAAGTGGTGGTAAGCCCTGACTGGAGAAATGATACCAAGCAATTGGAAAAGTTCGGTTATATAGAAAAAGACCATTAATTTACCTGCAAAATACGATATAAAAAACCCCGCCAAAAGCGGGGTTTTTTGTTGGGTTAAAAGTTTATTTTACTTCAATTTGAAGTTCTACACGGCGGTTTTGGGCGCGGCCGGCAGAGGTTTTGTTGGTGGCGATCGGGTTGGCAGAGCCAAAACCGACTGCGGTAACATTTTCTGCATTGACACCGCGGGCTACTAAGGCATCAGCCACGGCTTGGGCGCGACGTTGGGAAAGGTCAATATTATACAGCGGATCACCTAAAGAATCGGTATATCCTTTAACGGTTACTTTATTGTTAGGGTATTTTTTAAGTACGTTGGCTGTAGCTTCTAAATTTCTGTTGGAAGAAGCGGCAATTTTATCACTGTTGTAGGCAAAGTGAATAGGCTCTTTAAATTTTAAATTAATTACATTGCCTTCGCGGGTTGTATTTCCGACAGAAGCCAAAGCGGTGCTTTCTTCGGCAGCCTTCTTTTCCGCAGCGGCTTTTTGAGCGGCGGCACGTTGGGCGGCTGCTTGTTGGGCAGCAGCTTTTTTGGCGGCGGCACGATTGGCATCTTGGGTAGAGGCAGAGGCCTGACAAGAGGCTTTGCGGCACGGAGTACCGGTGGTTCTTCTTTCACAGTGGCAGGCGGCTAAACATACAGCGACTGCGCATAATAAAGCTATTTTTTTCATGTTCTCTCCTTTTTAAATAAAAAATCCGCTCTTACAGACACGGATTTTTGCAAATTAATTGCCGGGGTAGGGAAATTCAATCTCTACGCGACGGTTTTGTTTGCGGCCTTCCGGCGTATTATTGGATGCTACCGGCTTGGCAGAGCCGTAACCTTTGGCGGCGATGTTTTCCGCAGGTACTCCGCGAATTTGTAAAGATTTAGCCACTTTATCGGCCCGCTTTTGAGATAGGAGAATGTTCTTTTTCTCATTTCCGCTGGCATCGGTGTATCCGCGCACTTCCATTTTGACGGACGGATTTTTTTTGTACACTTTTACCGCTTCATCAATCAACTTGTACGAAGATAACTGAATTTCATCTCCATTGACGGCAAAAGATATAGTGGACAGGTACATCTGCCCAACGCGGCCCGGTTCTGCTTTTCTGGCCTGACAGGCTGTTAAAAGCAAAGCGGACACAGCCAAAAGTGCTACTCTTTTCATTCTTAAACTCCCAACCATAAAAATACTGTTTATATTCTACAAAATTTTACAGGTTACTTTTCCTTTTTTACGCATCAGCTCCCGATACAGCTGCGTGATAGTTTGTTGTGTTTTTGGGTCCACAAAATCCGGCAGGATATAACTAAGTGGTTTGAGTACAAACTCCCGCTGTATCAAGCGCGGGTGCGGCACAAATAGCATAACGTCCGTATCAAAAATAATTTGGTCATCGTAAAAAAGGATATCCAAATCTATCACGCGCGGCCCGTCTTTAAAAGTAGGTACGCGGCCTAAGCGGGTTTCCAGCTCTTTTAGCTTTTTGAGCAAAGCGGCCGGCTGATAAGGGGTGGACAATACCAGAACCGTATTAACAAAGTCCGGCTGGGCATCATACCCTTCGGGGGCCGAAAGGATATACGGAGCTACTTCTTTAACCGTACCCAAGGTAGCTAATGCTTCGATGGCACGGTCCAGATTTTCTTTCGGATTTCCTTGGTTACTGCCCAAGCCCAAAACGACTTGCGCCATTATTCTTCGCCCCGATATTCTACCCAGCGGTCTACGTCTTCGGCCACTTTGATGCTATAGAGTTGAGGCATTCTGGCCTTTACGCGGTCATAGATCCAAATGGCCAAACTTTCGGCGGTGGGAAAAGGTAAAAAAGTGGTTAGGTCAGAACCGTCAAGGCCTTTTTCCAGTTCGGTCTTAAACAGATGGCTGATTTGGCGGAAATCAATCAAAAAATGCTCTTCGTTAATATCTCCGTAAAAAGTGGCTTCATAGCGGAAAAGATGGTCGTGTAAAGGCTCGGCCAAGGTGCCGTCGTGGCTGTGTTTGGCGTGGAAAGAGCCGGCTTGGGTTAAATATACTTTGCTCATGCGTTTTCCTCCAATTCATGGAAAAATTGAACAACTTTTTGGGTTTCACGTACGTCGTGTACGCGTAAAATATCCGCGCCCGCTTGCAACGCGGCAAAATTGGCACATAAAGTTTGGGTTTTGCGTTTGGGGGGTTTTTCACCTGTTTGGCTTAAAAATTTTTTGTGCGAAAGCCCGATTAATATACGCATACCCAGCTTCTTCAGTTCCGCCGCATGGGCCAAAAGTTTGTAATTCTGCTCACGTGTTTTGGCAAAGCCAAACCCCGGATCTAAGATAATTTGTTCTTTGGTTAAACCGGCGGCAAGAGCTTGGTCCGTTTTACGGGCTAAAAATTCCGTAATCTCACCCATTAAATCATCATACTCTGTTAAAGCGGTCATAGTTTGCGGGGTACCGCGGCTATGCGTGATAACGATTTGCGCTTGGAAATCTTTTACCACCTTAAACATTTCGGTATCGGGTGTTCCGCTGACGTCATTAATCAGGCTGGCCCCGGCTTTTAAGGCTTCCACGGCTACCGGAATTTTGTAGGTATCTTGTGAAAGAGTAAGGTGAGGCCATTCTTTGTGGGCGGCTTTTACCAACTCCAAGGTACGGGCGATTTCTTCTTCGGCAGGAACGGGGGTGGCAAAGGGGCGGGTGGACTCTCCACCAATGTCTAAAATAGCCGCGCCGTCTTCTACATGTTGGCGGCATTTGGCTAAGAGCTTGTCTAAATTATTTTGCGGATCTCCATCATAAAAAGAATCCGGTGTGGCATTGACGATGCCCATGATTTGTGTGGTCATAATTGATTCCTAAAAATTTCCTTTCTGGCTACTTCAGGGTATCCGACAAAACCACAATTTTTACATTCGCATTGTCCGGCCATAAAAGCTCCTCTATTTAATCATTTCCAAAAATTCACTGCGTACTTCCAACTTTTTGAAAGCACCGCGAATGGCACTGGTAACCATAACGGCATTATGTTTTTCAATACCGCGCGAACTGATGCACATATGTTTAGCTTTGCAGACCACCATGACACCGTGGGGTTGTAAGGTTTGCATCAAACTGTCGGCAATTTCTGCCACCAGTTTTTCTTGGATTTGCAAACGGCGGGCATACACTTCCACCAAGCGCGCCAGTTTAGAGATACCCAATACGCGGTCTTTGGGTAAATAGCCGATGCTGATCGTGCCGAAGAAAGGCTGCAGATGATGTTCGCACGTGGAATAAAATTCAATATCTTTAAGTACCACCATTTCTTCGCAAGAACCTTCGGTAAACGTTTTAAGCACGTCTTGCGGTTTTTGTTTGTACCCGCCATAAATTTTATCCCAACTGCGCAAAATGCGCATCGGTGTTTCTTGCAAACCTTCACGGTTTGGGTTATCTCCGATGTAGGCCAAAATCTCGCGTAAATTTTGCAAGATTTTTTCTTGGGATACCTTGGCTACTTTATGTTTGCCATTTTGTGTGTTTGCAGGCTGTGCCTTAGAAACGGATTTTGCTTTATTAAGTCTACGCATAGATCTATGTTCTCCTGTAGGTTGCTTTCGGGCTGCAGACAGACGGTAGTATGTGTGCCTGCGTAGTGAAAATATTTTTTTAAATCTTCCAAATCGGATTTTTGTCCTACCACTATTTTAATGGCGTGGGCCTTTGTTAACATTTCTTGGCAAACATATTTTTTGGGAGAAATAACCAAAAAATCAATAGCGGAAACGTCAGCCTCATGCGCACCGTTGCTTTCCATGTGCACGGTCCAACCGCGTTTTTTGAGCAGGCTGGCTAGCGGGGGGAAATCTTGTTCGGTGGGCTCTCCGCCTGTCAGAACAACATTGCGGCAGGGGTAGCTTTCCATACGGGCCACAATATCTTGTAAAGACATTTCGGTTCCTTGGGCAAAAGCGTATCGGGTATCGCAGAAGTCACACCCCATACTGCAGCCGGCCAAGCGCACAAATACCGCCGGCATACCCGTGTGGGGGCCTTCGCCTTGAATAGAATAAAAAATTTCGTTAACCTTCAAATACGGCGGCTGCATTTTCATTTTCCCATAATTCTATGGATTTTAATTTCAGCTCCAATGGTTGCAGAGCTTGGTTGACCTTTTGGAATAAGTACGGGGCCAAATTTTCGGCGGTCGGGTTTTCTACCAGATCATTTAAATACTGATGGTCGGGCAATTGGGCATCTAATAATTTTTTGAGTACTTTGAAATCATGTACCATGCCGTTTTCTTTCACCTTTCCTTCAATCAAAAATACCACTTTCCACGTGTGTCCGTGCAACTGATAGCAAGGGCCGTCATAATGCGGTAAGCGGTGGGCGGAGCTGAATTTGCGAATAATCTTAAGTAGCATATTTAACCTCGTTTTTCTTCGGGCAAAGTATTATAAATTTGTTGGCTGTACATCATGAATAAAATAAATATAGCAAATAAAAACAAGGGCACGGAAACAAACAAATTGATAATCCACAGTGTTAAGGCCGGTCCTTGCAGAATCACCGCCCAACGCAAACGCACCGGTAACGGTACGGGTTTGCGGCTGAGACCCTGCCACAGAAATAGCACTGCTCCTGCCATACAAAAGGACCCCAAGAAAAAAGAAATTAACACAAAGAAAGAAGCTACAAAAAATATCGTTTGCAGAACGGAGGCTATTTCGTCCTGTTTTTCTTGCAGCCAAGAAGGGGTGAGAGTGAGGTTCCAATCGGTTGGAATGGGCTGGCTTTGTACCGAAGAAACGGCCGGCATATAGATGTGGTTTTTAGAAATAAAAACCATTATTTTTTCATCAAAAAATGTTTGATAAGAGGGGGATGCCGCGGCATGAGGGTCTAAAACAATTTGATACGGAGTTTGCGGAATTTGTACGCTCACCCGTTGGGAAGGTGCCGTCATCTGTCCGTTAGCAAAAGTAACAGCGGGAAGAGAGGCCAAAAAAACGGGCAAGCGTTTGTTTAGCTGCAGAATGAAATAGACATTAAAAACCAGCATGCCTACTAAAATAATCCACAGGGCAAACATAGCCATTTTCCACGCACGCACACGGGAAAAGTGATGATAAAAAGGAAACCAAAAACTTTGTATAAAAGCAACTAACATATAGACAGTATATAAAATAAAGAAATCCCGCGCTTTTGAATCTCCGAAAAATAACTTGACTTATTTTTCTCATTTTTGATAGATTTTTGGTATATACATATTATCTTGTGTGCACGGAGATTTTTTATGAAAAAATTGCTTTGGATAGTGGCGTGTATCTTTGGTGCAGTGTCCGGATGGGCTGCCGGTAATAATATTACCATGGTGTCCTATTTCCCCATTCCCTATGCTTCTTACAACGATTTGAAAGTAACCAATACCTGTGATGTGGGGTTGTTGGATAAATGTCAAATGGACTTTGGTGCATTGCGGGTGGACACTACCACCGCTTCTGTGCCTAACACCGCTTTGAATACCGGTACTTTTAATGTGAAATCCGGCAATTTAAGTTTGCTAACCTCCCAACCGATCAACAATAATTACTACTTGGGGGTGGGGCGTTTTTCCGGTACGGCTTTGTCCGAAGGAGATGCTAAGTTTAGAGTAGGGGGAGACTTAACAGTGAATGGTTCTTTCCTAGATGGAGAAAACATTACCAGTTTGGTTTCCACCGGCCAAACGATACTGTATGGTTTGAAATTGAAAAATAAGGACAACTCTTATTTAGAGTTTGAGAAGTGTGATGCCACTGACAACGAGATTAATTGGACAAAGATAACTGTTGACGGTGCAGAGGGGATTTATTTAACTTGCGGAAAAGCAGAAATTGGTTGTACTGCAAACCCAAATCAAGAGAAATGTTGTACTTCTGATGAAACATGGGATGGTACGCAGTGTGTACAAAGTTGTGCAAAAAACCCGAATCAAGCGAAGTGTTGTGCTTCTGACGAAACGTGGAATGGTACGTACTGTATGCAAACTTGCAGAGCCTATGAGCCTGAAACTTTTTACTACATGTATTATAACAGATGGTATGATGCCGGATCTTCTTTGAGTGCCGGCGAAGATATGGGCGGAACTTGTGGTGGCAATTATACTGTTCCGGATTCCTACCCTTCTGGTACGGGTGTTACCCACTTGGGAGCATGTAGAGAAATGGGAGATGCCTGTGATGGTTATGGGAGCTGTGGAAACTATAATATCGGTCCTGAAACAGTGTGGTCCTTGCGGTGCGAAAATCAAGCAGATGAACAAGGCTACACTCTTGATAAGGGAGAAGCTGCGAACTTTGGTTGTGCTTTTAAACTTGAATACGCTTCGACTACATCTTCTGAGCCTTACTGCTGGACAGGTTATTTAGTATGTAAGTATAATACGTGGCAATGCCGTGCCAATCAAACGTGCGGAACAACAAAAGATGTTTGTAACTAAGATGTAGATATTTTTAAAGATCCCCGAATGCTTGTAACAGGTCGGGGATTTTTTATGCAAAAAAAGTCAATTTTATGATATGATAAATGTAAAAGAAAAACTACCTAAATACGCAAGGAGAAAAGTAAAATGAGCGGTATTGGAATAGCTGTGATTATTATAGTTGTAATCGGTATTTATTTCATGGTAACTTACAATAGTTTTGTTGCCTTGAAAAACCGTGTAAAAGAGGCGTGGAGCGATATTGAAGTGCAAATGAAACGCCGCTATGATTTGATTCCTAATTTGGTTGAAACGGTAAAAGGCTATGCCGCCCACGAAAGCGGTACCTTGGAAAAAGTAATCCAAGCGCGTAATGCCGCCATGGCGCCGCATAATAGCATGACGGAAGTGGCCAAAAGCGAGAATGTGTTAACCGGTGCTTTGAAATCTATTTTCGCTTTGACGGAAAACTATCCCGATTTGAAAGCCAACCAAAACTTTATGGAATTGCAACGCGAACTGCGCGATACGGAAGACAAAATCCAAGCCGCGCGCCGTTTTTACAATGGCAATGTATTGGCTTACAATACCAAAACGGAAATGTTCCCCAGCAATATCATTGCTACGTGGTTCCATTTTGAAAAACAGGAATTTTTTGAATTGGCCGAAGACGAACAGGATGCCCGCAAAGCAGTATCCGTCAAATTCTAATGAATCATTCCGTTTTAACCACTTATGATTTTATAGCGCAAAACAAGCGGCGGACATGGCTGCTTGTTTTGCTTTTTCCGCTTACTTTTGCAGCATTGGGATACTTGATGTTATTTGGGGTTTCCCGCTTGACCTCTGAGCCCTCCTATATCTCTGCCGAAGAAAAAGCCTATTACCAGTCCGTAGGCCAAACCCCGAATGCTACCCAAATAGCGGTGGACCGTGCCAATCAGTTAGCCAGCCAGTTTTTGCCTTGGTTATGGTTGGGGGCGGTGTTGTGGATCGTGATATCTTACTACTGTGGTGACCAAATGATTTTAAGAGGGACGAATGCTTTAGAAATTTACCGCGATGATCAACCGGAAATATATAACTTAGTGGAAAATTTGTGTATTGCCAGCGGTCTTCCGATGCCGCGGGTGTATATTATTAATGACAGCTCATTGAATGCATTTGCCACTGGCCGTGATCCTGCCCATGCTTCTATTGCCCTGACACGGGGCATTGTGGAAAAACTGGAGCGGGCCGAACTGGAAGGAGTGGTGGCGCATGAGCTTTCCCATATCCAAAACCGCGATATCCGCCTGATGCTGATTACCGTGACGGGAATTTCTTTTTTCACTTTTATGGCGGAGATTTGCTTCCGCTCTGCTTTGCGTTCCACCCGTGGTAGCGGTAAAAATAAAGGGCAGGCCGCTTTGCTGTTTTTAGTGCTGGGCATCTTTTTTGCTTTGTATGGCTATATTGTGGCCCCGCTGATACGTTTGGCCATTTCCCGTACGCGGGAATATCAGGCCGATGCGACTGCCGCTTATATGACACGCAATCCGGCCGCTTTGGCGCGTGCCCTTCACAAAATTAGCGGCGATGCGCGAGTGGAAGTATTAGACAAGCGCAGCAGCATGGCGGCGATGTGTATTGCTAATCCACTGGAGCATATGGGCCTGTTTAGTTGGGTTTCCGGCTTAACGGCCACTCACCCGCCGATTGAAAAACGTATCCAAGCTTTACTGGCTATGGATAGAGGGGGAAGTTTTGGCAACGGTATATGATTTTATTGCACAAAATAACAGGCGGGTTTTTTTGCTCAGTTTTGTATTTTGTGTATTGGTGTTGCTCTGCACGTGGGGGGTGGCGTACAGCTTTGGCATGGCACATTATTCCCGCCCGCCGGACGGCTCGGATAATTATGTCGATTATATAGGAAAAAGTATTGCCCGCAAGGTGATAGATGCGATCTTTTCCGGAAAAAATTACGAAGCCCCGGATATAGAGTGGGTGTCTGAAGATTTGTATCCTAAAGTGCGCAATTTTGCTTGGAGAACGACGGCAGTGGTGTTTTTTGTGTTGATGTGCTTTTTGATTTCTCCACCGCGATTTCTGCAAAGCATGGTGCTTAATTCTTCCCATGCCCAACGTATGCAAGAGGCGCAATATAGGGAGCTGTACCGTTTGGCGGGTACGATATTTAAAACGGCTGGATTGCCGCCGCCTAAACTCTACATCATAGAAGATAATTCTTTAAATGCTTTTACCACCGGTTTTTCACCTGAAAATAGTGCTCTTGTGGTAACCCGAGGACTGCTGAATAATTTGTCAAATCCGGAGTTGGAGGCTGTTTTGGCGCATGAAGCCGCCCATGTGGCTTGCAAAGATTGCAAACTGATGCTGACGGCCGTTTCCAGCGTGCTTTTGTTTAGTTTTTTGGCAGAAGTATCTTTTGTGAGTATTTTTTATGGGGCTCGACGCAATATTTTTGCAGCAGCCGTGATATGGTGTATCGGGGCGGTATGCGCGTTTCTGGGATTTGTGGCGGCGCCGTTAGGCCGCTTAGCCATTTCCCGCGGTTGTGAGGATCGTGCCGATGCATTAGCCGCGTGGATCTGCCGCAATCCGCAAGCCTTGGCCTCTGCCTTGCGCAAAATAGAAAAAGACCCCTATGTGGAAATTTTGGACAATCACCCCAGTATGGTGGGTATGTGCATTGCCAATCCGCGCCGAGAAACCAATTTCTTTTTGGAAGTAACCGGATTTTGGAAAACTCACCCACCTATTTCCATGCGTGTGAGGGCTCTGGAAGAAATGGCCGGCACAAAAATTGTTTAAATTAAAATCCCGCCTGAGGCGGGATTTTTTACAAACTGTTTTCAAAATCAAAATAATCAAACGGAGTAAACTCCAATATTTTGGTAATAACATTGAGCGGAAAAATCTGGGCTAAAGTGTTGAAGTCCCGCACAGCACTGTTATAGGTTTTTTTACTGCGTTGTATGCGTTTGTCTATAGAAGCAAGTTTGTTTTTTGTGTGTAAAAAATATTCATCATGTTTAAACTCGGTTGATTTGCAGGCAAGTTCAAAGAGTTGTTGTAAATGAGCGGAAATTTCTGCTTCACAAGCACTGCGTTTTGCCACTTCATGACACAAAAGCACTTTTTCTTTCAGCAAGGTCAGTTCAGAAGAAAAAGAGCGGTCCTCTTGGTCAAAAGCGGCGGCAATTAAAGATAGATTCGGTAACAGGTCCCAACGGTTTTTTAAACTGATATCTAAGCGAAACCATGCCCGTTTTACGGCTTTGTACAAAGCGGTTAATTTAAAATAAGCCAATGTACATAAAATTACAAATGCACACATAAATCCGAAGATAAACCAAATAATCATTCCGCCTCCTTGCCGAAAAAATTGACTTGCCGACTTTTTATAATTACAATGAAAGTATACCGACAGTATAGCCGTTAATTTTTCTTTTCGCAAGTATTTTTTAAACCGATTTTGCAGGAAACGGTGCTTATGCCGTGTTGTGCAAAAAGTTGTTAAATAATATCTCACGGAGGACGGATGCTGCTTACAATCGTGTCGTTTGTAGGTTTTACCGCTCTTGTGTTGGGGCTGTCTTATTACCTCACACGCAAGAATGATACCTCGTCGCAAGAAGGTTACTTCTTGGCCGGACGCGGACTGACAGGCTGGGTGATTGCTGCTTCTCTACTGCTGACAAACCTGTCTACGGAACAAATGGTGGGCTTAAATGGACAAGGATATATGTTTAATATGTCCGGTATGGGCTACGAAGTAGGTGCTTCTTTGGCACTGATTATCGTGGCTTTTTTGTTTTTGCCCCGCTATCTTAAAAAAGGCTATGCCACCATCCCTGATTTTATTGGGGAACGCTACGATGCCACGACAAAACAAATCGTCAACTTTCTATTCTTGGCTGGCTATGTGCTGATTTTACTGCCAACGGTGCTTTATTCCGGTGCTATCGGCATGGGCGGTATTTTTGACATTATGGGCACATTCAATGTGGACTATATGACCGCTATTATTATAGTGGTAGTAGCTATTGGTATCTTGGGTGTCATCTATTCTTTGGCAGGCGGTCTGCGCATTATGGCGGTGGCCGATACGTTAAACGGTGTCGGGTTGATTATCGGCGGATTGATGATTCCGATTTTTGCTTTATTGTATGTAGGCAACGGTGATATGTTGGGCGGATTGCAAACTGTGATAGATGCTCACCCCGAAAAATTTAATGCCATCGGTAAAGCCGGAGATCCGGTACCTTTCTTAACGATGTTTACCGGTATGTTTTTGGTAAATCTTTTCTACTGGGGATGCAACCAAACCATTATTCAGCGTGCTTTGGCGGCCAAAAACCTCAAAGAAGGTCAAAAAGGCTTGCTTTTTGCGGCAGTATTTAAACTGTTTGGTCCCTTATATCTGATTATTCCCGGTATTGTGGCTTTCCATATTTTCCAAGACAATCCACTTAAAATAGGGGATATGGCTTATCCGATGTTAGTGAACAAGGTATTGCCTTTCTACTTAACGGGTTTCTTTGCAGCGGTCTTGTTCGGGGCAATTTTAAGCTCCTTTAATGCTGCCTTGAACTCTACTTCTGCCTTGTTTATGCTTAATGTTTACAAGCCTTATATTAAACCTGATGCCACCGACAAACAAGTGGTTATCGCCGGAAAAGTGGTGGCGGTGATCTTGGTTGTTTTTTCTATGTGTGTAGCCCCGTTGATTGCCAAAGCTCCGTCCGGCTTGTTTAACTACCTGCAAATGGTGAACGGTTTTTACAACGTACCTATATTCACTTTGATTATTTTCGGTATGCTGAATAGAACCGCTCCGGCTTGGTCTGCCAAAGTGACATTGGTTTTCTTTATCATAGCCTACGGCTTGACCCAAATTCCCTTTGCCGGAAAAGAGGCTCTGCCGCTGTTGGGTTGGTTGTCCTCTATCCACTTCTTGCACGTAATGGCTATCTTGTTCGTCATTGCAATTGTGTTTATGTACTTATGCGGTAAGTTTGCTCCGACTAAAAACAATTATGATGATTCACAAGATTTGCACGTAGTGGACACTACTCCGTGGAATAAAGCTGTGGTGATGAGTGTGGCTGTTGTGCTGTGTGTGTTTGCAGTGTATGTCATTTTCTCTAAATTTGGCATAGCTGCTTAGTGCACGTCTTTTATTCTAAACCCCGCGGTTTGAAAACTGCGGGGTTTTTCTATTGCAAAAGGGGGAAAACTTGTTATAATACAAGTAAGGTTTTTTAGGAGAGATTTATGAACGAAGAACATCGTATTAATATTATGGAAGATGCCCCTCAAGCAGAGCAACAACCCCAGCAAGAAGGGCCGGTTTTGGCCGGTGTGATGGAGCGTTTTGTTGCGCTGATGATTGACGGCGGTTTGATATTGTTTCTTTATCAGATGTTTTTAATCCTTTTATTCAGATGGATTCAGCCGGATTTGGAGCAGATTTATTGGTGTTTGGCGGGGATTGTGCCTGTTTTTGTGTTGTATGAAACGCTTTTTACTTGCGGTGGACGCAGCAGCTTAGGCAAAAAACTGGTGGGTATCGTAGTGGTGGACCAATACACCGCAGAGCCGTTGGGTTTTGTGCGTGCTTTTATCCGTTCGGTGGGATATGTGTTTAGCACTCTTTTGTTGATGTGCGGCTTTTTGCTTGCGTTTATTGATGACAAACACCGTGCTTTGCAGGACTATTTGGCCGGAAGTATTGTGTTGCAGGCGCGCGAAAAAAGCTTTGCGGAAAGAGCTGCCCTTACCTTAACGGGGGCTGTATTGTTGACTTTGTTTTCTTCTATGTTTTATTCGCAAATTTTCGGTGCGGGGTCCTTTGCCCAAAAACGCCTGATTATCAAAGCACAAGATCACTTGGAAAAAATTGCTTATCTGGAAGAAATACATCGTATCAATTATGGTTATTACACGAATGATTTATTGCGTTTATCTATTTTGTCGGGTGATCCGGTGCAATTTCAGAGAGACACTCATAAAGTGTTGGAGAATAAAGGCTTCCGCATTGGGGTAACAGAGAATGATTTTAAGATTACCGCTAGAGCCAAAGATGCCAAAAAAACACTGGTTACTTATCCTGAATTTTAAAAACAAAAACCTCTTTTAATAAGAGGTTTTTGTTTAGGAGTCCTAGATAATATATAGGACCAAAATACCCCGCGATCTGGGCCCAAAGGCTCTAGTAGAAAAATAAAGTTTCTGTTATAGTAGAAGTGTAAGGATATAAGGACGGAAGTCTTTCTGAAAAAATAGGAGAATATATGAAAAAAACTTTATTGATGTTGTTGGTTGCTTTGTTGTTACCCATAGTTGCCTCTGCGCAGTACGTGGGCTATAATCCTGCGGCCCATAATCCCGATAATCAAGCGCGTATATGGAGTGATATCCAAGATTTTTTTAGCGGTTTATTTTCTTCTTCTAGCTCTACGGCTCACCCGCATACAACCGGTGGTGCCGGTTACGTGCCGCCTGTGTCTAGCAGTTCTTTGCAAGAATTTCAAGAAT
>JAFUJU010000014.1 GCA_017468055.1 Elusimicrobiaceae bacterium
CCATGAGAAGTCATGCTTTTACAAATATTTCTTCCGATTTCCGTTAGTTGAGTATAACATATTTTATTCCATTCCCCATTTAGAGTAGTTTTTTGTAATTCAAAAGTATATTGTTCAGGTTTTCTCCAAATTTCAAATGCACAATAATGGTTGTAACAATCAAGTGAAATAAAAAAGGATTTTGTTTCATAGTGATTGGATTCCTCTTCCCAACTTCCACCATTTAATTCTACTGAAAGTGGCAAATCTTTTCCTCTAATCGTATCGGCCGGAAATCCACCATTTTCCATGAGCCAAATATCTATGGCTCGGGTCAAAGTAGCCGCGGTTTGTATGGCTTCCGTGGCACGGGCTTTCTCCACGGCTTTGGTGTATTGTGGCAAAGCAACGGAAGATAAAATACCGATGATAAGCACTACTACCAGTAATTCAATGAGGGTAAAACCTTGTTTTGTTTTCATAATTTCTCCTTTCTGTTTTTGGCAAAAAGGCGCAAAAAAACGGCTGCCATTTTTGAGCCAAGTCTAGTAACCCAAAAAATAACAGCCGTGGTCTGCCGCGCCCGAAGGCGTGGCAAACACTCGGCACCGCATCTTTAAGGGATCAGCTCAAAAATGCAGTGCCTAAAACGACTGTCTTTGGACTAGACTTGTGCTTAGAGTTCTTCTAAGCGCTCCGTATTCTGCATACGGTTCCAAAAACAGATAAAATTGTATGTTAAGTAAATTCCTTAACCCCCTTATTATAACAAAAATAAATAGTGTTTTTAAAAGGACCTACTGCGTATTAGGTCTAAAGACCCTGTTTAAAGAGATTCCAGTTTGAGATAATATATATAAGTTTGTTTGTGAGGAATTGATTATATGATTAAAAGATGTTTGCCTCTCTTGCTGTCCGTCTGTTTATTTATCTCTTCGTCCGTTCCCTGTTATGCGGTTGAAAAGGACGGAAATTTAGAAAATTTAAAATCAGCTTTGCGTGTAAGTTTAGAAAAAGTAAATGCCTTTTATGCCGGTCCTTACGGGAAAGCTATCGTTGGTGTCAGCATTGGGGCTTTGTATGTTGCTACCAAGAGATATGCCAAAGAAGCGGCCCAATTAAAAAGGGATCTTTTCAATCTCAGATATACAATGGTACATGAATTGGAAAGAGTACCCTTAGGGGTGTTTGGCGAAGAATATGTAAAAGTTTACGGGGAAGCCCTGAGCCGTTTGCAAGAGAATTATATGTACCACGCTCCCCAGAGTTTTACTATAAAAGGAATGGATTACGTCTTAAGAGAGGGGCAAGAAAACGCGTATTTGCGCGAAGTGCAACTGATTGTTAATAAAAATCTGGAAAAATACAAACCCAGTTGGGACTTGTTAATCGTGCGCGGAGATACGCCCGAAATTACTTTTGCCCGTATGGTGAATGAAATTACCAAAGAAATACAAGAAGGTATTGTAAAAGAGAGAGGATGCTGGCCCATTATTTTTAAGGCTTCGCCCGTCTCTGCCAGAGGATTTAGACACTCTATGAAAGGTGTAATCGGCAGTGTTGGGAAAAAGACTTTATGGCTTTTGCCGTTACTGGTGTTTGTTTCTTCTTCCGCTCAAGCTGCTGAAACGCAAAAGAAGATAGAGCGCATTTATCAAAACCCCTCTTTAATCTTAACCATGAGCGAAGAAGAATGGCAAGGAAATAAAGAGTTGCAAGAGGCTTGTTATGAGGCGGCCTCTCAAGTGCATGAGCTGGCCCAAATGCCTGAGGAACAACTGGCAGAGACCGTAAAAGAATATTCCTGCAACGTTCAAACACAAAGATATACCAAAGAACTGCGACAGACCTTATCTTATTAATTTTTATCTTTCCCGAAAAAATGTTTTTTCGGGAATTTTTTTGTTTAAGTATAATATAAGAATGAAACGGATTTTTTTCTCTTTTCTTTTTCTCGTTTTTGTAACTACGCTCTGGGCGCAAGTGAGTTTTGTGTCTGTAGTGGATGTGGACAGCCATACTAAAAAAGAGGATTTTTTCCATACGTTTGAGTATTATATTATCCCCGAAAAAGGCCAAGTAACCAAATGTCAGGCCACCCGCGTGGGCCGAAAATGGTTTGCTACAGCGGCCCATTGCGTTCGAACTGCTTGCACAGGCTCCTGTACTTTGCGTTTGGATTTATTGGAATATCCCACGTCTGTATTTTTGGACGTTACACATACGGATAAAAAGAAGCATGTTTTTGTGCATCCTAAATATAACCCTAAAGTGCCGGCTTCTCATGATTTTGCATTGCTAAAAATAGATCCTGCCGCCGCACGGCGCCGCTATTACCGCCGCCCACCGGAAGGAAGTAAAGGGCAGAACTTGCTGATCTCCAAGCAGGACTTTGATGCCGCCTTAGCACAGAATGCCTTGGCCCGTCGTGCTTATAAAGAGGCGCTTAGCCCTTCCCTGCCTCCGGTACTCGTATTTGAAGATGCCACCAGAGAGATAGACCGCAAACTTTCAGTCATTTCTATTTTTGACGGAAAACGCAGCATTTTAAAAAATCCAAATCCTACGCACTATGTAAAAGAGTTGGGCTTTGCTTATACCCAAAATTTTGGTGTTATTAAAGGGATGAGCGGCTCAGGCGTGATGACCAATACCGGTGAGTTGGCAGGCATTATTTCCGGTCATTTGGGTGTTGGAAATAATAAGCAATATTTTATGTTCACAGCATTTAATAAGAGTTTGATGGAATTTATGGAAGAAGTAATGAGTAGTGATTATTATAAGATGGAGCGTAAATCTTCCGTTCCTAATTTCGTAGTCCGTTCCAAAGAAAATCATGAGCCTATTATCAATGCCGTACGTCTGCTTTCCCAAGGAAATAATACGATAATAATGCCATAAAAAAGCCGCCTGTTGGGGCGGCTTTAAATTTAAGCTTCTTCGCGTTTGGCACGGCGTCTTTCAGCCCGTTTGGCCAGACGTTCTGCCTTTGTTTCGCGGCGTTTATAGCCAGTGTGTTCGGGGTTTTCGGCGGCGTGTTTGTCTAAGCTGCCGTTCCATTCAAATTCCCGTCCTCCGGCTACAATTGGGTCTCCGTCTTGTACACCGGCTTTTAAAAGGGCTTTTTCCAAACCTATTTTTTTGAAGATTCCGCGCAAACGTGCTACAGCTTCGGCTTGGGTAAAGTTGGTCATGGCGATAAACTCATCAATTTTTTTACCCGTGATATGCACGATGCCTTCTTCGTCACGGTCAATGGTAAAAATAGGCTCCACTTTGTGTAAAACGGCTTTAGGTGCTTCTAATTCTACCACAGGTACAGGGGTAACTGACAAGATTTTTACAACCTCATCTAAAACCTGTTTGACCCCTTGTCCCGTAGCGGCAGACATGAGCATGACAGGAAATTTTTTGTATTTCTTTTTAATTTGCTCATAGGCTTTCTGCGCAGAGGGCAAATCTGCCTTGTTAATGGCGATGATACGCGGCTTTTTGGCCAGATCCTTATCAAATTGTTTGAGTTCTTTTTCAATTACTTTGGCCGATTCTGCCGCATCCATACCGTCAAAGCCGTCGGGGTCTATTAAATGTAACAGCACACGGGTGCGCTCAATATGTTTTAAGAACTGATGGCCGAGCCCCTTTCCTTCGCTGGCTCCTTCAATAATTCCCGGAATGTCGGCGGTAGCAAAAGACATGCCTTTGTGCATGGTAATACCCAAATTGGGATTTAAGGTAGTGAAAGGATAATCCGCAATTTTGGGCCGAGCACTGGAAATAGCCGTTAAAAAGGTGCTTTTTCCGGCATTGGGGAACCCGACAAGCCCTAAATCTGCCAAAACTTTTAATTCCAAAATCAATGTTATTTCTTCACCGGGTTGGCCGAGCTCTGCCATATGAGGGCAGGTGTTGTTACGTGTTTTGAAAGATTGGTTTCCGCGGCCGCCCATACCGCCTTTGGCTACGGTAAGCTGTTGCCCGTGTTGGGTAATGTCCCCTAATAGTTGGCCGTCTTTGTAAATAAGCGTACCTAAGGGCACCAAAATGATTTTGTCTTCACCGCCGCGCCCTGTTTTATTATAGGTGCCGCCTTTTTCGCCGGCTTTCGCTTCAATGTGGGGATTATAAGCCAACTCCAGCAAAGTGGTCAGGTTGCTTTCTCCTTGGATAATTACGTCTCCGCCTTTACCGCCGCAGCCGCCGTTGGGGCCGCCAAATTCAATGAATTTTTCACGGCGGAAAGACATACAACCGTCTCCGCCTTTACCTGCGGTTATGTAGATTTTGACTCGGTCTAAAAAGCTTCCTGATTGCATATTAAATTTCCTCTTCTTTAAGCAATTTCTTGCTCAAGGCCCGTTTAGCTTTACTACGTGCCCGTTTTACTTTAGCACGGGCAGATGTTTTGGTGGCAGTGTAACCCCATTCGTCTTGTTTAACGGGTAAAATCTTATCCTTCATACTTCATTGTAACATAAGCATGCCCGAAGCATGCAAAAAATAATTAAGCAAAAAAAGCGGCGGGTTGCCCCGCCGCTTCAAAACTGAAACGCTTATTTGGTTTCCGTCTTTTTGGCCTTGGCCGGAGCTTTTTTGGCAGCCGGTTTAGCGGCAGCTTTTTTAGCTTTCGGGGCAGCGGCTTTTTTGGTTTCCGTTTCTTTCGGATAGACGGAAATTTGTTTTTTGCCTCTGTAGGCCCATTCAAACGTTACGATACCATCAACGCGGGCAAAAAGGCTGTCGTCACTGGCGCGGGTTACGTTGGTACCCGGCAAGAACTTGGTGCCTTTCTGGCGGACGATGATTTCACCGGCGCGCACGAACTGGGAACCGTAGCGTTTGACACCCAGACGTTGGCCGTGGCTGTCTCTTCCGTTAGAGGAAGAACCTTGTGCTTTTGTATGTGCCATAGTTTATCCTCTCCCAATTACCCGAGCACGATGTCGGTGATTTTGATTTGCGTTAAATCCTGTCTGTGACCACGGGTTCTTTCGTAGCCTTTTTTAGGTCTTCTTTTGAAGACGAGGATTTTCGGACCTCTCAAATGTTTGACCACTTGAGCGGTGACCTTGGCGTTTTGAGACGCCTTGGTATCTGCTGAGGTACCTTCTTCAGAAGCGGCCCAGAGAACTTTCAGTTCTACGTTTGCACCTACTTCTGCTTCCAGCTTTTCAACCTGCAGATCTTGACCGGGTTTTACCCAGTACTGTTTTCCACCAGTTTCGATGATTGCGTACATGTTTTTTTCCATTTTTAGCGCATAAACCTCCGCCCCGCTATTTGCGCGGCAGAAGTAAAGCGCTTACTTCAAGTACATATATTATAACTTATTTATAGCCAAACTGTCAGTCTTTTGTATTATAAAATCACACCGCCGCCTAGCACAATATCTCCATCATAGAGTACGGCGCTTTGTCCGGCGGTGATGGAAAGTTGCGCTTCTTCAAAGACGGCAGAAATTTCTTGGCCGTCAGAAGATACTTTCACTTTTGCTTTGGCGGCATGGTGCAAATTACGGATTTTGATATAACATTCAAATTCCTGCGCCGGAGGTTGCCCCAAAGTCCAGCTCATATGATCGGCTTGCAAAGTGTCTTTGTACAAAGCGGTTTTCGGGCCGATAATTACTTGGTTTTTCCCCGCATCTATTCCTACCACATACATGGGTTCTTTAAATCCGCTAAGGCCCAACCCCTTACGTTTTCCGATGGTGTAGCCCCAAATCCCATTATGTTTGCCGATGACAGTGCCGTCTTGTAAAACCAGATCTCCGGCTTTGTTGGGAAAATTTAATAAATCGTTGTAATCTCCACAGTAGAAATCTTGACTGTCTTGTTTGTCTGCTACGGAAAGGCCGGCTTGGCGGGCTTTTTCACGGATTTGTGCTTTGGTTTTATCACCTAACGGAAAAAGTATTTCTGCCAATTGATTTTGTTGCAAGCGATGCAAAAAATAGCTTTGGTCTCGGGCAGATTCAAGGCCGGTTTTCAATAAAAATTTTCCGTCTTTTTCTTCTATGCGGGCATAGTGTCCGGTGGCAAACTTATCAAAATGTATGCCTTGTGCGCGGGCCGCGCGCGGCAATACGCCGAATTTGATTTGGCTGTTGCAGATGACACAGGGGTTAGGGGTTCTGCCAAGGGCGTATTCAGCGCGGAAATTTTCGAGAACCGCCCGGCGGTAGTCCTCGCGGCAATCTACCGTCAAATATTCAATGCCTATTTTTTCGGCCAGTTTGCGGATTTCGCTGACGTCCTCCTTTTCCGGAGAAAGACAAGCATTAAAGTTATGCCCGTTTTGGGGAACGGGTAGAGAAGGATCCCAAATCATCATCGTAGCTCCGATAACGTGATATCCCTGTTCTTTTAACAATACAGCGGCCGCAGCAGAATCTACCCCGCCGCTGAGTCCTACCAAAATGGTCTTTTTGTCCATCATTTTCCTCTTTTATCAAAAGATTGTACTTAAGGTTGAAAGCCAAAAGGACACTAATATTTTAGTATTTTTTGAGAGATAGAAAAAGAAACCCTACCTTTTTTGAGCAGGGTTAAAGTCTAAGCCATGGGAGGCAACGGCTTTTCAGGTACAGCAACGGGTGGCTTGGGTGTAGCCGGCGCGGCAGAAGCTGTTTCTTCCGTTTGGGGAGTTTGGTTTAAATATAATTTTCTAACAGAAGAGAAGATTTTTTTGAAAGCAGCCACGATACGTGGATCAAATGATTTTCCGGCTTCTCCCAAAATATATAAATAGGCATCGTCCGTCTTCCAAGCTTTTTTGTACACGCGGGAGACACACAAAGCATCAAAAACGTCCGCCACGGTAATAATGCGCGCTTCCAAGGGGATATCTTCCCCTTTGAGCCCTTTGGGATATCCGGTACCGTTCCATTTTTCATGGTGGTATAAGCTCATTTTATGTGCCACTTGTAAAACCTTAGAGTGGGCCCCTTCCAAAATGCGCCCGCCATAAACGGTGTGCGACTTCATGATTTCAAATTCTTCGTCGGATAAGCGGCCCGGTTTAAGCAAAATATTGTCGGCCAGAGCCACTTTGCCGATGTCATGCAACGGGCTGGCATTTTTGATAAGTTCCGCTTCTTTTTTAGTCATGCCTAAGGCTAAGGCCAATAAATAAGAAATGATGCTGATGTTTTTTAAGTGAGAGCGGGTATCCTGCTGGTCGCGGTATTCTGCCGTGACAGCCAAACGGTAAATGGTTTCCAGTTGGGCTACGTGTACATCTTGATATAATTTGGCAATTTCAATGGAGCTGGCGGCTAAGGTAGCCAGTAATAGCAAAATGCCTTCATCTTTATTGTCAAAAACGGAGCCGTCTTCTTTGTTGGCAACCTGAAAAACACCTAATACCTTTCCGCTATTATTTTTTAGGGGAATGGTGAGTAAAGTATGAGTGCGAAAATCCGTTACCATATCTATGGCCATGGAAAAGCGCTCATCATCATACGCATTTTGCAAATTGATTGCTTGTCCGGTTCGGGCTACAATGGCGGCAATATTATTGCCGTCCAACGGAAGCCTGATTTCCGTATGTTCCAAGCCGCGCCCTTGGGCGATTTTGGACCATAGTTCATTGCGTTCCACATCTTTTAAGTAAATGGTACAGCGGCCAACGTTCAACATGCGGGTAATTTGGCGCGCAATGATATCCAGCAATTTGTCTAAGCGCAATTCGCTGGAAATACGGGTGCCGAACTCCACCAGAAGGTTTAGTTTTTCATCAGCAGTCAGTTTATGGTTTTCCTGCTTAAATTCTGTCATGTTGGTCCTGTAAATACACAATGTGTTGTGCTTGTGCCGCCGGATAATGCCTTTTTAAAGCATGCGCCAATATAAGCGCCGCCCAACCGGACAAACAATAGACTTGTTTAATCTGTTGGCGCGCGACGTCTTTGACGTTTTCAAGCAAAACTTGCTCTGCCTGGGCAGGTCGCGCAAAAAGCACGCTTCCTAATGGGATAGGGAAACGGCTATAATCACACTCTAGCAAATTTTTTCCCGCTTGTGTCTTTAATATTCTACGCGAAAAAGAAATATTTTCCAGTGGTAAAAATAATAAGCCGGAAAAGTCCAGCGCAGTTTTAAAATTAAGAGCCGATTTTTGGGGTTTGATGAAATCTGCTACAAAGCGGACATGGGAGGCAAAAACCTCAGCTCTTTTTTGCCAACCGGAAAGAGAAGCAAACAGAATGGGATAGTTTTTTAAGAAAGCAAAAGTTTCCCAAGAATCTGTTACCAAAGGCGCTTTACAAGAAGATAACTTTTCCCATTGAGTAAGTAAATGTTTGGCTTGGGATAAACAGCGGGTATGTTCTCCGTGTAGATATTCAAAAAATCCTGTGGATGTATGAAATAGAATATGCGTTTTTTTAGGGGCCAATAATTGCAATGTTTTTTGCCCGATATCAGGCTCTGCATAACAGGCTTGCAAAGACGGAAGATAAATAAAATCAGGTTTTTGGGGTGAAATATTGATTTTGTTTTTGCGCAGTTGTGTTTGCAAACTCTGCTTGGGTGCCGGCATCGTTTGATGCAAATATTTTATCCAATAAAGAGAAGATTTTTTCCCGATACCCGTAACAATAAAAAGTTTCCAATAGCGTAAAAACTGAATAAAACGAATCAAAATATCAAAAAAGCGGGGACTAAGCACTTTTAAGTGTAAGAAAAATTTCAAAGAAGCGGGCATTAACGGAAGATTCACCGCTTTGGACAAACAAGAAACTTGTTGTGCTACAGCTATATTTCCGGCACAAGCAAGAGTACACCTGCCGCATAACAGGCAATCTTGCAAGGAATGCTTGATAAGAGGTAAATGATGTTGGGGTTTCACTTTGCCTTCCAGTATTAGGCGAATCAGTTGGACCCTTCCTCTGGGAGAAGCCGTTTCCTCCGGTTTAATTAAATAAGAGGGACAACTTTGTACGCAAGCATTACACCGTGTGCAACGGTTGACACTGGCGATCAATGTTTCCGGCTTGCCGGAAGTGGACACAAATGAAGAAGGATTCAGATAAATTTTATTTTTCATTATTGTTTTCCTCCTTCTTGCGCGCTAATGAATAAATACTCCGGATCTATTACTTTTTTCATTCTGATAAATAAATCATCTGTAGGAACGGAGAATGGTGCCGAAAGAGTCTCTGCCTGTTGAGGGAAGGCATAAATTTTAAATGTTACCTTGGTAATCAGTCCCAATTGGCCCATGGATCCGGCAAATAAACGGCATAAATTATATCCAGCAGCATTTTTCATCAGTTTGCCGCCGTAATTGACGATATCACCGTTAGGCAAAATGACTTGAATAGACGTAAGTTGGTTAATAAAGGGCAAATAAGTTTTTGCGGCGATTAATCCTCCCAAAGAGCCCGTATATTGAGGAGGAAGCTTGGCAAATGTATTTTCTTTTTCAAGCGCCTGTGCTAAATGGTTTACCTGTATGCCGGCCTGCACGGTGGCCGTAAAATTGGCTTTATCAATTTCCAGAATTTGGCGTAATCTATCGGTTGGTAAAGCATGAGAAAAAGCCTCTTTTGGGGAAGGATTATATCCGCAAATCAGGCTGGGTATTTTTTGGGAAAAGCGGTTTTTTATTTCTTGGGCCAAAGCTAAAACTTCTTTATTTTCTTCTTGAAAAGGGCGGGCTTTTTCCTCAAATCCGACGGGAATAATTTTTTCCGGATTGGCCAGATTGGCGGGGTCAAAGGCTTTTTTGATTTGTTGGAATAAACGCAAGGTGGGTGCATCGTACTGATAGGCCATTAAGGCGCGTTTTTGTACGCCCACTCCGTGTTCTCCGGAAATGGTGCCCCCAAAATCTACACAGGTTTTTAAAATTTCTTGCAAAGCTTTCCCCACTCTTTGTGTTTGCTCCGGTTGGCGGGAATCAAAAACGAGTTGCGGATGAAAATTTCCGTCTCCGGCATGAAAGAGTAAACTGGCAAAAACTCCGTATTTTTCAATAATTTCCCGCACTTTTTTCAACGCCTGAGGCAAGGCACTTCTGGGGACAGTGCCGTCCCCTACTGCCACATCGGGGGCCAAAGCCGCCATCGCAGAATAAGCTGCTCTTCTTCCTTGCCATAGTTTTTCACGTTCTTTTTCTGTTTTAGCGGTTATAAAAGTTTGGCATTTGTTTTGTTGGCAAATTTTTTCTAAAACAGGTGCTTGTTGTTGAATGGTTTTTAGTTCTCCGTCCAGTTCCAAAATCAGCAAAGCTTCTGCCTGCGTGGGATAGCCCGCATGGGAAAAGTTTTCCACTGCCTGTGTGGTGGTGCGGTCCATAGCTTCTATACAACGGGGGATAATCCCTTGGGCCACTAAATCCGTAACCGTTTGAATGGCCTGTTCCAAAGAAGGAAAGGTGGTTAAAAAAGTGTGAACATGCTTGGGAAGAGGCAAAATTTTGACGGTCATTTTTTCAATGAGCCCCAAAGTCCCTTCACTCCCGGCAATAAGCCCCAACCAATCGGGCCCGGGTTGGTCGTGGCGCAGATAGTGGGTTTTCCCATCGGGGGTAATAAAGTGAACAGCTAAAGTATGGTCGGCAGTGTTGCCATATTTCATACAGCGCGCTCCACTGGCATTTTGGGCCAGATTTCCGCTGAGTGTACTTATTTTTTCACTAGCCGGATCGGGTGCGTAGAAAAATCCCAAAGACTCCAATTCTTGTTGTAAATCTCCGGTAATGACGCAGGGCTCTACCTCAGCAAAGCCTTTTGATGTATAAATGGAAGAAATGCGATTCAGTGCATTTAAATTGAGCACAGCCCCACCCTTGATAGCACTGCAACTGCCGGCATGATTGGTGGCAGAAGCACGGGGAATAAAAGGGGTTTTTGCTTGCCAGAGCAAAGCAATGACGGGGGCTAATTGGCTAACGGAGGAAAGATTTAACACCAAGTCCGGACGGTGGCGGCTTTGGGAACAGTCGTAACCGTTGAGTAAAAGGGCCGCTTCATCCGTCAAAACATTTTCTTTTCCGAGCAACTTTTGCAGTTGTTTGCGTATGTGTTCTGATATGTACATAAGGCAATTTTGCTATACTGTCATTATAGTAATTATGAGTGAGAACAAACCACAGCGAAAAGTGATAGTCGTCGGAGATGTGCACGGGCAGTATGATGCTTTTGTGCACATTTTGCAACATGCAGGTTTGATTGACGGCGAACAGAACTGGACCGGCGGACGGAATAAGCTGGTGCAGATGGGGGATATTTTTGACCGTGGTCCCAAACCCCGCCAAGTGGACGATCTGTTGGATAAATTACAACAGCAAGCCAATGCGGGGCAAGGAGAAGTGATCCGTTTGGTAGGAAATCATGAACTGGAACTTTTGATGAGTAATTTTTTGATTTCCGGTTTTAACAAAGAAGAGGCCAAACTGGTGCGCGACAAACTCAAACGTCAAGTGCTTAACTTTGAAATTCGTGCAGCTTATGCTTACAAAGGTTTTTTGTTTACCCATGCCGGTGTGACCAATAAACTCATGAAAATTTTTAAGATGCAATTAGATGATTTAACGGAAAATAATGTGGCTATTTTGACGAATATGATTTTTCGGGAAGCCATTAAACATGAGTTTTTCCGCCATCCTATTTTTAACATCAGCTTAAACCGTAGCGGTACGGATCGTTTTGGCGGTATTTTTTGGGAAGATTTGGAAGATTTGCTGTCTTCCTCTCTGCGCAGCCCGTTGCGCCAAGTAGTGGGCCACACTCCGGTGGAAGAAATCGTGATAGATAACGGACGAAATATTATTCCGGTAGATGTGGGCTTGCACCGCAAACTGCAATATTTGGAAATTACGGACGGACAGCCGAAAGTAATAACGATTTCTTAAAAGCCCGCTTTACTTAGCGGGCTTTTTTAATGTACTTTTAATAATCTTTTCGGCTTGGCGGTCCATTTCGGCGCGGTCTTGGGGGGAGTGGTCGTCCATGCCGGATAAATGCAGACAGCCGTGTACGGCATACATCATCATTTCTTGCAAAATTGTATGTTGAAACGAAGGGGCATTTTTGCGCGCTACTTGGTAGCAAACGTACACATCCCCAAAGTCCCACGGCTCATCGCACACAAAGGGCGGACGTTCGTGATTAAAAGAAATAACGTCTGTTACGTAATGATGGTCTAAAAAAGTTTTATTTACGCGTAAAATTTCTTTTTCGTCCACAAATACCACATTCACTTCCGCTTTTTCTTTCTTAAAATTTTTAAGCGCACGCAAACAGGCCTCTTTAAACAGTCCCGTGCGGCGCAGATATTTGGGAATATCGGTTTGATAAAAAATATTTATGTTCATTTTTCTACCTTAGCAGTTTTCTTTTCCCATTTTTCATAGGCATGTAAAATATTTTTTACAAGCGGGTGGCGTACTACATCTTCCGGCCCGAAATCTACAAAAGCAACCCCTTTTACCCCTTTCAAAATTTTGGGAAGTTGCAGCAGTGCACTTTGGGATTTTTGAGGTAAGTCTATTTGGGTTAAATCACCGTTGACCACCATTTTGGAATTAATACCCATACGGGTTAAAAACATTTTCATTTGGGCGGGCAATGTGTTTTGTGCTTCGTCTAAAATGACAAAGGCTTTCTCCAGCGTTCTGCCGCGCATATAAGCCAATGGAGCAATTTCTAAAATATTGCCATACTTGAGCGCGCGGAATTTTTCTACTCCCAACATAGCATAAAAAGCATCATAAATCGGGCGCAAGTAAGGGTCCGTTTTTTCGTTGATATCCCCCGGTAAAAATCCCAATTTTTCACCGGCTTCTACAATCGGACGTGTAACAATAATGCGCTCCACCATGCCCAATTCCAGCGCACGCAAAGCACACGCACAAGCTAAGAACGTTTTACCGGTGCCGGCCGGCCCGATAGAGACCAACAGATCATGTTCAAAAACAGCCTCAATATAATTTTTTTGGTTTTCAGTGCGCGCTTCTATAGGGCGGGCATGTTCAGGACGGAAAATAATATTGTCCTTAAAAGGGATTCTGTCTTTTTCAGAGTCGTCTGTTTTAATTTTGCCGGACATTTCCAACATTTTCTTTAAGCGCGCTAAAGCTTTATCCAGACGGGAATGCGTACCTTTCAAAGAAAGCTCCGCCCCTTGTCCGTCTTCGTTATATTTAACGATAGCGTCAATTTTAAATTCCTTTTCCAGCGCACGTAATTTGCGGTCTTGCACGCCTAAGGCAAGCAAGATTTCGTCTTGGTCTCTAAGTAAAATTTTCTTAATCATTACTTAAATTATAATAAAAAACAGGCGGTCTATATAGGCCGCCTGTGTATAAGGAGTCAAATTTATAAAAATTTGCTCTTTCCGCGAGGAATGACCACAATTCCCGACGGGTCAATATAATAGCGTTGTGCATCGGTTTCTTGGTCAAAACCAATGGTTTGGTTGGGTGAAATGGTGTTAAAGCGGTCTACGATTACTTTTTTAAGTTTCGTTCCCTGTTTAATTTCACAAGAATCCATAATTACACAACCGTCCAATTCCACCCCGTCATGCACAATAACATTGCTGGCCAATACGCAGTTTCTGATTTTGGCTTTGGGATAGATAGTGCATCCATTACTGACCATGGAGTTTTCTATTTGCCCTCCCATATACTTGGTGGGGGGAACGCGGTAAGCGGTGGTATTAATGGGCCATTTCGGATTATCTAAGTCCAGCTTTGGTGTAGGGCCTAATAAATCCATATGGGTTTGCCAGAAAGATTCAATGGTTCCTACATCGCGCCAGTAGCCTTTTTCTTCATAGTCTTTGGCTCCGGGTAAGACCTGACTTTGGAAATCATAGGCAAAAGTGCGGTGATCGGTCAGAATTTTGGGCAAAATATGTTTACCAAAGTCCAAAGAAGGAACATCGCAAAAGCGTTTTTGCAGTACTTGTAAAAGGACATCGGTGTTAAAAATATAATTACCCATAGAGGCAAAAGCTGCTTTCGGATTGCCCGGAATAGGGCGCGGGTTTTTGGGTTTTTCATCAAATTGGATAATGTGGTGATTATCGTCTGTGCCCAATACGCCAAAAGCGGTTGCTTCCTCAATGCTGACGGTGTTAGCGGCTACGGTAACATCTGCATTATTTTTGATGTGAAAATCAATCATCTGGCGTACGTCCATGCGATAGATGTGATCCGCACCAAAAATAGCCACCAAATCCGGTGCAAAATCTTTGACCAAATTGATATTTTGGCGCACGGCATCAGCTGTACCGCGATACCAAATTTCACCCATACGCATTTGCGGCGGAACGGTGGTTAAAAAGTGATCCGGAATTAACCCCTCCGTACGCCAAGAAGTGCGTAAATATTCAATTAAACTTTGAGACAAATACTGTACCAATACATAGGAAGAAAAAATGCCCGAATTGACAAAGTTGGACAGTACAAAATCCACAATGCGGTATTTTCCTCCAAAGGGTACAGCCGGTTTAGAACGTTCTTTAGTCAGCGGATAGAGACGCTCTCCCTTACCGCCGGCCATAATCATACCTAAGACTCTCATGGCAATCTCCCTGTTTGTTATATTATTGCGCGCCCAAAGGCAACGTTTTGTTCATAGCTTCAAACGCTTCCCAAGTCCACGGCATTTTTTCTTTAAAAATTTCTGCAATCGCATCTGCATAGACACGGATTTCGTACTGAGCGTGGCCGTCTTGGCGCAGTTGTAAGAAGTTTAACAAACTGCGTGCATTTACGCTCCAGTAAAATTGGGTATATTGGCACACCGGTAATACACCGCGTGCCATTTCGCGCGCTACACCGGCTTCAATGAGTTTGTTGTAAGCGGCAAAAGAAGCTTCTACACTTTCTTCATAAATTTTACGCAGGGCTTCATTGTCAAAGTCTGCCGCTACAGAGCCTTGGCGGTTTTTAATGTCTTGACCGCGAAATTCTGCCGGAATATAAAATTCGTCTTTTACTTGTGTATAGCGGGCACTGATTTCGTTAAAAGAGCCCCAGCGGTGGCGCATCCATTGGCGGGCCACATAAATGGGACAACAGACATGAAATTGGAAATAACAATGTTCAAAAGGAGTATGATGGCGGTGTTCCAAAAGGTATTTGATAAGCCCTTTATCGCGCTCTTCTCCTTTAGAAGTGCCGCCAAAAGATACGCGGGCGGAACTGACAGCACGGTTATCGCTGCCCATAAAATCTACTAAACGGATAAAGCCTTTGTCCAACAATTCAATGGTTTGATTTTCCACGGGGATTCTCCTCTTGCTATCTATAAATTTCCGTTAAAACGGTTTGTCCGCCGGAAAGCACTTGCGGGGCTAAAATGCCGCGGGAGGTGCAATTGGTGTCATACAAGACACCATCCAACGGCAATGTTTCCTGTACGGTTAAAACGCCGTTTTCATACGTCAAGAAATGGATTTTACTGCTGCTATATTGGCCGAACTGTTCGGAAAGGACGCCCAATTTGGCGGTATTTTCCACCGCGGCTAAAGTGGCATGTCCGTCTGGACCATACACCTGTAGCGACGGGTAAAAAGAAATGATTTCTTGTTTATATTTTACACGATTTGGAGCCGTTGCGAAAAGGGCTTTGCTTTCGGCATATTTTCCGTTTGCCAGGCGCAGGCGGATTTTGCCGTTGGAAGCGGTATAAACAAAGTTATCATCTTCTTTATTTTGAATTTCATAATAGTTGATGCCCGTCAGCCAATGCCCACGGGTGGGCAGACGGTCATCATCTAAACGGAATTTGCCTTTTTCATATTCCAGTTCCCGTGCATCGCCGGGTTTGGCTCCGTTGACGAAGGGTTTTTGTGCATAAATTTCTTTATCATCATTGCAACCGACTTCTTTTACAAAGTAAGGAACAGTGGCAATCGGTTGTAGCGTATCATTCTGCACTTGTAAGATGAGGGTAGAAATTTTTTGTTCACGTTCGCTATACACCACAGCAAACAGCTGGGCATAAGGTTGGTTTTTCAAATCCTTAGCAGAAAGCGTAACCGGCTTTTTGCCGGCAGGGATTTGATATTCGGCCGTTTGGCGCAAGGAGCCACCGTCGTCCGTGTAAACAATTAAATGACCTTGTAAATCCAAAACGGCTATTTCTTCCCCGGGAATGGGCTGTAAATTTGCTTTTACGGCACTGATAATTTCCCGCTCCAAGACAGGATATTTTTTGATTTTACGGTTAGAAACAGGCTTTGAAATTTCTTCCGCCGACGATTGGGAGATTGGCGCGGAGGAAACAGTTTGGGTTTGGGCAAAAGATTGAATCAGGGCCTCTTGCCCGACGGAGTAAGCCTTTTTGTCTGGCATTTGCCCGATTGCATACAAAGGTTGTACCTCTACGATTTTTCCTTCAGGCGAATAATGATTAATCAGTCCCAGTTCTTTGCCTGTTTTGGGGTTGGTAAGTTTTTCTTGGGAAGTAATAATTTTAAATGTATCTCCGACGGATACGTTTTTGTTATGTTCGGAAATATCCAAATAAATATTTTTCCCGTCTTGTTTTACTACGGTTATCTGTGCCCATGCACAGGGAAATAAAACGGTCACAAAAAGGAAGGTAAGCAGGTGTTTTAAATTTATTTTCATATAATAATGGTATAGCATTTTTTCCGGAGGCGGACAATATGAAAAAAGATTTTAAAGATTTGATAGAAACCATTGCCACTTTGCGTGGCCCGAACGGCTGCCCGTGGGATAAAAAACAAACGCACGAAAGCCTGATTAAATGTTTGCAAAATGAAAGCCAAGAATTAATTGAAGCCATTGAAAAAAAAGACACAGAAAACATGAAAGAGGAGTTGGGTGATGTGTTGTTGCAAGTTATCATGCATGCACAAATTGCCCAAGAAGAAGGTTTGTTTGACATAGAAGATGTGATGATTTATTTAGATGATAAGTTACACCGCCGTCACCCGCATGTGTTTGGGGATCACGCACAAGCGGCCTCGCCGGAAGAGGCTCTGGCATTGTGGAAAGAGATGAAGAAAAAAGAGCGTGAAGGAAAGTAAAGGCTTTTTCGGTTGCTAATATTTCGCACACAGGGTAAAACGGAAAGTTTTACCCTGTGTTGCTTATATGTTCAATAATTTTCCAAATTTAAGTTCTTTCGGCGTCTTTTTGGGCTTATGTAGCTAACGCTACACCGCGCACAAACTAAATCTGCCAAAATCATCTTAAATTTGAAAAATCAGAATAGAGTAAAAAAGATTTTTTCATTTATTGCCAGCGGCATTGCGTTTTGTTTGTCGCTCGTTTTTTGACGGTAAAGTGCGTCCCCTCTTGACACGTTTTTTTTTTTTGCTACAATTTCAGCGTTGCCCTCAGACCCTGGTCTTAAAAGTCGTTTGTTGGGCCTTTAATCCGTATAAAAGGAGAGAAAAATGAAAAAAGGTTTTACGTTGATAGAATTATTGGTAGTGGTATTAATCATTGGTATCTTGTCAGCCGTGGCACTACCGCAGTATCAAAAAGTAATTTTAAAAACACGTTTGGCAACTCTTAAAGATATGGTTGAAGCTATCGCGCAGGCGCAAGAAGTTTACTATATGGCTAACGGAGAATATGCCACCGAGTTAGATGATTTAGATATTCAACCTCCTGACGGAGGAGCCTTAGCTAGCGACGGAGGCAAAGCTTGTAGCATTAGTGATCCGACAAATATCAAATGTTCTTATCTTGATAGTAAGGGTAAGAGAGTTGTAACTTATTTGCGTTTTTATATTAATTTGAATCGTGATTGGGCGGGAAAAAGTGTATGTCAGTCTAAAAAAAACGGGATCGGAGAAGCGGTTTGTAAACAGGACACAGGTAAAAAAACATGTCCTTATTGGGAAGAAGATGTTGCAACATGCTTTTATGATTGATTTTTAAATTGTTTTTCCAATAAAAAACCCCCGCATATTATTTCGGGGGTTTAGTTTATGTAGGTCATTTTCATGACTTTCTTTCCTCTTTCTCGTCGGGGCTATGTGTCCGGGTCTTTGCGCAATCGGGTAACACGCTGTGCCACCGGCAACTGCAACCAAGGACCTCATGCTTTCCAACGATACTTCATATCATTAATATAAGCTCATTGGGCAAAAAATCAAGTACCAAAAAGGACCTATATTTTATAGGTCCTTTTTAGCGGAAAGTTTTTTCTCAAGTCCGTAATTAAATAATGAATTACATAATAATACGGGGGGCGTAAGTAACATAGTGGCATAAATGCGCGAGCGCGGGATTTTTACCCGTCGGGCAGGGTCTAACAAATTTGGCTCTTGCGATATTTTGTTTAAGGTGTCTCCTGCCCATAATACCGGCCACGCCACCGCCGCACGATGGGCAGGCTGCGTTTTGGGAATAGCGGAAAAATATTTTTTGGCAGATTGTAGTTTGTTGCGTCCCCAAGCAATCCATTTTTGCTTAATTGGCTCAAAGCGCGCACTGTTGGCAGGGTCTAACAAATCTTGCGCAGACAAATCATATTTTTTCAGTTCATCGTCAGGAAAATAACATCTGCCAATGCGTAAATCCCGCGGCAAATCCCGCAAGATATTCACAATCTGTTCCGCATCTCCGATGTCTTTCCCGAGAGATAAAAATTCTTCTTCCGGCAAATCTACATGAACATGGGAAAGAATTAACTTACTCCAAAATACACCGGGTGCTCCACCCATTAAGTGGCAATAATGTTCCAACTCTTTTGTGTCGTTCAAAGCGCGCACTTGAGCGGAATTTTCGTCCGGAAATACTTCCAAATCCAACCTCATTCCGTCACAAACGGCGTGCACCACTTCTATAATAGTTTCTTTTTGGAAGGTAGTTAATCGGTTAAAAGCATCTAAACACAGATTAAAATTATGTAGCAATTTTTCCTCATATATATTAGCAGAAGAACCTGAAATTTCTTGCAATAAAAGTTCCTGATCTTTGGCATTGGGATGCAAAATCATATTTGGAAATTTATGAATCCAGTGCAATCTTTTATCGGAAGAAATCAAAGAAGTGTCTGCAATGCTGTCTGCATATCTGCATAATAAATAAGCGATGCAAAACGTATCTCTCACGTCTGTAGGAAGCAACCGCGCGCTTAAATATAAACTGCGGGAAGTATGTTTTAATAATTCATTCAAATCCGTCATAATTTAATAATAGTATAAAATTTTATTGACACAAAAAACAAATTTATTGTAAACTTTTCATATGCAGAAAATAAACATTCGCAAAGAAAGCCTATCCATTATTATGAATGCCTCCCTATTTATTATGGAGGTAGAGGGCTTTGTTTGCGAGTGTGCGCTATGAGTAAGTTATAGATTTTATTTTTTGCATAAACCAAACTCGCATTCAAAGAAAAGAATGCGAGTTTTTTTATTGTGAAAGAAAAAGGAGAAAAAAAATGAAGAAAGTATTATTAACAACATGTGCAGTCGTTTGCGCTGCGGTAGCAGCTTCAGCCCAGGGGGTGGGAACTGTAAAATTGATGAATTGGGAAGCCCAAGAATATCAAAAATCTAATCCCACTGTTTCTGTCCGTTCTGACAAGAAAACAACCCGTGCCGTAAAAGGTTTTGCCGCTGTAATGAGCCGCGCCAATGCCGCTGCTGCTTGGGCTCACAAGGCTGATCAAGAAAAGAAAGCTAATGCCGCCCAACAGGCCGCTAACGATACGACGGTAACGGCTGATGCTGCTCCGGCTCCAACGGCAGATACCAAGCCTGTTTCTGCTCCGGCCGCCAAACCGGTGAAAAAAGCCGCTGCCAAAAAAACCTTCTGGGATTATATCTTGTCCACGGTTCCGATGGACGGACATTGTTCCACTCAGCCGTTCAAATAATTTTTCCGTAAGGAAAAGGGTACAAGGGATTATGTTTTTGGCATAATCCCTTTTTTATTAGTAAGGTTTTGTCGTACGCGCGCGCGTGCGCGCACATTTATATATGCCTGCCGGAATAAAGACATTGAGTGTATGATTAAAAACTTGCCAAATCTGTTTTGTTTTGCTAAAATATATACATACTTAAACGATTGATCTTTTATAAAACTCTTGGAAGCAAAGCGGAAAAGTTGAGAGTAAAGTAAGCAAGCAGTTTGAAAAACATGTTTTCTCAGACGGAGAAAAAAATTGTTGACAAACAAAAATATTTTTGCTATACTATTTATATAGAGAACGAAATGGTTCGTTCTTGTGATAACAAAAAGACCTCTTTTTAATCTTTTTTAAAAAGAAATAAAAAAGGGGCTTGACATTTCTGTCTTTTTTTGTTATACTATAAAAGTAGTCGGAATTGCTCTTTTAATCAACATAATAAACCATTTAGTTTTACAACAGATGTCTTCAGGCAGTTGGATATCCCCTTATATTAGAAAAGGTTGAAAGATAGTCCATACCGAGCTGGAAGACCCCGTAAAGCCCGATTACGTTACTTTTTGTCTTTTACCCTCCGCCTTTTAGGCAAGACTTACTTGAAGAATCAAGAAGTTATCAAAAAAAGACTTGACAAACTTTTAAAAATTTGCTACACTATAAGAGTAGTAAGAAAAGTCAAGACCTTAAAATAAAAAAAGGACTTGACAAACGCGAAAGATTTTTGTTATACTATCTTTATAGCAATGAGGCTATGGAGAAATAATAAAAAATTTCCTTTGTCTTTCGGTGAACGAAAGGACAACGAGGAAATTTCGCTCTCTGAAAATTTGACAGCAATGTGCGAATGGGCGATTTGAAACGGAAGATCCCTTCGGGGTGAAACGGTTCAAGGCTCATTAAAGTAAGTCATATACTATATTATGACACCAAGTTAATTCAAAACAGTATAGAGTCAAATGTCAACAGCTCGATGTTAGCGATTGGTAATCATTA
>JAFUJU010000015.1 GCA_017468055.1 Elusimicrobiaceae bacterium
ACGAAATAAAAAAAGAAAACAGCTCGGACGGTTGTCGGGCTGTTTTTTGATGGCACGGCTTTTTTCCTGCGGTCATATATTGTAAGGGGAGCGTTTTGCGCTCTCTTATAATCAGGAGGGAAAACTATGTGTTGTAATCAAAACGAAAATACGCGCGGCTGCTTTGGCGGTTGCGGTTCATCGGAAAACGGTGTTTTTATCAATCCCATTCCCCGTTATATTGCAGGTCCGATCGGTCCAGCAGGTCCGCAAGGTCCAGTCGGTCCCACAGGTCCGCAGGGTGAAGTAGGTCCTGTCGGCCCCGCAGGTCCACAGGGTGAAGTAGGTCCAGTCGGTCCCGCAGGTCCACAGGGAGAACAAGGTCCCGTAGGTCCGCAAGGTCCACAGGGCGAACAGGGTGAGCCGGGTGAAGTAACCCCTGCAGAGGCGGTAGCCAATGCAGTGGTAACGGGGTCAACGCCTGAAAGCAATGCGGAAAAGATCAACGAAATTTTGGCGGCGCTCCGTGCGGCGGGCTTGATGGAAACGTAATACTGCATAAAAAAACCGAAGTCCACAAGACTTCGGTTTTTCCCTGTTTCAATCGACCAAACCAAGCAAATAATCGGTGCTTTCCTCAAAGAAAAGCGAAAGAGTGATCAATGCGCTGGCGGTGGGCTCGTTTTTGTGTAGCTCCCACTTTGCAATCGCCGACTGGCTTATGCCCGTCTTTTGCGCCAGTTCCAGTTGGCTTAAATTATGCTGTTGACGAAGTTCTTTTAACCGTTCCCCAAATCTCATACTTTTATTATAGCAAAGTGTAAGTAAAAAAAGACTTGACAAGTCATATAAGACTTGGTATAATAAAAAGAAAAGGAGAAAAGATATGTCAAATTCTTTGGAAGAGAAAGGGCGGTTGCCGAATGGGCTTTTTACCGCATTACGTTTTTTTATTATAATCATGTTCCTATTGTTTGCGGTGTGCTCGTTTGCATTTTATGCCGCGCCGACCATGATGTTTATGGGAGAAAAGGGGGAAACGGTATACGAACTTGCAAAGCTGGAAGAGGCGTTTGCGAAAAATCTGTTGGTTTTTGCGTACGTAATTGTCGGATTTGCGGTTGTCGTGGGGGCGTTGTTTATTTTGCCGCAGACGGCAAACCGAAAATATTACGTCGTTTGGTTACATGAAATCGTTGCTTTCATCTCTACGGTGTTGTGCGTGTGCGTGCTGATCCAAGTTTGCAAAGGCATAGATTTTGTCAAGGAATGGGGATTTGAAACGGGCGCGGGCTTGATTTTGCCGTTGGTGTTTATCATTTTGGGATTGACAGCTAATTTACTCGGCGTATTTTTATGGCGGTTTTTCGGCGGAGAAAGGGCTTTAAAAGAGGACGCGCAGGCGTACGTATCTACGGTAATTTTGCCGTCCAAGCCTACGGAAGTGGAAAAGCCCCTTACTCGTATGCCCCTAAGCATAAATCTTATGACGAAGTTTTATAAAAGAAAGTGTTATTATACAATTGTGATGTGGGGTATTGTCTTTGCTGTTTTTCTGTTAGCTGGTATTTTAATGGGGAGTGCAAAAAATGGAA
>JAFUJU010000016.1 GCA_017468055.1 Elusimicrobiaceae bacterium
ACATGACGGCGGTGGGGCGTATTGTATTTCTTTCGCATGGTCTGTGACCTCCTTTCTCGCCCGACAGGGCGCATAGCAGGGTTTGGGGAAGGCACTCCCCAACAAGATTCCCGCAGGGGCAAAATGAGCGATAAGCGAATTTTGGTACTGCGGTAGAATCTTGCTCTGAAAAACTCCGGCGTTCCCCGGCTTCCGTACTTTCCGCTAACAAGACGTTTCAAAAGGGCTTTGCTACCCGCTATTCCGGCATATCTTGAAAATTTTCCTTTCACTACCTACAACACCACGCAAAGCAAAATGGACGGAGATTTTTAGAATTTCCCCTTATTCCCTACAACACCACGCAAGCCGAAAAAGGCGGACAATGGCAGTATTTTTTTCTTTGATACCCTCCACGGATAAGTAAGGGATTTTGCCAACTGCGGCGGCAATTTTCCCTTTTGTTTTTTCATACTGGGGATTTTCAAAAATGCCAAACAGGAACGAAAAAAAGCAGCAAATCTGTTGAATAGATTTACTGCTTTCTGGTTGCCGGCGAAGCGGCGGTTATTCAGTTGTAGGCGGTAGGGCTATCTCCCAAAGCGGAACTTGAAAATAGCTGTGAGAAGCGTCTGGGTGATGTAGTCCTCTGTATCTTGGTCTACCCGTCCATTCACACGGGCGGCACATTGTATGCGGCGGCGGTAATACTGCAATACAGTTCCCACCGCTTCCGGCTCCCCGCTGGTGGCTTGGACGATTGTTTCATAGGGGAGAAGCCTATTATTTCTCATATGCCATTCCCTCCATTTCCGCTTGGAGCTGCCGTAGGACTTTTCGGATATGGTAGCCCGCTGTGCTGCGGCTGCGCCCGTACTGTCTGCCAATTTCGTGCTGTGGAATACGCTTGAAAAAGGACAGGTAAATCATTTCCCGCTCCCGTTCGTCCAGCCGTGACAGGGCTTCCGCAAGTAAGCCGCTGCTGAAAATGACCGTATCGCCGCAAAGGGTAAGTATGTATTCCTCGTCCGGCTCCGGGGCTTGGAAATATTCATCTGTCGTGCCTAAAGGGTAGTGCTTTTCGTCTGTGAGGTATTCAAGGGATATTTCTCTTTTGTGCTTCCTGCTCCGTGTCCTCGCTGCGTTGATCGTTGCATTTCGGATAACGACTTTGCAAAAGGCATGGAAAGTGTACTCGATATGTTCCCGATATTCTTCTGTACAGGTCATGGAAAATCCCCCTTTCCTCCCAAAAGGGCTGTGGCTGGTTAGTAGTTGCTTTTTATGATAGTAAGGGGCGGCAGCACTTTAGGCTGTCGCTCCTTGACTGCCTAACTGCAAAACCGGGCGGGGCTGTCAACGGCGGGCGAAGCCCGTTCATCTTGACCGTTGACTGGCTCGGCCAGGTTTGCTATTTATCCGGCAAACTTGAATTTATTTTAAGCTATCACGTTTTACCTTTTTAAGCCTTACTATCATTACCATAGGAATTTCTTTGTTGTTTTTGAAACATTCTTCATAAAATCCATCAATGACAAATCCAGCTCTAAAACAAAGGTTAAAAATATCTTGTATGGAACGATGATAATAAATCTGCTCCTCCGGTTGCCCTTCAATCGCTATACCATAGTAACTGTGCGGTGTCATATATTTTTCAGTCAACGTGATAAAACAAGGGTGTTGCGTTGCAAAGACAAAAATTCCGCTTTCCTCCAACAGTTCA
>JAFUJU010000017.1 GCA_017468055.1 Elusimicrobiaceae bacterium
CCCCGAAAGACAGTTTTTCCTTTCACATACCATTCCGTTGAAGAACATAAGCTTTTCCATCCTTTTTCCCCGCCACGAATGGTTCCATTAGTTAAATCAATTAAATTGATCATTCCGTCCGCATCATCACAAGTCACATTCTGAGCTTCATTCATTACCGAATCGCGTGTGCGCTCCGAGCCATAGCTTTCATCGTGATTGTACGTGTATTGATAACGGTCTGCAAAACCCAAAGAATGCCCTATCTCATGTATGACCATTCTCTCAAATGAATCCCCTTTTCTGACCTCGGTTGCACAAAGCCACATAATCCGTAAAAGATTATTGTAAAGAGCGGCCACATTGTCTGATCCCCAAATCTGACGCATATGATCCCCAGTAGCTAAGAAAAAAACGGTCACATCGTACGAAGATGGATTTTCTGACAGGCTATCCTCGGCAGAGTAAGGTATATTGACAAAAGAAATTTTTACCTCTTTTTTCAAAACGGGCATAATATCGGCAAATTCCCGCTCTCTGTTATGCTTGCGGATTTCCTTAACCGCCACCTTAAACCACGCATTATAAGAGTTTTCAATCAACCGCTCTATCTCTTTTCTTTTACCGGTGGTCTCATCTTCTATGGCAAGGGCAATTTTGATTTCCTGTCCTCGTAAAATTTTTTTAAGCAGGTATTTCTCTCCCACCGAGGAATCGGGCGCACTGTTCACATAATCGTACATCGGCCCCCATTCCGCCCCCATCAGGCCGCAGGAAATACATAGAAGTAAAAGAGTAAATAGTATTTTTTTCATACCCATATCTATAGTATAGCTTTGAAATAATTTTTTTCAATTCTAATTATTCTTCTTTTTAAAGGTTTCGCGTAGAAATTCTTCCACCAGCGGTTTAGCCCCCAGTCCGGCGGCAATAGCAAAAGCCAAACCAAACGAAGCTAAGATAACGACAGCCACATTATTAACGATTTGGCTGGCAATACCCAAATTTTCCACCGCGATAAGCCCAAAGAAAAACACCACAAACCCATAAACCGTACGGGCCAACACCACTCCTCCCTTTAAACCGTTGGCATTGGCAGAGTTTTCCATGATATTAGACAATAATTTTCCTAACAACAAGCCGGCAAACAAAATCAATACCGATACGAACAGGGTAGGAATAAACTCCAAAAATCGGGTAAATAAATTGCGGATAATGGTTAAATGCAGCACATCAGCCGCCATTACCACCGCATAAAAAATAACCGCCCAAGCCAATACAAAAGAAATAATATAGGTGGGAGATTTCCCCAAGCCGAATCTTACGCACAATTCATTGATACCCAATTTGGAAGTTTTATCGTCAAAAGAAATTTTATTTAACCATTTTTTGGCATAAGATCCTACAAAGCGTGAAAGGTATAACCCTATCACCAAAATCAGCAAAGCTGCCAGCATAGAGCCCAATACGCGGCCGGTTTGTTCAGCCAAAGTTATCAAATGTTCGCTTACGTTTGCGGAAATCGTTTCCAAGTGCATAGATCCTCCTTTTTTTGTATTCTATCAAATATTTGTAAAATAAACGTATGGGTAGCCTACAATATTTAAAAGGAATCGGACCGGCAAAAGCCAAACTGTTTGAACGCTTAGAAATTTTTTCCATAGCGGATTTACTGCATTATTACCCGCGCACTTATCAGGACCGGCGCGAGCAAGCCCCCAATGCCGGCCTCAATCCTCCGTCGCTAGTCATATTTAAAGGCCGCGTGTTGCGCGTGCAAAATATTCCGGCACGTTCGGTCCTTATTTTTAAGGCATTCTTGGCCGATGAACAAAACCGCCAAATAGAATGCACTTGGTTTAAAAAACGTTCTTTTGGCAGTTTTCGCTTTGATCCTTTTGCCGCTCTTAAAAAAGATTTCAAACTCCATGCGGAAGTTTGGGTAATCGGAAGAAAAGAAAACAGAAATAATTTTTTTGATGATAAAATAACTGTGGAAGAATATTATCCCGTATCGGATCCGGCTGTAGCTTGGCATGCAGGACGGATTACTCCTATTTACGGACTTACGGAAGGATTAAATAACAAACAATTCCGCCAATTCATGCAGGAAGCCTTGAGCGAGAGCGAAGCCAAAAACGAACCGGATATCCTCCCTCCTTCTCTAGCAGAAAAAAGAAAATTTTTAGCCAGCAGACAGGCCTTACGTGCCGTCCATTTTCCTAACAGTTTAGCCGAGCTGGAAAATGCCCGCTCCCGTCTGGCTTATGAAGAGTTTTTACTTTTGGCAACAGCTTGGGGTATTAAGCGTACCCAACACAAAATAGCTGCCAAAGACTACGGCTATGAAATCAAAAAACATTTACTCACTCCTTTTCGGCAAAATTTGGGATTTGAATTCACAAACAGCCAAAAAAAGGTGATTAATGAGATTTTTAGCGATTTACAATCTCCCCTACCCATGAACCGCCTATTACAGGGGGACGTTGGTTCCGGTAAAACCATTGTAGCACTGAGTGCTATGCTGTTAGCTGTAGAAAACGGCTATCAAAGCGCTTTAATGGCTCCGACAGAAATTTTGGCCGAGCAACATTTTTTAACTTTCCAAAAAATACTAAAAAAACTAAAAGTACCCGTGGCCGTGCTAACCTCCAGCACTAAAACAGCCGAGCGCAAAAAAATTTTGGCGGGCCTTTTAGACGGCTCCATTTCTATCGTAGTGGGAACGCATGCCCTGATACAAGATGATGTGAAATTTAAAAATTTAAAATTGGCTATCATAGATGAGCAGCACCGATTTGGCGTTAAACAACGCGGAAAACTTAAAGAAAAAACAGCCCGTTTGGATCTCTTAACTATGACGGCCACCCCCATTCCGCGCACGTTAGCATTGGCTTTTTACGGGGATTTGGCCGTTTCTACCTTAACGGAACTTCCGCCGGGGCGCCAACCTATCCAAACCCGCCAAGCCGACGAATATCAGGCGCATCATATCGTAACCGAAGAAGTCAAAAAAGGCCGCCAAGCCTATATCGTTTATCCTTTGATTGAAGAAAGCGAAAGCATTTCTGCCAAAGCCGTTACCGAAGAATTTGAGAAACTACAAAAAGTTTTCCCCCATTTCAAACTGGCTATGTTGCACGGGCAAATGAGCCGCACGGAAAAAGAAAATATCATGAAAGATTTTTCCGCTCACAAAATAGATATTTTGGTGGCTACCCCCGTTATTGAGGTAGGTATAGACGTGCCCAACGCCACCGTCATGGTCATTCAAAATGCAGAACGCTTTGGACTAGCCAGCTTGCACCAATTACGCGGCCGCGTGGGCCGCGGCAAACATGAAAGCCATTGTATCTTGGTGGCGGAACATAAGGGAAGTATCGCACGTGAACGCTTAAATATTATTTGCGACACTTGCGACGGATTTAAAATAGGCGAGCGGGATATGAAATTGCGCGGACCGGGGGAAATTTTGGGCACGCGCCAGAGTGGAGAACTGGAATTTAAAGCCGCTGATCTGCTCAAAGATCAGAATATTTTGCAATGGGCCATAGAAGACCGTGACGAACTATTAACCGAGGACCCTCTACTCCAAAAACCCCAACACGCAGCTTTCAAAGAGCGTCTGCTAGAGTTATATCAAAAAAACTGGCACTTGATTGATTTAAGCTAATTTTATAGAAATAGATATGCGAAATTTTATCCTTATTCTTCTACTTCTGACGCTTCCTTTTTTCTGTTTTGCTAAACCCAAAAAAGAAAAAAGGATCATTACTTGTGCCCGCCAAGGGTTGCTTTCTTGTCTAAAAGAAGAGATAAAAAAGGACAAACACAACCAATTTCTTTTAGATGAAAACAATAACACTTTGGTGGTATTAGCCGCCGCTCACGGACACAATCAAGCTTTGCGCTTTTTGGCTGATGAGTGGCCCAAATGGTTTATCAGCAATAAACAAGGTCGAAATGCCCTACATATGGCAATTATCGGAAAACATTATGACACTGCTAAACTGGTTGTTCATTTGGTAGATGAAGATTGGGACACGGACCTCACCCGTTTTATTAATTCTGCCGATACTAAAGAGCTGGCTACCCCGCTTCATTGGGCCGCTTACCGTTGCCAGCGGGATTTGTACCAATTTTTATTAGACTATGGGGCAAAGCCCAAAACACGGGATAAAGAATTCCGCACACCGGAAGAAATTTTGGCCGCCTGCCCGCCGCAAGAGCCTGCTCCCACACCGCTTTCAGCCAATAAAAAAGCCTCCTGACCGGAGGCTTTTTATGGATTAGAATTTCTTTTATTTATCCTCTAATCTAGGGAAAAGAGGAGCATATTTCTCTATTTTTCCGGCGGCCAAACGGCGTTGCATTTCTTGTGCTACCGTCGGCATAAACGGCTCTATCCATTTGGAAATAAAGCGCAGTCCGCACACCAACTCCAACAATACAGCTGCCGCGGCTTCTTTATCGGTTTTAGCCAATTCCCACGGTTTCTTTTCGTCCACCAATTTGTTAAGCTCTCCGGCAAAACCGTAAATACTTTCCAATACTTTATCAAAAGCTAATTCCGCGTAGTGGGCATCAATATTGGCAGCCACCTCCAAAGCGCGCTTTTCGGTGGTAGAGCCTGCGGCAGCGGTTTCGGGCAAATCACCCACGTTTTTAGCCGCCATATTAAGCGTGCGAGAAAGCAAATTACCAATATTATTAGCTAAATCGGAATTATAGCGGTTTTTAAAGCTTTGCATAGAAAAATCGCCGTCTTGCCCGAAAGGCACTTCGCGGAATAAGAACGCACGCACCGGATCCACACCATATTTTTCGGCCAATTCTACCGGATTAACCACATTGCCCAAAGATTTAGACATTTTTTCCCCTTCCACCGTCCACCAACCGTGGGCAAACACTTTGGTCGGCAAAGGAAGCCCGAGCGCCATTAACATAGCAGGCCAAATGACGCTGTGAAAACGGAAAATTTCTTTTCCCACCATGTGCAGATTGGCCGGCCAAAAATCTTCAAAGGATTGCGCTCCGATTTTTTGGAGTTGCTCCTCATGCTCTTTTTTGTCTTCACAAAGCAACGTACCTAACCCCGTAGCGGACACATAGTTAATCAACGCATCAAACCATACATATACCGTATGGGCCGGATCGGACACCACCGGTACCCCCCATTTTACCTTGGTACGGGTGACAGACAAATCACGCAGGCCGCCTTTGACAAAGTTGATAATTTCATTGGCGCGGTATTTAGGGCTTAAAAAGTCCGGATTGTCGGCATAAAATTTGAGCAAAGCATCTTGGTATTTGGAAAGTTTGAAGAAGTAGGTTTCTTCATGCACTTCGGTCAGCGGGCGTTTATGCACGGGGCAAATGCCACCTTCCAACATTTCACTTTCATCATAATACTGCTCACAAGAGAGGCAATATTTTCCGGAATAAGAACCTTTGTAAATATCTCCCTGCTTTAAAAGTTTTTCAAAAATAGCCTGTACCACATGTTCGTGTTTGGCATCGGTAGTACGAATAAAATCATCATAAGAAATATTCAAGGCTTTCCACATTTCTTTGTATTGGGCAGACACATTATCCGTCCATTCTTTGGGGGAAACACCCTGAGCGGCGGCAGATTTTTCAATATTGGCACCGTGTTCGTCGGTACCTGTTAAGAAATGCACGTCTATTCCTTGTTGGCGTTTGTAACGGGCCAAAATATCCAACGCAATCGTGGTATAAGCATGGCCGATATGCGGCACAGAATTAACATAATAGATGGGGGTGGTAATAAAAAATTTCTTACTCATTTTCTTCTCCGTCAGCCAAAGAGCTCTATATGGCATTTATCCAAACTCATTAAAGCTGTTTCCACCGTTAACGCAGGGGATACGTTGCGCGTAACGGCTATTTTGTAATTTTCTAACTTCTTTAAAATCTGTTGCAACTGTTGGCGTTCCGCACTTTGCGCTTGGGATATCCAAGCACGATGTACAGCCAAAATCAGCACGTCCAATACAGCCTGCGCCTGTTGACGCGCGGCCACGACCGTGCGGGGCAAAGCTGCTGCTACGGCAGCAGGCCAGGCCGGTCCTTGCGGCACCGTTTGCAAAAGGGACAAGGCTTCCTCCGCACGTAAAGCACGGGAAACAGACCCTTCTGCATATTTAGCAGACAGTGCGGCATTTTCCGTCTCTTGCGAAATCTGACAAAGTAATTTTTCTACCGTTTTTTCCGGCAACGGCGCAAACTGTAAAGGTTGACAACGCGATAAAATGGTTTTGAGCATGGCTGCCTTTTTATCGGTTAATAAAATCCATACTGTTTTTTGCGGCGGTTCCTCTATAAATTTCAACAAGGCATTGGCCGCTTCCGCCTGCATGGTTTGCGCTTCATCTACAATAAATACTTTCCACCCGCCCACGGCACTTTTTTGTTGGCTTTTGGCGGTAATATCACGAATGGTATCTACCTTGATGCGCTGTTGTTTGGCCAGTTCTTTTTCCAGCTCTTCTTCGTAATTTTTATCACTGGGTTCTTTTTTCAGCTCCAAACGGGCCTGATATAAAAAATCCGCCAACACGACATCCGCATACCGGCCGGCGTCTATCGCACGGCAATGTTCACACACTCCGCAAGAGTCCCCCGTTTGGCGGGCCGCAAAATCCTGACAATTTAAGGCTTTGGCAAATTCCAGAGCGGACTTTTTTTTACCTATACCTGACGGACCGCAAAAAAGCAAAGCCTGCGGCACATGGTCCAGTACGCTTTTTTTCAAATAATCCGTCGCGGCGGCTTGGTCTAAGACTTCACTGAAGGGCATAAATCCGTAATATGATGTTGTTTTAAAAGAGCAATTACTTTTTCCCGAATGACATCTACATCCGCATCGGCATCTATCAGATGGGCATTTTCGGTACGGCCGACCATATTTTTATATCCGCGGCGCATATTTTCTCTAAATTCCCGATCTTCTCTTTCCAACCGATCAGAAAATAAATATTCTCCGCGGGAAGAAAAATACTTATCCGACATTAAAAAGACAAGGGTCAAATCCGGCTTCAGGCCTGTGGTGGCAATATTGTTCAATGTCTCAATCATATCCAAATCCAACCCGCGCGCATAACCTTGATACGCACAAGTGGACATAGTGTAACGCTCACAAATCACAATTTTCCCTTCTTGCAAAGCAGGGATAATTTTCTCTTGTGTATGTTGGGCGCGGCTGGCTTCATAAAGCATCAGCTCCGCTACGGGGCGGATATCCAAGTCCGGCTCCAGCACAATTTGGCGGATTTTTTCCGCCGCCGGCGTACCACCCGGCTCACGCGTGAGCACTACGTCAAAGCCTTGCTCTAACAAATAATTGTAAAGCAATTTTGCCTGAGTAGATTTGCCGCAACGATCCGGCCCTTCTAAAACGATAAATTTTCCTCTCATATCAAGAAATTCCTTCTTGTGAAGTGATAATTTGCAGGGTCGGCGCGGCGGGGCGCGTCCAACGGCTGGCGCGGATATCCGCAAGCATCGGCTCCATTTTTCCCTGCGCAGTTATAATTAAATCCACCAATTCACGGTAAGCACCGTCCCCCCCTACTCGGGAAGTGATAAAATGTGCCGCCTCTTTGACAACCGGTACCGCATTAGGTACGGTGACGGCAAGGCCCACTTTTTCCAGCAACGGCAAATCTGTCAAATCGTCACCCATAAAAGCCACTTCTTCAGCGGAGATATTCTCGCGCTTTAACACATCTTCCAAAGGGCCTAATTTGGTCAAAAATCCTTGGTAAAAATAGTCCATACCCAGGTTACGTGCGCGGGAAACGGTGGTTTCATGGCGGCGGCCGGTAATTATCCCGCTCTTAATACCTCCGCTGCGCAACATCATAATGGCAATGCCGTCTTGGGCATTGAAAGACTTTATTTCTTCCACACGCCCATCGGGGGTAAGGAAAAAATGCAACTTTCCGTCCGTCCAAATACCGTCCACATCGTTTAATACGATTTTGATTTTGCGCGCACGCGCCAAAAGTTCTTCATTCATATTCTTATTATACCAAAAAGCCCCGCCAACTAGCGGGGCGAAAATGAGCAGAGGTTTTACTTAAAAATCATGATCTACATATTCCCAACCTAAACTTTCCAATTGTTTACAAATCTTGCGCCCGTATGTATCCCATCCAGTATAGCATTGACGGGTTAGATTATCGGGAGTTCCTGCAACATAAAATTTATAATAGGGGCTCTGCCCTAGACGGCTAACCTCTATATACATCTGCCCATTACCGTGAATATAGGGATGATAATAATCAAAATATTTGGTGGTATATCCTCCATGTCCACCACACTCGTCTTCTTCTGCTATTTCTGCTGCTAAATCAACTGTTGTAAAATCAGCAAAACAAGCATCAGCCGTAGAGGACATCAAATAAAGTTTCATTTGATCTTCTATAACTTTGATATTTTGTAAGGCTTCCGTCACCCGTGCCTTTTCTACCGCCACTGTGTATTGTGGCAAAGCAACCGCAGAAAGAATACCAATAATTAATACAACCACCAACAACTCAATCAGCGTAAAACCGCCAACAGAGGCCCTAAAAACGTTTTTCATAGTACAAACCTCTTTTTGCTTCAATTTTTACTAACGCAAAAATTGTAGCAAAAAAAAAAAAACAAGTCAAGCCCTTTTTATTTTCCTCAAACAAGCCCCAAAAAATATACAATACATTAATATTATGTTAACTATTAAACCAAGGCTCCAAACATGGACACTTTATTAGAAGACTTTAAAAATCATTTAACCTTTGAACGTCAACTCAGCGCCAACACCTTGGCGGCCTACGTAGCTGATGTGGCCCATTATTTTGAGTATTGCACTGCCAATGAACTCTTGCCGGAAAAAGTGCCTCCCCAATTTTTAGACAGTTACACCTATCAGCTCAAACAAAACGAAAAGCTGTCTATTAACAGTGTTTTTCGCAAGCAGGAAGCGGTAAAGTGTTTCTATAAGTTTTTGCTTATTGAAGGAAAAATCCAAGAAGACCCCACCCGATTCTTAAAATCACCCAAACTTCCGCAAGCCTTGCCGGAACAACTTTCCCGTGAGGAAATGGAACGCCTGCTTTCTTATCCGGCTGAAAAATTTGATGAAATCCGCACCCTTACCATAGTAGAGCTTTTGTACGCTTCCGGTTTACGCGTGAGTGAGCTGATTAATTTAAATTTAGAAAATGTAAACACCGAGGAAGGCTGGGTACTGGCATTTGGAAAAGGCGGAAAACAACGCTTTGTGCCTTTGCATCCGGCCTGTTGCCAACGGCTAAAGTATTATTTGTCCGTACGGGAGGCACATTTTGCCAGCAAGATGGTAGGCTCAGAGCTTTTTTTGAACAACCGGGGCCAAAAAATCAGCCGTGTCAGCGTGTGGAAAGATTTGGCTTCTTTAGGCAGAAAAGCCGGCATTTCCCAGCCGTTGCACCCGCATTTATTCCGTCATACTTTTGCCAGCCACTTACTGCAAGGCGGGGCGGATCTGCGCAGTTTGCAAGAAATGTTGGGGCATGCCAACCTAACTACGACCCAAATTTACACCCATTTAGATGTGAGTGATTTGAAAGAAAAACATAAAAAATATCACCCGCGAGGATAAGATTTTTTCCTCTCATTTCCGTGGGATTTGCTAGAATAAAGATATGAGTACAGAAAACTTTCAAGAAATTGACCAAAAACAACAAGCGCGCTGGGAAAAGGAAAACCTTTTCGCCAGTCCTAAACTTCCCAAAAATAAAAAGTTTTATTGTTTGGATATGTTCCCGTATCCGTCCGGAGCGGGCTTACACGTAGGACACCCCGAAGGCTATACCGCCTCCGACATTCTAACGCGCTACAAACTAATGAACGGTTTTGATGTACTGCACCCCATGGGTTGGGACGCATTCGGCTTGCCGGCAGAAAACTATGCTATTGCTACGGGCATTCATCCGGCAGAAACCACCAAAAAAAATGTGGATAACTTCCGCAGACAAATCAAATCTTTAGGTTTGGCCTATGATTGGAAACGCGAAACTAACACCACTGATCCCAATTATTATAAATGGACCCAATGGATTTTCTTGCAACTCTTCAAAAAAGGCCTTGCCTATGAGTCCACTGTACCCATAAACTGGTGTCCGTCTTGCAAAACAGGTCTTGCTAACGAAGAAGTATTCAATGGCAAGTGCGAACGCTGCGGCAGTCAAATTGAACGCAAAAACCTGCGCCAATGGATTTTAAAAATTACCGCTTATGCCGAAAGACTCTTAGAAGATTTGGAAGGGCTGGACTGGCCGGAGAGCACCCTTGCCATGCAGAAAAACTGGATCGGCAAGAGCAAAGGGGCAGAAGTAACTTTCCAAATTGACGGCAGCAAAGATAAATTGACCGTTTTCACCACCCGTCCGGATACCCTGTTTGGCGCCACTTATATGGTGGTATCGCCCGAACATCCGATTTTGACCCGTATCGTTTCTGATGAGCAAAAGCAAGCCGTGGCCGATTATCAGGCCGCCGCTGCCGCTAAGAGCGACTTGGAACGAGCCGATTTGAATAAAGATAAAACCGGTGTATTTACCGGTGCTTATGCCGTTAATCCGGTCAATGGGAAAAAGATCCCCGTTTGGACGTCTGATTATGTACTCATGGGTTACGGCACAGGGGCTATTATGGCAGTGCCCGCCCACGACGAGCGAGACTATGCCTTTGCCAAAAAATTTGATTTAGAAATCATAGAAGTCATTAAATCCGAAAAAGGCGTAAAAGAAGAGGCTTTTACCGGAGACGGAGAGCTGATCAATTCCGGCTTTTTAGACGGTCTTCGTGTGCGCGAAAGCAAAGCCAAAATGATTGAATGGCTAAAAGAAAAAGGGGTCGGCCAAGGCAAAACCACCTACAAACTGCGCGATTGGGTGTTCGCCCGTCAACGCTACTGGGGGGAACCGATTCCTTTGGTGCATTGTGAAAAGTGCGGCGTAGTGGCTCTGCCGGAAAACGAACTGCCGTTGCGCCTGCCCGACATGAAAAATTTTGAACCGTCCGGTACGGGGGAATCCCCTTTAGCAAATGCAACAGAATGGTTGCACACCACCTGCCCCCACTGCGGTGGCCCTGCCTTGCGGGAAACCAACACTATGCCCCAATGGGCCGGTTCCTGTTGGTACTACTTGCGCTATATGGACCCGCACAATGACCAAGCTTTAGTAGATCCCGAAATTGAAAAAGCCTACGGACCGGTAGATTGCTATATCGGCGGAGCCGAACACGCGGTGCTGCATCTTTTATATGCACGTTTTTGGCATAAAGTGTTATACGATTTGGGTGTAGTACACACCAAAGAGCCGTTCCAAAAATTGCGCCACCAGGGCATGATTTTGGCTTTCTCTTACCGTGATAAAATGGGTAACTATCACGGATATGACGAAATTGATTTTAAAGACGGAAAAGCATTTTTGAAAACCACCGGCGAAGAGCTTTCTTCCATGGTGGAAAAAATGTCTAAGTCTAAGAAAAATGTCATCAATCCTGACGATATCCTTTCCCAATACGGCGCAGATGCTTTCCGCATGTATGAAATGTTCATGGGGCCTTTTGAAGCCAGCAAACCGTGGGACATGAAAGGTATTGAGGGGATTTCCCGTTTCTTGCGCCGCATCGTTGTATGGAACGATTCCGTCAAACTTACTACGGCCAGCAACCCTAAAGAAATTGAAATTTTGAAAAATAAAACCGTTGCCAAAGTAACGGAAGATATTGAAAATTTCCATTTCAATACGGCTATTTCCTCTTTGATGGTGTTCTTTAATGAAATCAGCAAGTTGGAACGGGTCAGCCAAGATACTTTTGACACGTTCCTGAAGATTTTACATCCGTTTGCCCCGCATATTACCGAAGAAATTTGGCAAACCAGCGGACACAGCGACTTTTTGGTCCGGCAAGATTGGCCCAAAGCCGATGCAGCCATTATCGCCCAAGAAATGGTGGAAGTGGGCGTACAGGTGAACGGAAAGGTAAGAGACCGCATCAAAGTGGTGGCTACAGCCTCCAAAGAGGAAATGGAAAAAGCGGCCCTTGCTTCCGAAAAGGTCCAAAAATATTTAGAAGGTTGCGAAATTAAAAAAATTATCGTGGTACCGGCACGTATTATCAGCATTATTGCCGTACCTAAAAAATAGGAGCATCCGATGAAAAAAATTCTTCTGTCCGTGTTAGCTGTTTTGTGTATAGTAGGTTGCGCCAGTGAAGGAGCCTATTATAAACCGCAGGCCCAAATCATGCCGCAGCATATCCGCAAGATTGCGATTCGTCCGATCTTAAATAAGACGGAAATTTTTGCCATGGAAGACAAGCTCTACATTCGTTTATATGATGAGTTTCTGAAAAACGGCAGCTATCAGGTGGTGAATGAGAACAGTGGGGCAGAAGGGGTAATCGTCACCACGATTACGCGTTACTTAAACGTACCTATTCAATATGATAGCCAACTCATTCCTACCGTCTATAAAATGGACGTATGGTTGGACGTGGTATTGATGGACAAATCCACCAATACCCCTGTTTGGAGAGAGCCGGCTTTCTTAGGAACGCAGACTTATTCCGCCTCCACTCTTCCGGGGGGATTAACGGAACAACAAGCCCGCGAACGCATTTGGGAAAAACTTTCCAAAGACATCGTCAAACGTACGGTGGACGGTTTTGGGTCAGTTATGAGCGAAAGCAAAAAGAAAGTCATGCAGAACCCTCAATATACTACCATTACCCAATAATGCCCAAAACAACGGTTAGCAAATTACAGCAATCTTTGGCAAAAGCCATTATTTCCCCTGTCTACTTACTGACGGGGGAAGATCTTTTCCGTAAACAGGAAATCATCAAAAAAATCCGCGCCGTTGTAAATCCGGACGATTTTAATATTTACTCTTCTTCCGCTGATAAGGCGGACTTAGGCGAAGCACTGGCCTTGGCCAACACTGCGCCCGTTTTTTCAGACCGCCGTTTAGTAATACTAACCGGTATTGAAAAACTGCGCAAAGAACCAAAAGAGGCCCTGATCCGCTATTTACAAAATCCGCTGGATACCACTGTTTTTGTGTTAACGCATGATGATAGCAAAAAGTTCAAAACGGAAAAAGCTCTCTCTGCCGCTGCCGCAGAACAGGGAGAACTGGTAAACTTTGATGAACTCAAACGCGATGATTTGGCTATGTGGATCCGCGAGCGTCTGAAAGAAAACGGCCTGAACGGAGATTTTGAAGCAGTAGAAACTTTGTGCGAGGCCGTCGGCGGGGACTTGAATGCTTTATCCCAAGAAATAGAAAAATTGGCCCTCTATACGGCTGACCGCGAAAACAAAACTATTGCTAAAGCTGATGTTTTAGCCAGTGTCGGATTCTCTAAAGAAGAGAACCCTTTTGACCTTTCCAACGCTGTGCAATACTTAAATAAAAACAAAGCTATCAGCTTGGTGGAAAAACTATTAGACAGTGGGGAAGAACCGGTTGGCGTTTTAGGCAAAATTTCTTATCCGGTCCTGAAAATGGCCCGCATCAAACGTATGGCAAATGCCGGCATGGCTCCGGCAGATATTACCCGCGCCGCAGGCCTGATGTTTTGGGAAAGCAGTTTGGTTAATAACGCGCGCAATTTTCCTTCGGAAGATACTTTTTTAAAAACATTAGACCGCATTATAGAAGCAGACAAGGCCTTCAAAACTTCTACGGCTGCCGATCCTAAGACCATGATCAAAGGGATTTTAATGACGCTGTTCTCCGGTCGTTGATATTCCGCCAAAAAATACTATAATAAAACCATGACAAAAATAGCCCTTTTGGTCCCCATGTATAACGAACAGGAAGTCTTGCCCATTTTTTGGGAAAAGACACAGGCCGTGTTGCGCAATATCAAAGACATTGATTTTGAATATGTCTTTGTAAATGACGGCAGCAAAGACAACACTTTGCTTTTGCTCAAAGAATTAGCCCAGAAAAATCCGTCCGTCAAAGTAATTACTCTTTCCCGCAATTTCGGCAAAGAGGCGGCTCTGACGGCAGGACTTACCGAAGCAGCCAAAGCTGACGGCTTAATCGTTTTAGATGCTGATTTGCAGGATCCGCCGGAACTAATTACGGATTTTGTAAAAAAATTCAAAGAAGGCTATGATACCGTGTATGCTGCCCGCCGAAACCGGGACACTGATTCTTTTTTCAAGCGTACTACCGCCACCGCTTTTTACCGCGTGTACAATGCCTTGGCGGAACGCCCTATTCCTACCGATGCCGGAGATTGCCGCCTGATCAGCCGTCGCGTGGCACAGGCAGTGTTGGCACTGCCGGAGCGGGAACGGTTTATGAAAGGGTTGTTTAGCTGGGTGGGATTTAAAACCACTTCCGTTCCTTATGTCCGCCCCGAACGCGCCGCCGGAGAAACCAAATGGAACTATTGGAGATTGTGGAACTTTGCTCTTAGCGGTATTACCGCGTCGGGTTCTTTACCGCTTAAATTATGGACTTATTTCGGACTGCTTATTGCAGGGTTGGCATTTTTATATGCGCTTGTCGTAGCCGGAAAAAAGATTTTCTTAGGCAACCCCGTCAGCGGCTATTCCTCTTTGATGGTGGCTATCTTATTCTTCAGCGGAGTACAACTCATCTCGCTGGGAGTCATCGGAGAATATTTAAGCCGCATTTTTGTGGAAGTAAAATCCCGCCCCCCTTACATTATTGATGAAAAAATAAATTGTGACTGATTTAAAACCCCTAGTTTTACCGGGGGTTTTATCAATATGTATAAATTTTAAAATATTCTCCGGTTTTCGAATATTTCGCACCTGAAGACAAGCAAGCTTTTTCTGAGGATTTATCTCCATCGTAAGCATAACAATCATACTTTTTTGATATTACGTCAAAGAGATAACTATTGCCTCCTCTTTCTCCTTTACGGTTCGAACAATATATCTGATCTAATTTTGTTGAAACCGTAACTAATCGACATGCATACTTTCCTAAATTCCATTGGGAAGAAGTGCTACCCTCTCTCAAAGGTCCTAAATCCAAGGTCAAATCATCAAATGAAGTACCATACTCTCCGTTGGCTAACCTATATTCCTCTTGGGCAGTGATAATAGCTTTTACCCCAATCATAAGCTGTGTATATTGCGCTCTTTTTACGGCTGCTTGATATTGCGGAACAGCTATTGATGCTAAAATACCGATGATAAGAACCACAACCAAGAGTTCAATCAAAGTAAAACCTTTTTTCATTTTTCTCTCCTTTTATACGGCTTTAAGATCCAAAAAACAACTTTTAAGACTTGGGTCTGCTTGCAACGCTAAAATTGTAGCAAAAAAAAAAAACAAGTCAAGGGAGAGCGCACTTTCAGGACGAAAAACAACCAAAAAAAAGCCGCCCTATCGGGCGGCTTCTTCAAAATTATCTAATCACTTTTGTTCCCACGCCGGCCAATTGCATTTGCTCGGTCCGGCCCCATTCAGCAGGTGGTTTGGTGGCGCCTTTTTCGGATAAACGCACAAAGCACGAGCCCCACAGCATACGTTCTACACCCACTAATCTGGTCCATTTTTCAGATATTAATTTCAATTTTACAGGATTGCAGTTAGGCATCCAAATAACGGCTTTATCGCGCCGTTTCAGCACCTCATCACGTTCTTGATCGGGCAATTGCCAGAGTTCCGTCACAGGTACATTCATACCGAAAAGATGATTCGGATAAAAGCTATACATAGCCGTCATAGTAGGCGGAGGAAAGCTTTCTATGGCAATGACAAACAGCTCTCTGCCCTTGGCTACGGTCCGATAATAATCGGCAGATAATCTGGCAGGAAAAGTGCCTGCTAGGGAAAACGTACCAACCGCTACATCTGTCGCCTGTATGGACAACCCCAAAAACAACAAACTCATAATCCACGGAAAAAGGCTTTTGCGTAAAAACGGCAAAATAAACAAGATAATACACAAATAAAAACTGGGCAATAATCCCATAAAATAACGGCCCATAATCAACTTCAACTTAAAAGACATGAGTCCCGTTATAGCAAAAGTAAGGACAATTACCGCCAGTAATAACAAGAATTCCCTGCCATAAGCGAAACGGCCTGTTTCTTTCCACGATTTACATCTATACCACAGAGCTATCGGCAACGGCAAGCAGGCCGCCAAATAAGCCCATTGAGACGGGGAGAAAAAGAAGCGCCTTAATCCCATCATCAGCCCGCCAAAGGTCCTTTCATTCATCCACCATTTTCCGTCAAACCGTTCCAGAGAAATATTTTGCAATAAGTTCGGCACTAACCACGGCAAGAAAAGGAAAAAGACGGTCCCCGGTACCACCAAAAACCAAGTTACATTGCGGCGGTAGTACAGCGCTTGGGCAAACAAAAGCAGAGACAGCACACCATAGATCAAAGTGCCAAAGTAGTGCGTCCATGCCAAAAATAAGGACAATACCCCAAATGCGACCCATTTCCAAGGTTTAATAGGACGGTTTTTCCAAACGGCACGGGACATTTGTAAAAATAAAAACGTAAGAGGGGCCGCAAAAAAGAACATCATCGCATAAGGCCGCGCATGCTGCGTATAAAAGAGAAGATAAAAATTAACGGAAAGGACAGCCAGCAATAACAAACGGGCCGATTTACCAAAACGGCGCGGAAACATAAACCAACAAAACAGAAGCCCCCCCAATCCAAAAAATAAACCGGGCAGCCGCAGCCACAATTCCGGCCCATATGGCGCAAAATGATTATACACCCACAAAAAAGCATTGTGCAAAGGAGGATGCACGTCTATCATCAGCCAATGAGTATAAATCCAAGAAAAAGGTAAGGCGGGGTTAGAAGTAATGGCGGTAAACAACTCATCATATTCATAAGAAATGTTAAATAAAGTAAAGCGGTAGCAAATGCCCCAAAACAAACAAAGCCAGACCAATATCTTGCAGATGAAACGAAGTTTTTTATGCATAGATCTTCCTAAATGAAAAATAAAATAGATGCTAATAATAAGATAGCAAATTTAAGTATTATTTTATAGAGGATTTTCAGATAAAAAAACCCGCCTTTACAGGCGGGTTTAAATCAACCGTTTAGACTTATTTGGCTTTTTTAGCAGCGGCTTTTTTGGCCGGGGCTTTAACGCCTTTGTTCACGGCTTTGGCCAAGCGGGATTTTTTGCGGGCCGCAGTTTTCCAATGAATGGTTTTCTTTTTAGCGGCTTTATCAATGCTGGACGCAGCCAATTTCAAGTCTTCCGCTACGGTGGCGGATTCGGCCTTTACAGCGGAGAGCACTTTTTTGGTGGTTACGCGCACTTTTTTCATCAGGCCTTTGTTCTGATAATTTCTTTTCTAAGCTTGTCTTTGCGCTTTTAAAGCGCCTGTATGTCTACCAGTTTTCAATTTTGCCA
>JAFUJU010000018.1 GCA_017468055.1 Elusimicrobiaceae bacterium
AGCAGGCTATGCACCTGTTAAAGGAAACCGACACTCCGCTGTCCGAATTGTATAGCCATTTAGGTTACAGTAATGCGAATTCCTTCCGACGTGCATTTAAAAAGGTTTATGGTTCATCACCAAAGGCGTTCCGCCGTACCGGTGACGATACAGAATAAAATTAGTAAGGAGAATATTGCAAATGTCAAGAATTTATTATGCTGCCGACTCCATTGTGGCACAAAAAAACATTTTTACCTACCCTGAAACAGGCATCGGTCAGATGCTTCCCCTTTATTTAAAGCGTACGGTACGCATCCAGAATCATGCAGAAAACGGCCGCAGTACCAAAAGTTTTATCGATGAATCCCGTCTGGCTGCCATTTACAACGATATCCGTGAGGGGGATTTCCTCTTTATCCAGTTTGGTCACAACGACGAAAAACAAGCCGATCCAAACCGTTATACCGAAGCTTACGGAGATTACCAGATTAATCTTGAAAAATTCGTAAACGTTGCCAGAAACCGCAAGGCATTTCCTGTATTGATTACTCCGCTCTGCCGCCGTCAATTTGACGAAAACGGTAAGTTGCAGGATACCCACGGTGAGTATCCTGAGGCCATGCGCCAGGTTGCAAAACGCCTTGAGGTTCCATGTATTGATTTATGCACCTTAAGTTTTGAGGCTGTACAAAAAGCAGGTGACGAAGCAAGCAAACAATGGTTTATGAACTTTCCTGCAGGCCAATACCCTAATTTTCCTGACGGCAAGGAGGACAACTCCCACCTTCGTCCGGAAGGAGCTACATATTTTGCAGGAATCATCGCAGCAGAATTAAAAAAACTTGGCGGAATTTATGCGGATTTACTCCTTGAGGCTCCGGATAAGCCTTTATCTTCCGCTATTGAACCATAAAAATTTTACTAATGTTTCAGAAAATAGTTTGAAATGAGGCTCATCTTATGAACGAACCTAAACTTTGGTGCCCTGACCTTGGCAACGGCACCTTTCAAAATCCAATTTTATATGCCGATTATTCCGACCCGGATGTGTGCCGTGTCGGGGATACCTTTTACATGACTGCATCCAGTTTTAACTATATTCCCGGTCTTCCGATTCTTGTTTCCAAGGATTTAATCAACTGGGAGTTAAAAAACTATGCCATCAAGGAGCGTATTCCATATGCGCAGTATGACTCTCCTGCCCATGCCAAAGGCATCTGGGCACCAAGCATCCGCTACCACAACGGAGAATTTTATATTTTTGTCGGTATGCCGGACGAAGGTATCTTTATGTTAAAAACCAAGGACCCTCTTGGCGAATGGTCAGAACCTTGCCTTGTTCTTCCCGGCAAAGGCTATATCGACCCGTGTCCGCTTTGGGATGACGACGGCACCGCCTATGTTATCCACGGCTATGCCAAGAGCCGCATCGGCTTTAAAAGCATTTTAGGAATCTTTCAAATCACTCCTGACGGCGAACATGCCATCAGCGATGATGTTTTTTTGTATGACGGCACAAAAACAAATCCAACCATCGAAGGTCCAAAGGTTTATAAACGTAACGGATACTATTACATTTTTGCCCCGGCCGGCGGCGTAAAAACC
>JAFUJU010000019.1 GCA_017468055.1 Elusimicrobiaceae bacterium
CCGCCTGTGTCTAGCAGTTCTTTGCAAGAATTTCAAGAATGGTGTGAAGATTGCCAAAAAAACACGCCTCATGTTCACCCGCATACGACCGGTGGTGCCGGCTACGTGCCGCCTGTGTCTAGCAGTTCTTTGCAAGAATTTCAAGAATGGTGTGAAGATTGTCAAAAAAACACGCCTCATGTTCACCCGCATACGACCGGTGGTGCCGGTTACGTTCCTTCCTTGCCCTCGTCTTTTTATGGTGCTGTAGATAGAGCCAATAAAGACGCCGCGAGTGAAGCTCAAAAAGAGGAACGTACTTTCTCTTCTCCGTGGGGAAGTGTTTATACTCAGACTCAAATTTATGGTTACTGCTTGGGTATTCTTGAAGGGTATTATGCTATCAACGGTCCGATTGAATTCGAAAAGGCAAGAGAAGCTTTAACTAATTGTGATAAAGCGGTGGACGTCTTGTCTGGAACTATGAAATCTTGCCCCAATCCGGAAACGGTGGCTCCTGCCAAAGAAGCCGGCAAAAATTGGTGGCAAAAAAATGTGGTTGCTCCCTATATTCAAGGTAATGAATCTGTAGCTGCAAGTTACACAATCTAAGGTGAAGCCATAACCAAAACGATTGAAGATATCGGTAACTGGTGCTCTGAAAAATGGAAAGAATTTACCGATTGTCTCTGCGGTGATTAATCCAAAACTTTAAAACTAAAAACCCCCGCTTGTGGCGGGGGTTTTTGTTGTTGTGAAAAGGCATTAAAAATCCCAACCTTTTGGCTGGGATTTATGATTTAAAAGCCTATTATATTAACCAAGGTTGCTCTCGGAAGAGGTTTGGCAATGTACGCAATAGCGCGCAAACGGCAAGGCTTTAATGCGTTTTTTGGGGATGGGCTGGCGGCACAACTCACAGCGGCCGTAAATGCCCTTTTCAATTTTGCGCAATGCCGCTTCAATTTGGCCGATGGTATTGTGAGAGTTACCGGATAATTCAAATAAAATTTCTTTATCTAAGCTTTGGCTGGCGGCATCAATCGGGTCTCCTACTTCTGCTTCCGGCATATCCATATCCTTTTTTTCTTTTAAGCGTTTTTCTGCATCGGCTTTCAGTTCTTCCAATTGTTTTTTGATTTCTTTAATTTCTGCAGCAGTTAACGTTTCTTTGGTGTTTTTCTTGATGACCATAGCGCTTCCTCATTATATATATTCAAATTCATACTTCAGCCGCGCTTATACGCGGCTGTTTGTTTAATGTAGCAAATCCGTAAAGGTATTGCAAGAAAAAGATTTTTATCATTAAAACTCCCCGAGTTTTTGGCTCGGGGAGTAGGTTCGTTAATACTTATATATAATCAGTCCGCTTCTAAGTTTGGGCTCAAACCACGTGGATTTGGGGGGCATAATCAAATTGGCATCAGCCACTTTAATCAGCTCCTCAATGGACGTAGGATACATGGAGAAAGCTACTTTATATTCTCCGCTGTTGACTTCTTTTTCCAGTTCCTGCAATCCACGAATACCACCCACAAAGTTAATGCGTTTATCTGTGCGCGGGTCCGAGATGCCCAAAATGGGCTCTAGAACGTGTTTTTGTAAGATGCTGACGTCTAAGGCATCAACAGGGTTGTTCTCATCAAACGTTCCTTGTTTTGCGCGTAAAGTGTGCCACTTCCCGTTTAAGAACATACCAAACTCGTGGCGTGCGGCCGGTTTGGATTCTCCACTGGGAGTTACTTCAAACTTTTCACGCAATTTGCTGATAAACTCTTCTTCTGTCAGGACGTTTAAATCCTTGACCAAGCGGTTGTAGTCCATAACATACAGCTGGCCTGCCGGAAAAATAACCGCTAGGAAATAGTTGTAACTTTCTTGCCCTGTATGGTACGGGTTGGCTGCTTTTTTTCGGCGCGCCACATTGGCCGCAGAAGCGGAACGATGGTGCCCATCAGCGATATAGAGCATGGGAATTTGCTCAAAAGTTTGGGTAATAAAATGAATATCTTTATCTTCATGTATCACCCAAAAATCATGCTGAATGTCGTCCGGTGTCGTGAAGTGATAGATGGGTGGTTCAGCCGTTATAGCCGAGATTTTATCATCAATTTCTTTCCGATCCGGATAGGTCAAGAAGGCCGGCCCCGTGGTAGCACCTAATGTTTCAATATGCCGTGTTCGGTCCTCTTCTTTATCTTTACGGGTCAGCTCATGTTTGCGGATCAGACCTTTGTCATACTCTTCGGCAGAGACAGCCGCCACCAAACCATATTGGGTTCGTCCGTTCATGGTTTGGGCATACACATATAGGCAGGGTTTTCTGTCTTGCATTAAAGTACCGTGAGAAATGAATTTATCCAAATTTTCACGTCCTTTGGCATAGACCTCTTCAGCATACAGGTCCACTTGTTCCGGTAAGTCTATTTCCGGCTTAACAATATGCAAGAAGGATAAAGGGTTCCCTTTGGCCATTTTCCGTGCCTCTTGGGAACTGAGTACATCGTAGGGAGGACTAGCTACAAGCTCTGCTTTTTTAGAGGGGCGGTATCCTCGAAAGGGTTTAATTAATGCCATGATTAGTTCACCTTGTTTAAAAATTTTCCATTGGCAGCATATTCGGTAATGATCCCTACCGTGCATTCTGCCACTGCATCTTGGGCTTGGTCTGTAGAAGCTCCGATGTGATGTGTGCCATAAATATTTTCTGCGCCGCAGAAAGGGGCATAGTCAAAGACTCTGTCGGAAGCTTTAGGCTCGTTTTCATACACGTCTAAACCAGCTTTGATTCCTTTGGTTTTTACGGCATCTACCAGCGCTTGGGTTACCACCAATCCGCCGCGTGCGGCATTAATAAAAATAGAGCCGTCTTTCATAGCATCAAAAAACTTTTTGTCAAAAAGTCCTTTAGTTTGCGGCGTTTCCGGCAGGTGCACGGTAATGACGTCTGCTTCTGCGGCCAATTGGTACAAATCTTCTTGCGGGGTAATGCCCAAAGCGCGTACTTTTTCGGCACGTCCGTCGGGGGCATACCCCACTACTTTCATGCCGAATGCTTGGGCCCGTTTGGCCACTTCTTGTCCTATGGCTCCTAAACCGATAATGCCGATGGTTCTGCCAAAGATCCCTTTTGCTTTTCCATACTCACCTTTATTCCATACACCGTTACGCAAGTCTTGCGTATTATGGCAAATGCGGCGGTCTAAGGCCAAGATTAAACCAAAGGTCAGTTCTGCCACAGCCACGGAGTTTGTGCCGGGGCAGTTGCAGACGGCCACATTTTTTTCTGCGGCATGTTTTACATCAATGGTATTTGTGCCGGCACCGGCGCGGATGATGAGTTTTAATTGTTGGCCTGCATCTATGACGGCGGCAGGCACTTTAGTGCTGCGTACGATCAAAATTTCATGGTCTTGGATTGCTTCAGGCAATGTGTTTTCATCCAAAGACGGGTTGGAAACAATTTGATGGCCCTGCTCTTCTAAAACTTTTATCCAATGAGCCGGAAATTTGTCTGCAATTAATATTTTCATTAGGCCTCCTGTTGAGCGCGCAAATTTGCCACAATGGCATCTACGGCACGGGTCAGTTTTTCATACTGGGAGGTGCCGTTAATATCCACAAACGGGAAACAAGCAATGCGCAAAGAATTTTGTTTGACAGCAGAATATTTTTTAATGCCGTCTTGCAAATTCGGGGCACCGGTTTCTTTTAATGCTTTGCTGATATCAGCTGCATCAATGTTGGGATCCGTTACTTCTAAGGTGAGGGTGGTGTAAGAGCGGTTGGCTTCGTTTTTGACCAAGGGTTTGAGCCAATCCGTACCGGCAGCCCAAGCCAACAGGTAATTGGCATGTTTGCGGCACAGGGCGTCCATCTCTTCAATACCGCCATTGTCATTCATCCATTTGCAGGCTTCATTAAACATCCAAATATTGGTGGTGCTGGGAGTATTGACGGTTTGTATTTTGCTGACCGCTTTTTCTACTGCGTAAGAAAGATCTAAAGAATAAGGAATGCGGCGTAATTTTTTGGCTTCTTCAATGCGAGATACGGCTTTGGGGCTTAAAATGATTACACTGCTTCCGCCACCCACACCAAAACATTTTTGCATGGAAAATACCATAACATCAAATTTGTTTTTCGGCAAATTTCTGCCACCGGCGCAAGAGGTGCAGTCCCATGCAATTAAGGTGTCCTCTCCTTTAAGTTTCCAGGCTTCTTCCAAATATTCATTGGGAATTTGCACACCGGTGGAGGTTTCATTTGGGGTTAAAACGACAAGGCTGGCATTGTAATCCGGTTTTTGAGAGGGAAATAATTCTCCTTCTGCAGGCTCTTTAAAATCTTTGATGACCGTGTCTTCCAAACAAGCGGCCAATTTTTTACACCATAATTTAGAAAAAGCCCCAAAACTTAAACCGGAAATAGAGTTTTTTGTTAAGCTCCATGCCACGGCATCTAAGGCTGGTGTGGCTCCGCCCATGAAAAAGATAACGGTATAATCTTCAGGCAGGGCTAAAAGTTTTTTAAGATTGTGGGTTGCCTGTTTGTAAAGGCCGTCAGTTGAAATATCTTTGGCGCGGTGGCTCCGTTCAAAATAAGTATTGCAAAGGGGGGTTTCTCTTAAGACAGGGTGCCCTTGACTGGGACCGCAGGCGAAGGTGGAGGTGGGCAAGTCAGTTAGTTTTGTTTTTATGCTCATATAATTCTCCTAATTTGGTACGTCATACCCCCATTGTAAAAATGTTATTGAAAAAAAGCAAGGGGGGAATTTTATATGAAAAGCAAGTGAAAAATTTTTGTAAAATATATAAGTAAGATTTATATTCTTTATAGGAGATCTCAATGAGCTGCGAAAAATGCACCCCTGAAGTAAAGGAAATGTGCTGCGTTTGCAAAGGCGCTAAGCACGATCCGGCCCCGATTCCTGAAGAAGGAAAATGGGTAAAAGCCAAACAAATCAGCGATATCAGCGGTCTGACCCA
>JAFUJU010000020.1 GCA_017468055.1 Elusimicrobiaceae bacterium
AATGTAACATAATAATTTCTTATTTTGTTATAATTTATATTATATTTAATTCACAAGGAATTAAGAGAGAAAAATGTACGAACCGTTTGTACCCAAAGAAATATTCCTGACTAAAGGAATCGGCAGACACAAAGAAAAACTGGCAAGCTTTGAAGAAGCCTTGCGCGACGCAAAGATTGCTCCGTTTAACATTGTGCCTGTTTCCAGCATTTTCCCCCCGGGATGTAAAATCATTCCCGTCTCTAAAGGGGTCAAGCAACTGCGCACCGGACAGGTTTTGCATTGCGTTATCAGCCGCAATACCAGCAATGAGTATCGCCGCTTAATTTCTGCTTCCGTAGGTGTGGCTATTCCGAAAGACGGCAAACACAACTATGGTTATCTCTCCGAACACCATAGCTTTGGTGAAACCGACAAACAAGCCGGCGACTATGCCGAAGACTTGGCGGCTATGATGTTGTCCACCACGCTGGGCATTGACTTTGACAATGATACCACGTGGGACCAGAAAGAAGAAATCTGGAAAATGAGCGGTAAAATTGTACGCACCACCAATATCACGCAGTCTGCTGTCTGCGCCGAAGGGGTGTGGACCACTGTTATCGCTGCCGCTGTATTTGTCAAATAACAATCAATCAGGATTTGTTGTGAGCGACAACGTACAAATTGATAAGTTTATGGGGCTAGAGAGCAAAAACAGCTCTCTAGCCCGTTGTAAATTCGCCGTCGTGCCCGTACCGTTTGAAAAAACGGTTTGTTACGGTCACGGTACGGCCAAAGGCCCTGCCGCCATCATCGAAGCTTCTACCCAGATTGAACTTTGGGACGAAGAAACCAAAACCGAAACTTGGGAAGAAGGCATCGCTACTTTGCCCGCCGTTAATTGCGCCGGTTCCACCAATAAAGCTTTTAAAGAAATGGACAAAACCGTACGCAATTTAATGCAACACAAACAGTGCATTCCTTTCTACATCGGTGGAGAACATACGGTTACTCAAGCTTTGGCCCAACCGTATATTGAGGCACATAAAAATTTAAGCATTTTGCATTTTGATGCTCATGCAGATCTGCGCGAAACTTTTGAAGGCACCCCCAAAAGCCATGCTTGTGCTTTGTTTCCGGCCTCCCGCCAAGTACCTGTGGTGCAAGTGGGTATCCGCAGCGTAGCCAGCGAAGAAAAGCAATATATCAATGAAGGCAAAGTGACCACTTTTTTAATGCACGAACACCGTGATATCAAAAAACTGATTCCGCAAGTGCTTAAAAAATTGACCGATACGGTATATATTACTATTGACGTGGACGGTTTTGATCCGTCCGTCATTCCTGCCACCGGTACTCCGCAACCCGGTGGATTTATGTGGTATGAAGCGTTGGATTTATTCCGCGCCGTCATTGAGAAAAAGAATATCGTAGCTGTGGACGTAGTGGAAGCCTGCCAACGCAAGGCAGATCCGATTACGGAATTTAACACCGCCAAGCTCATTTACCGCATGATGGGTTATTTAACCGTAAAAGGCCAAAAGAAAAAATAAGTTTTTCTCTAACAAAAACCCCCGCTGATTAGCGGGGGTTTTTATTGTTTAACATTTTTTAGAAATAGAATCTAGCCGTTAAAGCACCGCTGATACCGCTGCGGTCCGTTTTATAATTCCCTTTTTTCAATTTAGCACCGATATTATATTTTGCTTCAAATCCTAAAGCAAAAAGTTTCGTAAATCTATATTCTGCGCCAGCAACAATATGTGGAAACACTTGGCTATCTTTATACGTTTCCGGTCCATCCTCTATTTCTCCTTTCATAAAAGTTAAGCCCGCACCGGCAAACCAACTCCAACGTTCAATGCCATATTCTTGTTTATAGTAAGCAGTCAAAGGAAACGCATAGATAGTTTCTGTAATTCTATAAGGATATGATTTTAATTCATTTTCACCATATATATCAATTCCTAATTTAACACCTATCTTGTCTAAGTCATTGTTTAATTCCCATTCATGCAGCACTTCCAAACCAAAAATCCCATTTCCTTCCGTTAATTTTCCACCGATATAATCATAAATATCATTCAAAGACTCCGGATCATTTTGTCCAACACCTAATTTAATACCAGCTCCCCAGTTGTCTGCAAAAACAGCAGGAGCAAAAAACAATACACTCAGCACCATAATAAATAATTTTTTCATTCTACTTCTCCTTTTTTAATTTCATTATAGCATTATAAGTTATTTAAACAATTTTAAAAAGCAACCCCCGCTTAATGCGGGGGTTTTTATTTAATATCTTTTCTCTTAGAAATAGAATCTAGCCGTTAAAGAGGCACTTAAACCACTACGATCGGTTTTGTAGTTCAAAGCATATATTTCTTTCTCTATTTCTGCATTAATATTATATTTGGCTTCAATACCTAAAGCAAAAACTTCGGTGAAATTATATTCAGAACCTACAGTTATATGGGGAAATACTATATTTTTGCTAAAGGTTTCATCAGTATCATCTAACTCACTTCGCATAAAAGTAACTCCAGCTCCGGCAAACCAACTCCAATTTTGTACACCGTAATCTTGCTTATAGTAAAGAGTAATCGGAAAAGAATAAAAATCTTCCGTAACCTTGACAGAGGAATTTTTAAATTCATTTTCTCCATAAATATCAATACCAACTTTTAATCCCAACTTATCAACATCACTATTCAAATTCCACTCGTGCAATACTTCTAAACCAAAAATACCTTCTCCTTCTGTTAGTTTTCCACCGACAGAATCAAGCACTTGATTAAGGGTTTTAGGGTCATCTTCACCTAAACCCAGTTTTACACCAAATCCCCAATTATCAGCAAAGGCAATCGGTGCAAAGAGCAACACACTAACCAAAGAAAACAACCATTTCTTCATAATCATTCTCCTGTTTATTTTTTCCATCTATCAAATCTTAACAATTATCACAACAAAAAAACAACTTCTCCCTCTGCGGGAGAAGTTGTTTTTTAGGTATTCTTCTACTAAAAATAGAATCGGGCTGTTAATGCACCACTAATACCGCTGCGGTCTGACAAAACAGCTCCGTGCTTTTTTACTTTGGCATTAAAGTTATATTTAGCTTCCAGACCTAAGGCAAAAAGTTCGGTAAATCTATACTCGGCACCGGCTACAAGATGCGGAAAGATTTTTTCTTTGCTGGTGGAAGAAGATCCAAGGACTTCATCTATTTCGTCTATATCATTTACTTCTCTTTCATGGGTTTCAGAAAAGCTTCTTTTGGAATTAATAAGAGTAACGCCGGCACCGGCAAAGTAACTTAATTTTTTTACCCCATTGTCTCTTTTATAATAAATAGTCAACGGAATGGCATAAGTTTCTTCCTTAGCATCGTAATCCCAACTTTCTTCCGTAGCGGGAGGAGTAAACGTCTCGGTATCGGAGCTATATTCATTTTCCCCAAAAGCATCATAACCTAGCTTAACACCTAGGAAGTCTTTATCATCTTTCAGATTCCATTCGTAAAAAGCTTCTACTCCGTAAAAAGAGCCGTCCTTATCCAAAGAATCACTATTATAAGGAGCAGGGACTTCTCTCAAATCTTTGGGGTCGTTTTCACCTGTACCGACTTTCAAACCCAAGCCCCAATTGTTTGCAAAAACACAGGGGGTGAAGAACAAAACACCAAGCACTGCAACGAATATTTTTTTCATTCTTTCATCTCCTTCTTTTGATTTAACATCACTTTAGTATAACATATTTAAGAAAAATTCTTAATAAATATTTTAAAAGAAAAAAAGCGCAAAGATTTTTTCTTGCGCTTTTTAAGATTTTATAACAGATTATACACTCGGTGGCAAGGGACCTGTTTCCTTGCCGGTGGCCGGCTCCCACGGGGTTTTTAAGCCCTCCTTGGCTATCTCATCAAAACCCCATTTGTCTTTATAAGAAAGGACTTTTTTATATTGTTTTTCAGCTTTGTCGCGTTGGCCCAATGCATCATACACTTGCCCTAAACGGTATTCGTTCCAGACTCCCCAACGGCTTGGCTCTTGGTTTGCCAATGCCTTTTGCATATCTTCAAAGGCGGCTTTGGCCTCTTTCCATTCTCCTTTAGCCATATGGGCTGTACCGATCGCAGTATAAGCACGGGAAATATAAATTTCTTTATAAAACTTATCACTTCCGATTAAGGATAAAAATTCTTTTCCTCCCGCCAGCACTTCATCATATTTTCCCGTCTCAAACAAACAGATAATTTCTACATAATGCATGAGCGGATTTTTGGGGAATTGTTCGCGGATTTCACGAATATACTGCAGAGATTTTTCCGGCGCATAATATTTGGTATTTCGGCGGTTATTCTGCACATCAATCAAAATCAGTTTGGAGCTATTAGCCGTAAAAGTGGCTTTTTCACGGGCCAAATTCAGATATTCTACCCCTTTTTCCGGGTTTCCTTTAATCGCCACGATCTTGGCTAATATTTTAATAACACTGGGCAAAGTGCCTGCATAATATTGATAAATACCCAACCCGAAAAAGGCATCATAATAAGTGGGGTCTAGCTCCAAGGCTTTTTCCAAGTTTTTAATAGCTTTACGTCCCGAAAAATAAGAGGTAATCCAGCTTCGGTTCCGCATAGCGAACATGGCCCTGAGTCCATACAGCGCACCGATTCCCATAAATGCATTGGGGTCTTGCGGATTATCTTTGAGCCAAATTTTAATTCCGGCAATAGAATCATCCAATGTTTTTTCAAACACTTTGCGTTGTTTATCATCACTGGTTTCAAACTCATATTCGTAGCGCGCCCAAGCAATCATCGCATTGCCAAAATGCCCAAAGGGGTGATTGGGATACAAAGAAAAGACATGCTGGATGCTGTTGTGTGCCGTCTCAAAATCAAGACTATAAACACCGTTGATGCCCACCGTTACCGGTTCTATGATATCCGCCGGCAATTTGATTTCCGCTTGAGCAGGACATACGGCCCCCGCCGCTAAAAACGCGGCGAGTAAAAAAGCAAACAGTTTCTTCATTATTTCTTTGCCTCTATTTTGTCTTTACCAAAGTACGGGCGCAAAGCTTGCGGAATAATCACAGAGCCGTCGGCTTGTTGGAAATTTTCCAAAATGGCGGCAAATGTGCGGCCCACGGCCAATCCGCTACCGTTTAAGGTGTGCACATATTCCAATTTGCCTTGGGCATTTTTGTAGCGAAGTCCCATACGGCGGGCTTGGAAGTCTAAGCAGTTGGAACAAGAAGAAATTTCGCGGAAGCGGTTTTCGCTGGGCATCCATACTTCAATATCATAAGTTTTGGCAGCAGAGAAACCAATATCCCCGGAGCAAAGCTCCACCACGCGGTAGGGAAGGCCTAACTCTTTAAGCACATTTTGCGCATCGGCCACCATTACTTCCAACATATTAAAAGATTCTTCGGGCTTGGAAAGCATCACCAATTCCACTTTGTTAAATTGGTGGTTGCGGATTAAGCCACGCGTATCTTTGCCATACGTACCGGATTCTTTGCGGAAACACGGCGTATAAGCAGTCAGTTTAATAGGAAATTCGCTTTCGGCAATTGTGCGGGCACGGTTTAAGTTCGTCAACGGAATTTCAGCTGTAGAGATCAAAAATTGTTTCGGCTCTCCCGTTAGTTCATACATATCCTCACGGAATTTGGGAAGTTGGCCCGTGCCGTACAAAATTTCTTCATTCACAATAACGGGAGGTAAAATTTCGGTATAACCTTTGCGTGCATGCAAGTCCAACATAAAGGAAATAATGGCGCGCTCCAAGCGGGCACCGTCTCCTTTATACAGAGCAAAGCGGCTGCCGGACAAAGTGGCAGCGGCTGCAAAATCTAAAATACCCAAGTTTTCACCTACGGCTTGATGGTCTAAAGGAGTAAAATCAAATTTGGGCAACTCGGCCGTACAGGCAATGTACTCCGGATTATCTGCATCACTGCTTCCCACCGGAATATCTGCATAAGGCATATTGGGAATACTCAAAAGCAAATCATCTATTTTCTTTTTTAAGGGGTCCAATTCGGCTTCTTTTTGGGCCATTTCTTCTTTTAGTTGACCCACTTGGGCCATGGCTTCTTTGGCGGCTTCGTCACCTTGCTCTTTTTTAATTTGGCCGATTTGTTTGGACAAGCTATTGCGTTTGGCACGCAACTCTTCAACAGCCGCTAAGATTTTTTTATAAGATTCGTATTCACCCAACACTTCATCTATCTGGGCAGCCAAAGCCGGTTTGCGCAAGGACAAACGGCGTTTGGTTTCTTCCGGATTTGCGATAATTTGTTTGATATCCAACATAATTTACCTCGTTTCTTCTTCTAAATTTACCATATATGGCTTGGGGAAAAAATGACGATAGGGTTTAACGGTTTTAGTGGTATATTCCAACGCATACGTGCTCAACAAACGTGTACTGACCGGGGCAACGGCGCTTTGGCTCAGTATCAATACCCCTATTAAAACAACGGCTCCTACCGTTACTGCTTTTACTATGAAAAAAAATCCGTTTAACGTTAGAGAATACAACTTCTTTTGCTGTTCGGTAACGGGTCTCATTATTCCCCCCGAAGTTTAGCCAGCTCTTTTGTAAAGCTCTTTACCAAACTGCGCGCGATATAATCGGCCGCGTCCAGGGCACTGGAGCTTTCTTCATCTAAAGACCCGATCCATACAATTTCTGCCGTTTCCACATCTACCAGTTTGGCGATGATACCCACCTGGGCATTGATGGTATATTCAGTAGGTCTGACGTCAGAACTGTGGGAATATTCTGTCCCTACCTGTTGCGTATAGGCCGCATAACTTCCGTCTGCCAACTGCATTACATTTTGTCTATATACAGGACGCGCCTGCGTGCGACGGCTGGCCACCATCGTCAGCTCCGTACGGGTGGGGGTATAAGAAGTTACTTCTCCAATCAGCAACACATCCACTCCCAATATTTCCCCTATTTTACGCGTGGTGGCCGGAGACAAATATCCGGAAACGGAAATATTATGCTCGCGCAAGACTTGCTCCAACTGGGCCCGCTCCACCACTTTAAAACCCGACTGGATTAAATATTTGGCAAATAAATTTTCCACTCCGCTCAGCCCATTATACGGAGAAGCAAACCCCATAATGCCGATGCGGTTCATTTGATCAAAGTCATAGCTTTGGCTGATAACCGTCTTAGGAGTACAGCCCAATACGAATAAAGAAAAAGCTATGAATGAAAGCAAAACTTTTCGCATACATTCATTATATAATTTTTACATCTTACAAAACCCCGCAAAGCGAAATGATATAATTTAAGTATGAAAGAAAAGTTTATTCAAAAAGCTAAAAACTTAAAACTCTTGCTCACGGATATAGACGGTGTAATGACCGACAGTAAACTTTGCTGGTACACTGACCCGTGCGGACAGCGTGTAGAAATCAAAAATTTTGAGTCTTTGGATGGTATGGGTATGATGTTCCTACGATCCTGCGGGGTGCGCACAGGTATTATTTCTCGCGGTAGTGCCCCTGTGCTGAAAGATTGGGCAGAACTGCTGGGAATGGATATTCTGTATTATCACGCCATGAATAAACCCGCCGCCTTGTTGGACGCCTGCCAACGCTTTGGAGTTACCCCCGAAGAAACCGCTTTCATCGGTGACGATATTACCGATTTGGGTGTACTTAAAACCGTCGGTTTGCCTTTAACCGTGGCCAATGGAGTGCAAGAAGTGCAAGAGGTAGCCCTTTATTCCTCCCCCAAACGCGGAGGAGATAGTGCTGTGCGGGATATTTGCGAGCAAATCTTAAAAGCCCGCGGACAATGGGCCGAAATTCTAGAGAACGTATCCTCCGGCAAATTTCAAGATCCGCATCCGGAATTAATCATTGTAAAACCGGAAACAAAAAATTAGAATATAAAAGTAGTTTTATTAATAAGGAGAATTATGAAAAAACTCATCATTTTAGCAGTGCTTTTATGTACACCGGCTTTGTACGCGGCAGACCGTTATGCCTGCTGTGATTACGAAGATACCCCCAAATACGGTTTGGATACCAATACGACCCGTGTTGAATTTTTTGGCGGGGTGGCCTTGCCCGATGGAGAATGGACGGAAAACGGACAAACATTAGAAATCGGCGATACGGGCTTTACGGCCGGACTGGCTTTTGTGCGCAATATTTTGCCGTGGTTAACTTTAGGCTTAGACGGAAACTATACCGGATTTTCCAAAGGAGAAGAAGTCACGCTCTCTTCCGGAGACGCTGCCAACTACCGTTCCGGCGTAGGTACAGGTTTGGTGGCAGGACGCGTATATTTGTTTCCCAAATCCATGACCCGCTTGTACGGTACGGCAGGTATTGGTGCGGGCTATATGTATGCCAAAGAAAAAAATACAACAGCCGCTTCTACAGAAACGTATGACAGCTTAGACTTGGCATGGATGTTGGGTGCCGGCTTGGAATTTGACATTGATGAAACGGTAGTATTCGGCGCCGAAGGCCGCTACAATTGGGTCGGTCTGCGTAGCGATATGAAAGACCGCTTCGGTCATGATGATTTCCAGTATTGGACAATCATGCTTAAGCTGGGCGTAAAATTTTAAAATGCAAATTTGAAATTGCAACTCATCAAAAAGCCGCCTTTTCGGGCGGCTTTTTAATTTTATAAATCTCCTTCTACATATACGAAATTTTGTGATTCCAACCCCTTGCAAATTTTAGAACCCAAATTCGTATTTTCTGCATAGCACCCTTTGCACCATTCTCCGGTTGGTACTGACGAACAAGCTGCATATCCGCCCGTTTTCGCCAACAAAAGATTATACTCTCCATTTGTACGGTAAACTTCCACTCCGCCATTTCTAAAATCGTATCTAAAATTTTTAGTTACGTAAGAATCCTCTCCGTCCCAACTGCCACCCGACAAATCTACATCTGTAAAATTTTTAAATTTTTCTGTTCCATTCGGATTGGCCAAAAAATACCGATCATACGAATCTCTGATCACTCTCATATTACTTACTGCTTCGCTCACCCTGCTTTTTTCTACAGCTGTTGTGTATTGCGGTAAGGCAACGGCCGAGAGTATGCCTATAATAAGCACCACTACCAAGAGTTCGATCAGCGTAAAACCGCTGATATTACGTTTAAATGAATTTTTCATACACCAGACTCCTTTTTTGGTCCAATTTTTACTATGAAAAATTGTATCAAAAAAAAAAAACAAGTCAAGCTTTTTCTTTTTATCCGTTAAAAAATGACAACAAAAAACACCCTCTCGGGTGTTTTTAAATGGTGCCCAGTATAGAGTTTGCCTTCCGGTCATTTTGTTGACCCAAAATGCCTGTAGGCCGGACTCGCGGTTTTTGCCTTTCGGGGTTTGACCCCTCAAACAAAAACATCGCTCCGTCTTTCAAATCCTAACGCGCACAAAGCAGTTTATGCGCTTACTGGTCATAAAAAAACACCCTCTCGGGTGTTTTTAAATGGTGCCCAGTATAGAGTTTGCCTTCCGGTCATTTTGTTGACCCAAAATGCCTGCAGGCCGGA
>JAFUJU010000021.1 GCA_017468055.1 Elusimicrobiaceae bacterium
AAAAAAGAATAACAATCGTTCTTTCTATACCAACTATTTTCTGAAGATTTTGACTCAAAAAGGAGGATTTTTGATATTTTTTGAAGCTTTTTGACGTTTTTCAGAGGTTTTTTGAGCAAAAAACCTGCTATTTTTCATTTTTTTCCACATCCCCAACCACCGTTCCCCCAATTCCTCAAAAACTCACCTGTTTCTTGTATTTTCCATAAACTATATTCGGAGGGACGCGGCCGACACCCAAAACCGCGTCCCTAGGCATGGGTTACATATCCGAACAGTCCGTAACAAACAACGACACCTTCCCTGCCGTTGCCGTACCTGTTACATGATAATAACCGCGGATATATCTTTTGGCTCCCAAAGGCAAAACCATTTTAAGCAAGGTTTGTTTACCTTTCAAATCCGCTTCTCCAAAGGAAACGGAAGCCAACTCCTGACAAACTTCAAAATCTGCCTGATCAGAAGTTTGCAAAGAAACTTTTAATTCACTCACTCCGACAAACTCTTCTGCCGCCTGTGCTACTACTACTGCATGCATGCAGGCATCACCAGCGGATCCTTGGTCAATGATATGCTCGGAAGCGCAAGAGGCAGTAATTGCCTGTTTATCAGAAAGAACTAAAGTAGAATCAATTAACATACTTTCTCCTATCATCAGGGCCTAGCCCATGCGCCGGAGCCTGTTTGCTCCGGCGGAAACATTAAAGCACCACGTCTTCTGTATCCGTGATAGCATCACAGATATGCACCGGAATTTCGTTAAACGTCATTAACGGACGGCTGGTAATTTGATCCGGCGTATATTGTACATTGTGTTTATTGCTGGTCAGCTTACGCAAGGCTGCTTTGACGGTGCGGTTCATATACCAGAATGGTTTGCCCAAGTTTAAACTTTGGATCCGTTCTTCAAGTTCACACATTTTGTCAATCAGATCTTCGGAAACATGGGTCACATCAATGTTACAGATACGCCCCGCATAACGCCAGTCTTGTACCGCCAAACCGAGCTTCCATTCGAAATACTCTTTGTAAGCAGGATATTCGTTCCCTTCCATATCGGTATGATTTACCAGTCCGTGGTCCACCCGTTCAATACCGGCCTTAGATCCGTGCGGGAAAAAGGTAAAAATCTTATCCGTATCCCATACCACCAGATAAATAGAGGAGTTTTGTCCGTCCGTTTCCCCTCCGGCATTAATAACGTTGCGGGCACTTTCAGCCTCGGTAAGCGTATTGTAACGGGCCGCCAAACCGGTAAAACGTTCCGGCGTTTCTCCGGCATTGCCGTAAATTAAGTTGCTGGCCATGGTGTTAGACATACCGGCAATAATTGCTTTGCTTTGACCGGTGCGTACAGCCTGCAAATTCCCCCCTTTTTCAGCCACCAGTTTGTCCACTACAGAATAGGCGGACAAAGTGCCATACCCCTCTACCACCACTTTGGTAGTGGCTTTTGCCGGCTCAATACCTTGATAAGCTCTGCGCCACGTACCTTCCGGAATGCCGGTACGAACGGCATATTCATGTCCTGAATCTAAATTACTTTCTACCACCAATGCATCACCGATGATATCATTGGATTGACTTAATACTTCCGCAATGGCCAACTCCTGACCGGAGGGGTCAAATTGCTTGGCATAATCCAACAGGTTATAATGTTTATCTGCAATAATAGCCATACATAAAATTCCTTATTTGATTCGGTCCTTACGGACGAAGAAAACCGTCAGACGGTTTTCCCGTACAAAGCTTCAGTAAAAGTTTTGTCTGTGCCGGTGCGCGCCATACCTCCCACAGAGCTATCCTCACTGATTTGCTTACTGATTTCATGAAAAGTCTTTACAATAACCGGATGGCTGCCCAGCCCTGTAGCGTCCAACAACATCCGTAATTCTTCTCCTCCAAAACGTTGCGCCGCCGCCAATGCATTCGTCACGTGTTTTTGGTAATACGGCCCGAATATTTCTTTGGTTTGCGCCGTCCATTTTGCTAAGATTTGGCTGCGCGTTTCGTCGGATATTTTCCGTCCGTCCGCCGTTGTTTTGGCCTCCCAATCCAGCAATTTTTGCACCGTCTCGTCAGATAATTCCAACTCTGCCGCTAACTGTTTGAAAGATTGCCAATGTAGTTCGCACCCTTTCAAATGTTCCGGCAATTTTAAGTTCTCGTAATTATTTTGGGACTTTTCTTCCGTTACCGGCTGATGAGAAAGAGCGGTCTTTTCTTCCTCGCTCAGCCTGCCGGCTATTTCGCCGGCATTGAAATTGTTTTCATTCTGGGCTATATTTTTTTCTGTTTCAGGCATCATTATTTTCCTCATTTTCTTGATTAATTTCCTGCTGTCTGGCATTTCTTTCAGATAAATACTCTGCCCGCATTTGAGCCAATATAAGCGGGGAAACTTCTAAAATTTGGCTTTGCAAAAAAAGCCCGATGCTTTTCTGCCCACAGTGAAAAGCTGTAGCATATGGGTCCGACGGTACAAAACCATGACTTTCCAGCTGCCCTGCCTGCAATAAACGCCACAAAAGACGCCGCCCCTGTGGTAATTTCAGAACGGTTGCCAAATCCGCCTGATTTCTTTTTTCTGCTGTTTTTTTCTGCATATCCGACTCCTGCTTTACGGGGAAGGAAAAGAATCTCTTTTCCCTCCCCACTGCGTAGGGGCGCTCGTTAATTTTAGGCTGCCACGCGCCGCAGCATTATTTTTAGATTTTATTTCTGAATGCCAACCTCTTCCCCCAGTCTTTGCGCGGCCAATATGTTTTGGCGATTGGCACGTATTTGACGGGTCTCTTCTTCAGACCGAAGCAAAACAGGCGGCACCCCCAGCAAATCCAGTCCTTCTTCCACAGCGGCATCAAAGTTAATTTTATCCAGCACCTCCGGATTACCCTGCGCCAGACGGGAAATAAAATTTATTCCCTGTTCAATATTGCCTATACCATTGGCTTTTTGTGCCTGTGCAATCATAGATACATACTGCACTTTTATTTCTTCCCCCTCCAGTTTTTCCGGCGGCAAAGCAATGACACCCCGGCGGAACATAATGGCAAAAGTACGCTCAATTAGCGGATCCAAAAGTTCATTTTTTAATCTTTCCAACACCGGCCCCAATACCAACATTTTTTCTTGGTGTCTCTCGGCCACTTCTGTGGCGGTCATTCGGGCAAAGTTTTGCGTACTTAGCATTAAAAATACGTCGGCAAAGAATTGGCTTTTGATAGTTTGTTTCACCCTTTCAATACTATTTTCCAAAGCAGCGAAATCAATAGATACCTGATAGGCCGGTTTTACCGCCGCATCGGTGGTACCGTTATAGCGCGTTAAACCACCCGGTAGCAAATTTACTTCTCCCTGCACATTGGCTGATACCATCATAGGAGGATTCGTGTTTTTATCCAAGGCCACTAATTTGGCTTTTTGCATCTTTTGCAACATTTTCACATCGCCCAAACTTTTCCAGCCCGGACCACGGCCATAGATATCGCCGGAATTTTTCACTTCCCAACGGGCAGCAATTACCGGAAATTCCAGATATCCTCCTTGTCTGAGCAAATGGCCTTGCGGCGTAAAATAAGCAGATACAAATGGCATGTGTTTAAAATCCGATTTTTCTGCATCTGCCTGTGGATTGGGCATAATCACGTGCATCACCTTAAACCATTCAGCACTTTTTTCCTCGGCCCGTCGAGCAATAAAATGCGGCAAGTTTTTCCGACCGAACTGCTCTGCCATTTGTTCAGCCGTCATGGAAAATTCCCGCCCGAAAGCATTTATTTTTCCGCGACTGTCCGTACCTAACACATATTCTCCGGCAGTAAAACTGCGGCAAGAAATTACACGTTCCATATCTTCTTCCAACAAAAATGCCGCCGTGCCGAAAACTGAAATTTCCTGATAAAAACTGTGTAAAGTGTTATAAATATTGCTACGGCTGAAAACTTCCTCCATTCTGCGCCGTACTTCATACAACCAATCCCGTACGCCGGTTTCTTTCATCAAGCGTCCGTTGCTCAGGGAAAGCTCAAACCAACTGCGGCTGGGGCTGGTAAGGCCGGACATCATACCCGCCGAGAGGACTTCCACCGCCAACATCGGATCAGAATCTATCAAACGACGATGATCAATTTTTTTGCCGTGATTCGTGGTTTCTCCCTCAAAAAAACCACGTGTCGGAGCAATGAATGTGGCCAGCTCTTTCCATGTGCTTTGCCAAGTCTGAGCCTGTGCTTTCATCGCATCATACTGCTTGCGGAAAAATTCCGTTTCATGTGTATTCTCTGTCATAAACCACCTTTTTAGAATGTTACTAGTGCAAGTAAAACGAAAATTTATTAGGATATAAAAAAATCCAAAAGGAGAAAAATATGTGGGAACTGGCGGCTATTTTAATATTTGTACTTCTTTTATCCTTTCCAGGGTTTTATATCATTACGCGTAAGATTTTTCCGCGGGGAAGCAAGCGCAGTGCGGCTTGGATTTCCGGCTTAGTAACTTTTGTTTTTTTGGCGCTGATGTTGGCGCTGATGTTTGGTGCAATGTTGTAAGTATATTTTGCCCGAATGGGCGAAGATTTTATAGATAAACTTGATAAAAATAATATAGCATATTTTGTTAGTTTTGTCAAGTTTTTTGTTAGTATTTTATTTTTTTACGTCGGTGTCTGATAAGCAGAAACAAAAACAACTTCTTTTTTGTTAGTTTTAAATAACATTGTATTCCGTTTGGGCAAAAGAAGAAATTTCACTTTTTCTTTTCAGCACTGGCATCGCAAAAGTAAGAGCCAGCGCGTCTGCCAAATCTGGGCTTTTACCGCAACGTGCTTTTAGCTCTTCTTTACTTTCCAACTTCATTTTTCCGGCAGCATCAAAACTATACCGCACACTGCATAAATCTGCCCTTAACTGGGCAGATACGGGCAAAGCTCCTCCACCGGAAATCCACTTTCTCATTTCCCCCCACATTTCTGCCCGCTTGTTGGCATATTGACCTGTTTTAAGGGCTGAGGAGCCAAAATTCACTTCTATTACATCAAAGCCCAGTTGGCGCAAGCGGTCTATCACCCCTCCACCGCAACCGGCATCAATAAATACCGCGTCCGGACGGAAAGAATCTATCGTAGTTGCCACCCGTGAAGCCAACGTCATCTGGTCGGTTTTTGAAAATACTTCCGGCGGAAAACTCTGCAATCCCTGACGTCTAAAAATCACGCTTCGGTCCGCCCCAAATCGGGCCGGATCTACCCCGATAATTTTAGGTGCGTAACGAATTTCACTACTGCTGTACTTTCGCTCTTCTGCCTGTATTACATCACTCAGGCTAATCAGCACATCTTCGGCATCTGCGGTAAAATCACACAAATATTCCTGACGAAATAAATGTTCAGGGGTATGCGCTTTTATATTGGCCAATTCTGTTTCACTGATAATACCGGTTTGATCTGCCGGAAAAACCCCGCACCACCATTGGGAAGATTGCACCGCCATGGCCTTAGAGGCCTGTTGATACAAATCATAAAATTGGTTTTGGCCCTTTGGCGTACCCGTGAACAAGGCCCAGCCTTCCCGCGAGAGCAACATCGGACGGACAATTTCATCAAATACATCCGGCTTGATTTGGGCATATTCATCCAAAACCACACCGTCAGCATACGTACCGCGTAAAGCGTCCGGATTATCCGCCCCCAATAGCCAGATTTTAGCTTCATTGGGCAATTGCACACATAGTTCGCTTTCTGATAATTTTATGCGTGGCAATGGTGCCGTGAAACGCTTTACATAATCCCAAGCAATCAGCTTGGTTTGTTTCAGGAAAGGAGATATATAAAAATAGCGGGCAGCGGGCCTTTGATTTTTCAGTGCGCTTTTGAGTAGGTGATTAATGGCACAAACCGTTTTACCCATTTGACGATGCGTCACCAATACATTAAAACGGTGTTTTTCCAAAGCGTCATGAATCAAGGTTTGTGGGTAGCGCGGCTTGTAAGGAATAACAACTGTTTGGCTTAATTTCTGATTTTTCAGACGAGGCATTCTATTTCTCCCAACGAACAATCAAAGGGACTTCCGGCTTTTTTTGTTCTTCTTTTCCATCGTTCCAACCCAATAAATTTTTAGCAGTGAATACGGCAAACGAAGAAGAATAATTGCCGCGTAAACTATTCTGGATCAAAATATTCCCTTGCAAATCCCGTGCTTTTTGGCAGGCTTGTGCAAAATCAGGATACTCTTTTTCCCATCGGGCCAGCACTTCTTGAGTAATACCCAGGCTGCGCGCAAAAGCGGCAAAAGTGGGTAGCTCTGCCGCGGTTTCCAACAGCGAAACAGAGCCGTCTTTTTTCATCACTTCCGTGACGGTAAAAGCGGATATGTCAAAAAAAGCAATCAAGCGTTCAGCATATTCTTTTCGATATGGGAATGCCGCGCTCACAGCTGCACCTTTTTTCTTTGACAAAGATATTTTTAGTTTAGAAGAGGTCATAATAAGAGGACAACAAAAAGAGCCGTTTAAGAACGGTAAAACACAGTAGAAAAATAATAGTGGAGAAAATAAGGACAAAAAAATACAAACTTCAGAGATTCCGTTTGTATTTTGTTATTATATCAAATTTTTTTTATTTTGTCAACTTTGATCTGTTTTTTCCCGTACGTAGTTGCATTTTCACAGATAAAAAAACAGCATAAGATATATATCTTATGCTGTATAACGGGTATATTTAAATTTTTATCGCACGGTTTTCACCCATTTCCAAAACGCATCTTCAAAGTTTGCCGCACTTCCGTAACGGTATGCCTTTCCCAAGGCTTTTTCTACGGAATAAGGGCGATAAACCGGTTTACCGTTTTTATCCTGCATTACAAATCCTGTAGCCGGATCACGCACTTGTTCTCCTTGAGAAAGCAGGCGCGTAAACTGCTCAAACTGCATGCGGTTAGACGGGGAGGAAGATCCTGCCGGATTTAACAAAAAACGCACCATGGCATAGGCTTGCAAATACCAGTCTTGCGTTTTATCACGCGCTTCCAATGCCGCCAAAGAGCCTTCTTGCATAAATTGTCCAAACGGCATCAACACCAAGGGCTTTCCGCGACGAGGCGCTGATTGAAAAGTTTTGGCGCGGCTGGAGCCAAATTCCTCGGTAGGGCTGGATTTACTTCTCATCAAATTATACGTTCTTAAATCATTCGCCCAAGGACCGCCCTTTGTTCCGTTATAAGCCTGATCTTCCATATATACGGCCAACCCTTCATCTAACCAGGTAGGAGTCACCAAGCGGTTGGAGTGATGTTTATCAAAAAATTGTTGCGTAAAAATATGCACTAACTCATGCGTAAATACTTCTTTGAGTTCTTGCTGTTTGCCCGGCTCATCATATACTACAATTTCCCCGCGGGTAGGATAAGCCAAGGCCCGCGTCCATGCTTTAGCACTAGGCTCATATTTCAAATAACTTCCATGGTCCTGATAGACAAATACGCGCACTTTGTTGGTCATCATCCATGGAATATTGCGCCGTAATGTAGCATAGGCGGACTCAAAAGCCATGGACATATTGGAAGAGCCGATCCCGCCGTCTCTTTTTTGCGTGTAAATAATAAAATGTTTACTATTGCTTTTTACCCACTCCACCCCCGGACGGAAGGTATTGGGATTAAAAGGTTTATCTTTAGGCGGTGTAGAGGCTTGTGCCGTCTTAGAAGCAGGGCCCGGAATAAAACGGCCTTTATTGACTTCTTTTTTGCTCCGTTGCAGCATACGGGCGGCATAATCCAACTCCGCCTGAGCAGCAGCCTCCGCCGCAGCTTCTTCTTTTTCTTTATCGGCAGAAGGCTTAGGGGTCCCCTCACGCTCCGCTTCTGCCAACGCATTATTATTTTCTAATTCTTTTTCAATAGCTGTCTTGGTAACGACCTGTTTGGAAGCAGGGGCTTTCGCTTTTTCTTTCTCTTCTACAGAGGGTTGCAACACAGGTTCAGCGTTCGGTGTATCTTTTTTTCCCGTCTTTTCGGCCCCAATAGCCGGAGTAGACGGCTTAGATGCTGTTTTTTTAGGAGTGTCTTTTTTATTGGATTTTTCAGCAGCGACAGAAGAAACCGGCGCAGCAACGTCCGAATTTCCTAACGATTTTTTTAACAAGTCTATATTGGAAGAAGGGGCCTCTACCGCATTATCACCCAAGGATTCCTGCAAAAAGGACAAACCTTGCGCCTGCATAGCCACACTCAAAAAAATCCCTGCCATGACAAAAAGAAATTTTCTCATCGTGTGCGCCCCCATTTTTTACAAGTAGTCACTTCCTTCAATGATTTCATACGTTATAGAACGTAAACCTTCGGAAGTCAGATCCCCCATGCGGGCTTGCACTGTATAATTATCAAACGTACAAGTCATTGTTTTGACCTGATTGCCCGAAGGACACGTATCTCCCGTACCGCTACCGCTGCAGTACATAGTCCCGTCTGCCATATCCCGACGGAACGCCTCCGGACTTTTAGAACTCCACAAATCATTCACACGCGCCATACAAGACTGAATAAGCACTTGGGAAGAAACCTGCCGACGGGTTTTGCGGGCAGAAGACGTGCGGGACAAATTAGCCCGCAAAATCATGGTGGTAATACCGGCCAAAATAACTGTAATCAACAAAACCTGCATCAAGGCTGCGCCTCTTTTATTATTTTTAATCATCATTCATCCCCTTTAATAGCCAATCGGTACAGCAAAAGTTTCTTCCACCGTTTCATTTACAACCGGCGTAGAATTTAATTCCGTAATGATATTCACCCGCAACATGCTGTTTAATCCGGAACGGCTAAAATGTCTGCGTCCGATCATCGGCACGGCATAGCCCTCCGTGCTGGGAATATATTTTACACTGTTCAACACCATTTTTCCCGAGGAAATAACCTCACTACAAAGCGGGACTAAAGAAGTATCCGTATATTCATAGCGGTAAATTTTACCACCGCGGGTAGCAGTTGCCGGCACGATATTCGTGGTATCTGACCCCTTTTCAAAACAATACATAACGGATACAGGCGTTTGGGCATTAATAGAGGCCCCTTTATGCGTTTGATTTTTGGTTAAACGGAGCAACGGCACAGTTGCACCGTTCGCCACAGAAAACTCAGCCTGATCGCCTGCTGTGTCGCAAAGGGCACATTCGTGAACAATACTGGCCGTCATCAGGTCGCTACGCAAAGTACGCATAAACGTAGATAAATTATTGCGAAGCATAATCCGGCTACGACCGACACCGGACTCCCGCGCAGCAGAACGGGTCAAGGCGGCCAAAGATATAGAGATCAGCCCCACAATCATGACAGCCAACAATACCTCTGTTAATGTAAACCCTTTTTTATTTTTCATAATGTGTACCCATTGCAAGAAATAGCAAATTGAACACGGATCTCTTCAACACTCCGTGCATTACTCACAGAAGTTGTATCCCCAAATGAATTTCTTTTCTTCGATAAATCCGCCGCTCTGGGGCGCAAATCCGTTGCACTGGTATCCCGCGAAACAGTGTAAGAAAACTCCGAGTTATTATTTTTGTCACAAATAGGAGGCAATAAGCAGGAAATATCGTGCGTTCCGGTAGCCAAAGGGGCCGCTATATTCTGCGCTTCGTCTCCGCACAAACCACCCATAATACCGTCAGCATAGTCAGTGCCGATATCATACCGTGCCGATGATGCATCTCCGGAATAAACATATACTTGCAGCATTTGTTGGGCTTTCTCTACGGCTAGGGCCATTTCTTCGCGGATATCAGGCGCGGCACTTTTGCGGGAAGTGCTTAATAAAACTCCAAAAGTACCGGTAGCAACGATGGCTAAAAGCAACAAAGCTATCAGTCCCTCCAACAAAGAAACACCTTTAAGACTTTTTAAAATTTTTTTCATTTTTTTACTCCAAATTATCATAAATTTGTCCATCCCATCCCACAGCTACATAATATTGGGTGGTGCCGTCTTCCAGCAAATAATATTTATCTCCGCCTAATCTTTTGTCATCTTCATGCACATAAGCAAACAAGGCCATAGTTCTGCCGTCGTCTCCTTTATTCTGACAGAAGGCATTTGTGTGAGAGGTGGCCGACCAATGGTCACAAAAATAAAAAGTATAAGGAATAGAAGAAAAATCTTTCCAATTAGCAAAACCGCAAGCAAATAATTGCGCCGGATCGGCCTTTTCTTGCGCTGAGGAAGGAATACCACTGGTACTCTGTTGGCTACAGGCTTGGGAAGCAAAAGATCTGGCCGAGTTTCCCTTAAAAGTGGCTTCCGCCAGAATATCTACCCCTTTTGTATTCTGATAAAAAGAACGGCGGGCTTCCAAGAGTTTCTTTAACGCGTTTTTTGCTTGAGAGTTACGAATATCGTAACGTACCGATCGCATCACCGGAACAGCCAAGCTAACCACCAAAGCGATGAGTAGCAAAACAAACAAAATTTCTATTAAAGTAAAACCCTTTTTATTCATAAAACACTCCTAAATGGGAACGCAGACCTCAGCACTGTTTTGTACACGGCACTCTTTTGCTTCACCTGTTTCATGCACGCAGAAAGTATTGGATAAAAATTGCGAAGGCAACTTAGCAGTCTCTTTCACCGTCACGCAAGCCAACGGATACTGCCCCTCGTTATCTTGATGACTGGTACTATTGCAAGGAGCAGTAGAAGGGGTAGAGCCACACACCCAATACTCAAAATATTTATTTTTCCATGCACCGCCCTCCAAATAACCACAGGAGATCAAGTCCCCCCGCCGAAAAACTGTCTCTGCTGTGAGGGTAGAGTCCAACGGGCAGACCGTATCCAAATAAACATTGCTCGTCATCTTACCTGCCTCAAAGGAAAGAAAAGGGTAATCCATCTTGACCCGTTGCAAACTTCCGGCCAACTGCTTGGTAACGGCACGGGCTTGCGCCCAGTGGTTTTCCGCTACGCTGTTGCGGTAAGAAGTAGTGGCAAAAACAGCCAAAATACCCAAAATTGTGGCCGCCACTAACAATTCAACTAAAGTGAACCCTTTTTTATTTTTCATAATATTCCTACTTCATCATTAATTTTCAAGATTATGCAATAACCCGTCGTCCATGCTAATCCATGCACATTGATAGACATCAATCATATGAGATTCATTCGCCATACAAGCTATGGCCCTTTCTTTAGTACACTCATCTCCGCAAGCAGCCGTTCCCTGCGTACTGAAAGAATAGGTGTATCCCATATACGTACCATTCGAATTAAAATTGACTTTTGCCAAATAATTTTGGCCTCTCATCCATTTAGCAGCCGTTGAATTGGTCGGTTCAGCGGCGTCAGTGGTTTCATTGGTATTAAAGGCAGCGGAGGAAATCACCAAATTTGGATAAGATTCCATCAACATCTGCGTCGCCGTGGCCAGCTCTATCAACACACCGGAAGCAGTCATATATTGCGCACGGGCTTGCGATTTTTTATAAGCAGGCACCGAGAACATGGTCACCGTGACGGCAATCACCACCACTACCAACACTTCTAATAATGTAAAACCAGCCTTATGAAGCGTCTTTTTAGACTGCATAGTCAAGCTCTCCTTACTGTCCGCCAATTTGGGACAACTTAAAGATCGGCAAGAAGATAGAGGCCACAATAATACCGATCAGCACACCCACACCACAAATCAAGATAGGGTCAATAACCGCTGAGAAACGGGCAATAAACTGGTCCACGTTATCAGCATAGAACTTAGAAAGGGTGGCAATAATGCTGGGCAATTTACCAGACTCTTCACCCATCAGCATCATTTCCGTCATCAGCCCCGGAAATACGCCGGCTGCGCGGAAAGAATCGGAAATAGACTTACCCCCTGCCACCTGTGTTTTGGCTTGACGCAAAGCACTTTGAATAATCACGTTGGTGTTGAAAGACTCTTCCAATACCACAATGGCATTCAAAATAGTTACACCGCTGCGCAACAACGTTGCCAAAGTGGTCAACATGCGGGAATAATAAATATTACGCAGGAAGTTACCAAACAAAGGCAATGACAGCAAGAAAGAGTGCCAACGTTTTTTACCTTCCGGAGTTTTGATATAAAAGCGGAATCCCAAAAATAACGCAATGATACCCACAATCAACAAAATACCGTGATTGATTAAAAATCCGGAAATACCAAGCACCACGACGGTAATCATGGGTAGCTCAATGTTAAAATCTTTAAAGATTTGGGCAAAAGTAGGTACAATACCCAAAATAAAGTAAATTAACACACCCACAGAGGCAAACATCAAAATAGCCGGATAGGTAATGGCTGTAATGATTTTGCTTTTCATACCTTCTTGTGTTTTAATATATTGAGAAATTTGACCCAATGTATCGGCCAAGTTTCCACCCACTTCACCGGCATTCACCAAGGAGAGCCAAATATTATCAAAGGTCTTGGGGTGACGGGACAATGCCGAGTGAAACGAGTTACCCGCCGCAATATCTTTGGCAACCTGATTAAGCACCACACCCAACTTCGGGTTAGAAGCATATTCGCTCAAGAGCGACACGGCACGCACCAACGGTACACCACCGGCAATCAGGGTAGAAAGCTGTTCAGCAAAGAAGGCCAATACGTGCCCCGGCACTTTTCCGCCCACTTTTTTAGTGCCGGCTGTTTTACCAAACAAAGTACCGCCCGTGCCTTCCCGCACCTCCAAAATAATATATCCTTTATTTTGCAGGGCAAAAATCACTCTTTCACGGCTTTCCGCATTAATACTGCCTTTCAGCGTTTTACCGTTTCCGTCTTTCACTACGTAACTGTATTTTTGCATAAAACCCCTTTATTATTCGTCTGTAGTAATACTTAAAATTTCTTCAATGGTCGTGAGGCCTTTAACCACTTTGCGCCAACCGTTACCACGTAAGTTCAAAGCACCGCTACGGTCAATCGCACGGCGCATTTCCACCAAGTCCTGCGTTTTGTAAATAATATTGCGCACTTCTTCGTTAATGCGGTACACTTCGTAAATAGCACGGCGACCCATAAAGCCGGTACCTACACATTTCGGGCAGCCCACCGAACGGTAGAACGTCCATGTGCTGGCTTCTTTCGGATTAAAATGGCCTTCGGTAATAATCTTGGCTATCACACCCGGATCAGGGCGGTAAGGCACTTTACAATACGGACACAAAATACGTACCAAACGCTGTGCCGCCACCAAGGCCAAAGAACTGGATAACAAGAACGGCTCCATACCCATATCAATCAAACGGGGAATGGCACCCAAAGCTTCGTTGGTGTGCAAGGTAGAAAGCACCAAGTGACCTGTTAAGGCCGCTTTCAGACAGGCTTCGGCAGTTTCGTTATCGCGCACCTCACCTACCAGAATAACGTCCGGATCCTGACGCAAGAACGAACGCAAACCGGCGGCAAACGTCAGCCCGATTTGCGGTTTTACCTGCACTTGGCTGATACCGGCCAGTTTGTATTCTACCGGATCTTCCAACGTCATAAAGTTAAGTTCCGGCGTACGAATGGTAGTAAGCACCGCGTTTAACGTAGTAGATTTACCCGAACCGGTAGGACCCGTCAAGAAAATCAAACCGTGAGGCAGGTTTGCCGCTTCCAAGAAGGCTTTTTTCTGTTCCGGTTCAAAACCCAATTTATCTACGTTCATCTCACCGGTACCGCGGTCCAAAATACGGAGCACCAACTTTTCGCCATACACTGCCGGACAGACAGACACACGGACTTCAATGGCACGGTTTTGATATTTAATACCAAAGCTCCCGTCCTGCGGCAAACGTTTTTCGGCAATATCCAATTTAGACAAAATTTTAATACGGGAAATAATTGCATTTAAAGATTCTTTGTTAGGCGGAGTACGCTCATACAAAGAGCCGTCAATACGGAAACGTAAACTGACACGTTCATCGAACAACTCCAAGTGAATATCAGACGTACGTTCCGCAATGGCTTGCTTTAAAATAGCGTTTACCAATTTAACGTTTTGGGAAGAGTTAGCCGAGGTTTTATCCAAGTCCAAAGCACCGGTAATTTGTACGTCTTCGTCTGAAGCTGTTTGGGCACCGGCTTTATCTTTTTCTGCTTCGTTCACCACCTCTTCCAAGAGGTTTTTATTTCCGTAAAATACGTCAATGACAGATAAAATTTGACTTTTGCTGGCAATAAACGGTTGCACTTCCCGTCCTACCATCATGCGGATGTTATCCATCAAGAACAAGTTAGACGGATCAAAGAAAGCGGCTGCCAACTCGTCATCTTCAATAAATAAAGGAACCACTAAATTTTCACGCGCAAATTTCTCCGGAATCAACTTCTGCAAGTCTTGATCCCGCTCCGGATTTAAAATACCGTTCTCTTTGGAAGCGTAAGGGAGAGAATGATGTTTTGCACGGGCAGCGGTTACCTGTTCTTCCGTTGCAAATCCAAACGAAACCAATGCATCGCCTACGCTTACATTGTTTTGGCGTGCAAATAGCTCGGCCCGCTTTAGCTGTTCATCGGACAGCGTCCCCTGTTCTACTAAAATTTCACCCAATTCTTTTGCCATTAGTCTTTCCTTTACGCTTTCAATCTAAATTACTTATTTTGGCTTGCCCCCTTTTTTCGTCACGAGCAAAGGGGGCAAGACATTTTCAAAAAACTGCTTTTTAACGCTTACTCCGCCAAGATGGTCGGGGTAATAAAGATCACTAAGTCCGTCGTGCTCTTGGATTTGGAGCGGCTGGTGAACAACCAACCCAATATGGGGATATCACCAAGCAAGGGCACTTTGCGGGTTTGATCCGTTTCGCGGGAGGTCAACAGACCACCGATAACTACCGTTTGACCGTTTTTCACACGTACCAAGGTAGAGGCGGCACGAGTGGTGGTGTCTTTGGTGTTATCAAAACCGGAGCTGACTACGTCAGAATAAGAAGGTTGTACATACAAGGTTACATAACCTTCACGGTTTACCTGCGGGGTTACTTGCAAGGTCAAACCTACACGTTTTCTTTCCGCAGATTGGGTGGACATACCCGTATCACCGCTGCCGGATACAGATTGGGTAATACCTACCGTAGCATCGGTAGAAGTGGTGATGGTAGCGGTTTTGTTATTCAAAGTCACGACTTTGGGTTTACCCAAATATTTGGCTTCACCGCGGGTCAACAAGCTTCTTAAAACGATTCTGAACGCAGAGAAATCCAACACACCACCTTCACTTTCACCTTCGCTGCTGGAGCTGCCGGAACCACCGCCGGAGCCGCCGGAACCACCGCTTCCGCCATTCATTTCTTGGCTGCTAGGGAAAATCCAATCCCAACCATGAATCGGGGTTTGGTTTCCTTCGCTATCTACGTTAAAACCACGCATATAATCAGAGGTGATTTCGCGTTTCGGACCGGTGAAAGAAACAATCGTACCGTCACTTCCGCCGTATTCAAAACCTAAGTTCAAACCGCTGGTTTTGCTAACTTCCACGATTTGCGCTTCAATCAAGATTTGGGGAGGTTTGATATCCAACTCAGCCAAAATGTTTTCAATTTGGGAGAATACTTCCGCCACATCGGTAATAATGAGTTTATTGGTTCTGGGATCTACCGCGATGCGGCCCACAGGAGACAACATACTCTTCACAATGCCGATAATTTCAGCCGTGCCGGAGTAAGCATCACCGCCGCTGTTACCACCGGCACCGGGAACCCCCTCGGCAGAGCTGCTACCGCCACCGAAAGAAGAACCGGAAGCACTGGAAACGTCCTGAGACATAATGCTGCTCATTTCACTGGACGGAGAGCCAATGGATTGCAAAGAAATATAGCTCAAGGTATAAATCTTGGTAATGGTATCCGGAGCATCATTGGAACGTTTAGTCACGACGTAGCTATCGCTCTTACCAATGCGCTGATACGTTAAACCATGCACGCGAAGCAAGGTATCCAAGGCTTCACGGACAGTTACTTTCGTCAGAGAAGCGGTTACCTTTTTATTGGCAAACTCTTCGCTCATGATAAAGTTAATCTGGGCCTGAGTCGTAATGCTGTTAAGGAAGGCCGATATGGGTACGTTAGAAACGCGAATGGACACTTTGCGGTCCAACGGAGATGCAACTTCCGTTTCTTTGTACAAATCCGGCTCCCCGGCCAACTTTACGGTTTCTTCAGCCGAGATAGTGGTAGCCTCCGCTACAGCATTTTGGGCTGCAACAGGAAGGGCACTCGTTCCGGCCGCTAAAAGCAAAGCCAGAAAAACTCCTAACCGATTTTTCATCTATCCTCCTATAATATAAACGGCGAATGTTACTTCAATTGTACTTTCTTTGTAAATTTTTGTCCTTTGTATGTAAATACAACAGACTCCGGCAATACCTGCACAATGCGCGCACCTAATACCGTGCTTCCTACACCATACACTCTATCACCGATAAACACTTCCTGTCCGATAATACCATTGATGCGGATTTTACCGCGGATTTCACGGGACGGATCACGCAAGCGTTCCAATTCCAATTGGCGTTGGCGTTCAATTTCAGCCAAACGGCGCCGTTCAGCTTCAATCTTGCGCTGACGCTCCGCTTCAATCGCACGTAAACGTTCTTCTTCGCGGTGTTTCAACAACAAGGTATCATCAACAGAAAGGGTCGGGTCACGATCCGTCGGCGGATTAAACAAGACCTTTAATTCTTTTTTCTCCGGTGCTTTGGTTAAATCCGGATTTGTATCGCGGGCCGGTTCAAATTTTTCTTCCGCACCGGCAGGAGCGGCAGCAATCGTTACCGGTTCAGCCACCACAGGGCTGGAAGCCACGGTCTGCGGTTCTTGAGCAGGGGCAACCGGCAATAAGTTTTCCACTGCCACTTCTTCCGTATTCACTGTAGCGGCAGCTTGGGTAACGGGCGGAAGGGCTTTCTTTGCGGCCTTCTTTTTCTTAGTGGGAGCCGTTTTCTTGACAACCGGAACTTCCTCTTCTACAGCACTTACTTCTTGCAGAACAGGTTGCTTAGGCTCTTCGGCAAATAAAGTTTCTTCTGTAGGAAGCATCAAATCCGGCACTTCGGGCGCCACGTCTACCGCAGCACAAATCGTTTGGGCCGAAAAAACAGCCAACAAGGTAAGCAATAAAGTGTTTTTCTTCATTTATCTTCCCCCCTTAGCGTTTTTAAATAAGCTTTTGGCAATTTTCTCTTTCGGGAAAATAGTGTTGATTTTCATCGTCACTTCATTCTCACCTAAGTTTTCAGTGTTTTTTACCAGAGAGAATTCGGAAACTTTCAAATATTCTTCTCTGTTTTCAATATTTGCCAATAATTGGCCCAATTGGTGATACGTAAGAGTGGCACTCATCGGAATGCTCACCACCGTATAACCGGAGTTAGAGGTATCTTCGCTCTGTTCGGATCCCAATTTAGGGGTAATGCCCGAATCACGAGATACGGCCACAATCTGACGGAGTAGCCAATCATTTTTCGCTTCCATATCCGGAAAGCGGGGCTCCAATTTTAACAGTTTTTCTTTATTGGACAAATATTCTTTTTCACTTCTTTGCTGCGTTTGTACGGCATCTATTTGTCCATGAATTTGAGAATCTTTCTTCTGCAAGGATTGGTTGCAGTAGCGAAACCCCAGAAAAACAATGATAATTACCACGGCCTGTTTGAGGAATAATTTAAAATTTCCCTCTTCCATAACCGTTTTAATATCGTTTAAACCTTTTTTAATAGATTCAAGGATTTTATTGGGTTTTTTCACGGTTTTGCTCATCTTTCCCCTCCTTGACCGCAGGTAAAGACAAAGGACGTTTCCGTCTTAGGCTTTCCTTCGGATTGTTTGGATTTGCCTTTACTTTCTGTTGTGTTTCCTAAGGCCAAATCTTTGTATTTAATTTCGCCCGTTTGTCCGCACAAAGTCTTAATGGCGGGCTGCTCCAGAAGGTTATTTCTAAACACACGGCCCAAGGCTAAATCTCTATCGGAATTGCCCGTTTTAACGGCCCCTTCCAATGTGAGTTGGCGGTTATTCTTATTCTTGGCAGGAAATTCTTCCCTAAAAGAAATATTCGTCAACCAAACATTTTCCGGAATAGCCGCTACAATATCCACCAACAAAGGTGTGTTGGGAACATTTTTGAGCAACTGTTCCAAATTACCGTTTTGGGTTTTAATACGGCTTAAATTGTTTTGAATCTGAGAAGCCGTTAAGCCCTCAAAGTCATCAATTAACTTCGTATTTTTTTTCTTTGCCTCATTTAAACTCTGTTGGCTGCTTTGCACCGTCCACCATGCTTTGCCCAACAAGAGCAAGAAAATAAGAACGATCACACCGGTAATTTTCCAAGCCATCAGCCCGGCATTGAACTCATACTCACTCAAACGGTTGCGTTTGATAAAGTCCAAGTCCGGCGTCTTGGAATCATAAAATTTCATGCTGGCACCGATCGCCGCAATTTCACCGGCAGATCTGGTTTCAATACCATACACTTCTTTCAAATTCCACTTGCGGACCGGTTTTTTGGATTCGGCCTCTAACAAAGGCGTCCAATTGTCCGTATCACAGCCCATAATGACCGCTTCTTCAAAAGGATCTCTTTCCAATTGTTTCGCCACAAACTCCGTACAATTAGATATCTCCAAGCGGCGGCGCTCCACCGGTAAAGAACCGGCAATTTCTACCTCACGCATTAACACAGGTACATTGTGATTGGTAAATACGAAATTGGCCCAATTCTGGCCGAAGAAAGAATAAATTCTGCCGCAGTCTCCCACCGCTTCTTTATCACTTTCACAGAAAGCACGGCTTAAAGATAACGGAGCCGTTTCAATAGCCACCGGATCCAAGCCGACAGATTTGAGCCCCTTTTCCAAATTTTCCACAATCGTTTTAGGGGTCATAGTGAAAATAACGCCTAAACGTTTTTGCTTTGTAGCGGCAGTTTCAAATTCATAAACGTGGTAAGCATGGTACGTTTTTTCAAACGGGAAATGAATGTATTTGCGCGCCTGCAAGGGAATAGCTTCTTTCCAGTGCTTTCTTTCTATAATCGTCGGAATAACGAAATGACGCAGAATAGAAAAAGAAGGAGACAAGGAAACCACCACCTTTTTACCGTTCCACTTCTTTTTGGCGGCCACTTTTGTCAATGCTTCCAGCCAATTTTCCGCGGCGAAAAAGCCGTCGTTCAGTTCCAGCGGTTTTAATTGGCTACGGTCCACGGAAGAAACAGGTACACGCAACAAAGATTCCAACACTATTCCGCCGTCTTTACGGCTACTTTGCGCAATGTACATTTCATCCAGGCCTATATAAAGCCCCAATGCTTCCGGGTGGGCTTTCATATTTTTGCCTATCAAAGATTCTGCAATACTCATAATAAACCCTTATTTATTTTTCAAAACAATTAATATTCTTCAAACGGCATATCGTACGGATTATTTACTCCCTGGGCCGGTGCTTGCGGTGCAACAGGAGCAGGAGCAGAAGCATACGGGTCAGCTACGCCGTAGTTATCCGTGGCGGCCGCGTTTTGCTGTGCATACGCATTGGCAGCCTGATCGGCCGGAGCCATAGCGGCAAACGGATCTACAATTTCAGGCTCAGCCACAGGAGCTTGCTCCGGTTGTACAGCCGCTTTCATCGTGCGGGCAGGGCGCGTCCATAAACGGGCCGTTTTATAATCCAAATCTTCTTTTACAGCAGCAGATTGCGCTTGTTTCTTTTCAGCCGGTTTTTGAGTGGTGCAAGCCACTTCAATTTGACGGCGAACGGTGCGTTTGCCGCCTTGTACATCTGTGGCAGTCAAAGCCAAAGTATAGGTGCCGCAGGCCAACTCAGGACCAATCACCCCTTTGCGTCCATTCCACAAGACCTGATGATACACCGGAGCATAACCTTCCAACTGGCGGACCACATAATACGTATCGTTTCCGGCATGTTGAATGATTTGGAACAACCAGTTATCAATGGGTTCTACGGTTTCAATGACGGAGAAATCCAACACAAAGGCTTCACCGGCAGAGGGGTCAATTTTATGGCTGACCGGAACTACGGCCATGCTGAGCATGGGCAATTTGTTGACGGAGGCAGCCTCCGGTACAGAAGCAGGCAACTCAGCATCAAAATCAAATACGATAGATACACCGTCCAAATTGGCAAATTTGGCAGGAGGTTCTTGGTCAAAGAGCCCCATGTTATAGCTCAATTTACCGGAAGACAATCCTTTATGTACTAAGAAAGAATTCAAGGCCATCGCTTGGCGGATACCGGCCAAGGTAATGTTGTCGGTATAAGATCCCGGCGGCAAGATGATGTATCCGGCACCTTGCGTCAAGGCCATCAAGGTGTAAACATCATCCAACACAGGTAAGGCTTCTGTGCGGAATTTGTAACCGTTAAACAAAACTTCACTGTCAATATCAATAGCGTCCGGTAAACCGTTGCGGAAATAAATTCTCACCCCTTTCGTTTTTTCCAAACGGGCGATGACGGCCGCTTTCATACTGTCTAACTTTTGACTGGTATAAATTTGGCGGGCTCTTAAAGCAGACGGAGAAGTCAAATCCGTAAAAGTAGAAGAAGAGGTTTGGGTTGCTTCAGCTACAGCTTCTTCGGCAACGGCTTCAAGATCTTCCACGGATTGCACAACCGCCGCTTCCACTTCAGCTGTCTTGGCTAAGGCGGCTGCTTGCGCTTGTTGCACTTGCTGTTCAGCCATCAAAGCTTCTTCTTGGGCTTTCGCTTGCAAGGCTGCTCTTTGAGCAGCTAACTCTTCGTCTAACTGAGCTTGTAAAGCACGGGCATCGGCTTCCGCTTTGGCTTTTTGGGCAGCCAAAAGTTCGGCCTGTTCTTCTACGTCGGAAGCTACTTCAGCCACCGCTGCTTCTGCTTCGTCCACTACAGGGGCGGCCTGCGCTTCTAACTGAGCTTGCAATACGGCCGGATCCTGTCCCGGCTCTAAACGTTGGGCAACGCCTTCTTTAAAATTGACGTCCACTTCCACGGGGTCCTGAATGCCCCCCATACGGCTGTGAATCAAGTTGATGTATTGGTTAGCTTCGTCCGCTTGTATTCGGGAACCGTTGACCAAAACATCAACCAAATAATCCATGGCTTCTTCGTCCTTGTTCTGGGCGTAAAGCTCTTTGCCTTTTTCTAACTGTTTGGCCGCAGAGGCGGCAAACAAAGCAGGACCGCCGGCCAAAACAAAAGCCAGCAGGGTAACTAAAAATTTCACTTTCATAGCGTTTAATATTCTCATAGACTAGTCGGTTGCCCCTTGATGTTAATTAAACAACACACACATTTCATTATATCAATTTACATTTCTTTGTAAAGCACTTCCCATGCAAAAAAACGGGTGCATGTACCCCGTACTGATTATTAGAGCAAAAAAACACACATTCTTGCAAGAAAAATTTCCTCTTTTTAAACACTTCTTGAGATTTATTTTTCTCCCAATCGTTCCAACCGACGGACGGCTGTTTGATTTTGGGGATAATAAAAGAGTACGTTTTTCAAATATTTTTTTGCATTTTCCACATCTTCGGCTTGTTGTAGCAAAGAAGCAAGCGCCAAATTGGCCGAGAGATCGTCCGGATATTTCTCCAACACTTTTTCCAACAGTTCCTTGGATTTAATATCATTTCCCGTCAACATAAAATAACGGGCCAACAAAATGGGGCCATTGGTATCCAAAGGATACTCTTGCGTATATTTTTCCAACTGTTCACGCAGTTTTTTGAGTTTAGAGCGGGAAGAGCCCTGAATATGATTCACCTGATCATAATACTCTTGCAATTGTCGGGCCTGGTCTAAAATGGCCGGCTTTTCTTCATCTTTATCGTATAGCTTAGACAGGCGCCTCAATAAAGATTTGTCCAATGTGTCAATCGTCAAGGCTTTTTTATAAATTGTTTTGGCATATTCTTTTTCGCCGCGTTTTAAATATATTTCACCCACGTCGTGCCAGAGGCTGGTGTCGTAAGGGAATAATTCTAACCCGCGTTCCAAAATAGCCAAGGTATCGCCATCGGCATAAATCACATCCTCTCTTACCAATTTACCCAAGGTTTCATAAGCTCCCAGATTAAAGGGATCCAAGCGCAAAGTTTCGCGCAGGTAACGCACGGCTTTGGCATTATCATGCATACCCAACGCCGCCAACGCCGCATGATAATACACTTGGTCATAGTAAGCGGCAGCAGAAATGGTTTTCTCAAATACCGGCAAAGCCTGCTCATAATTGCCTTGGGAAAGATACAAATTACCCAAGTCAAAACCAGCCTCCGTATTCGCCGGATAAAGGCGCTGCGCCGCATACAAATCTTGCTGTGCTTGCGGCCACTGTTTTTGGGCTGCATATTTTTGGCCACGGAAAGAATAAAATTGACTGCTGAGCAAAAATCCCTGCCATACCACTATCAATACGGTCAAAGCCAAAATGGCCAATGCTACTGTTTTTGTAACCGGATTGGCAGATACTTCAATATTGGTTTCTGCGCGGCCGACACCGCTGACTTCCGCCCCGACAATCCACCAAAAGATAAATACAGGCACCACCGTATGCAGGGAAATATTAAGCATATTGTCGGCCAACATTGCCAAAATACCGCAAAACAAAGCCTGCAAGAGTTGTTTTTTATCCCCCTCTTTTTTACGGGCTGCAAAATCACGCACTTCCAAAAACAGCACCATAAACATAAAGAGGAAGAGCCCTACCCCGACTATACCGCCCTGCGCTAATTGAAAGAAAACTTCATTATGCGGAGAATTAGTAACGGTTTTAAGTTCGCGCAAATTGGGGTGCGCCAGTAAAGTTTTCGGCTGTGTGCGGGAAAAAGCCGTCTGGAAATTGCCGAGTCCGGCCCCCATAACAGGGCGGTTTAAAAAGATTTCCTTTGATACGTCCCACATATATAACCGTTGGTGTAAAGAAGTAAAGATTTTATCGCGGGAAATGTCCAGCGTGATGCTGGCCGGAGATACTTGGCTCACTTCCGCCACGCGGTTGAGCAAAGCATCGCGGGAACTTTGTACAAAGACGGGTAAATACGTCACGGCCACCCCCAGCACCACCAACCAAAACACCCGCCCTTTGCGTTGCCAAATGAGTGAACGCAATGTACCAAACATCCACATCATAATAAGCCCCACGCAGGCAGCTATCCAACAAGAACGGCACAAACCAAAAGATAAATAAAACAAATATACCAATACTAAAAATCCATATACGCAAATATCCTTTCGGCTTTCGGTGCGCATATAATACACCAAAAGTGCCGGCAAAAGCATGACTACAAAAGAGGACAGAAAATTCGGATTTCCGAAGGTAGAAAAAGCACGGCTGACAAACTGATGCATGTCAAACGGCCACAGAATATCCAGCCCGAAACCCTGAAAGACACCATACATACAGGCTAACGCACAGGCCACAAAGCTCAGCACCAATACATTTTCTTGCGTGAGTTTGCTCAGCACTCGCGTCCCCAGCCAAATGCCGATTCCCCACAACACCAAGCCGTACCAATCAAAAATATGAGCCCAAAACCCATCGCCGGAAACGGGAGTCTTAAACTGCGGCAACAAGAGCCACAAAGCTCCCCACGCAATAAACAGCAAAATATAGTTGGTTTTGCTTTCAATCACCCCGCTAAAGACTACGTTCTTGCTGATAATATACGCACCCAAAGCCACAATCAGCAACAGCGAACCAAAATCAAGCAAATTATAAAAAAGAGTCTGACGCATATACTGCGGCGCTGCCGAAACAGCCGAAAGCCAACTGACTACAGCCGATAAGATATAGATAATAAAAGCCAAATCAAAAAACGTGCGCGTAAAGTTGATATGGCCCGCCCGCAAAAAACGCACAGCGGACACACCGTACATGGCGGCCAACAATACATATAACAGCACGCTTTGCACGGTAAACGGATTGGAAGTCAAATCAGTAAAAAAGAGCAACGGAACAGCTAAGAAACAAGTAGAAAGCAGGGCCCGCATGATTTTGGTATAAGGGCCTTCGGCGGCGGTTTTGGTCAGCTGGAACATAAAAAATCTCCCTTTTTCTATCAAGGTTTTTTATATTGTAGTTTTTTTAAAAGAAAAGGCAAAATTTTTTTAAAAAAATCCCCGCTAAATTAGCGGGGTAAGAAGGAAAAATACAATTTAATTTACAAATAACAAACTGCACCCGAAGTGGAGCCAACATCCAGACACGGAAGCATATTTTTACAATTTTTCTGATCCCCAAAACACTTAACAAATCTCTCAGAATCCCGATCTTGTTGAAATACCATTTCAAAATTTGCCATTCCTCCCTTTCCAGACATTCTCAACGAAATAAACTGAGTGGGAACAGCTGATTCAGCAGGACTTCCTATATCCCAGTATTTTAATTCCGGAATTTCTATATCCAAACTGTTCTTCCAATCAACGGTATAAGTGTCATTGGAAAGATAGTACACTTCTTGTGCATCTAAAATTGCTTTTGCGGCTGTCCATGCTTCGGAAGCACGCGCACGATTTACTGCCTTGGTATATTGCGGCAAGGCCACCGAAGACAAAATACCAATGATTAAAACGACCACCAACAGTTCTATCAACGTAAAACCTCTTTTCATTTTTCTCTCCTTTTATACGGATTAAAGGCCCAATAAACGACTTTTAAGACTAGGGTCTGAGGGCAACGCTGAAATTGTATCAAAAAAAAAAATGAGTCAAGCTTTTTCTTTTTCCCGTCGGATATTTTTACAAACAGCTAAACTTTTTCAGTCAAAAAAACCCGCCTGACAGCGGGAATTTGAAAAAAGAAATTAGTCTTTTTTAATGCGGGTGTACGGATCATCAAAAAGAGAACGGCAAATGCCAATAAAACGCAAAAAACACCATAATGCCACAACGCAGAGAAGTACTTTTCCGGCCAAGGGATGAGCTTGGTAAAAACGCATAAATAAGCAGATTATTACCATTACCAAAATCACCAACACCACACCCACAAATTTAAGCCCGGCCAGGCTGGCGTTTCTGATAACAGGCACACCGCCGCGGCGCCAAGGCACCATAATAATGGGTAAACGTTGCACAAGGCCACTCATCCATAAGAAAAATAGTTTCATAGATTTACTCCACAATTGGTGTACTTTATTCTACCTTAAATTTTATCCAAAAAACATATGCACCCTTTTCCCACCCATAGCGCAACCAACTTATCGTGGCCACACCTGGCAAAAAAGAGGGACCCGCTTGCGCGGGCCCCTTTGAGGTTAAACTAGTTGCTTTCAAACCATAAAAGCAAATAGTTCATCGCCTTTCGGCAAATTTTATGCAAATCAGGCGAAAATCTATCCCGCACCCAAAGATGCGGGATAGAAATCATAACATTTTCCAGATTATTTTACAACGGCTTGTTCTTTAAGGAAGTCAAATACTTTGCGTTCGTTCAAAGTAGCCAAGATGTGATCTTTGCGTTCTTCAAAAAAAGCGCGGATTTTCTTTTCATCTTCCTTAGTTTTTGCGTTGGTGGTTAAGCTCTTATCCAGCTCGGCCTGCCAGTCGGCTTCCGTGGCTTGCAAGTTCTCTTTCTTGGCGATAGCGTGAATGATATAGCCTACGCGCAAGTCTTTTTCCACCGTGGGACGAATGCGCTCTTCAAAACTTTTGCGTTGTTCCGCAGAGAGTTGTTCAGGCTTCATTTGGGTAACATTGCGCACAAAGTTGTTTAAAGAGCTGTCGGTATATTCTTGCACCAAGGTTTCAGGCAAAGCAAACTCATTGGTTTTGACGAGGTGAGCTTCAATTTGAGCCACCAAATCACGGGCGGAATTTTCTTTAGCTTCGGCGTTCATACCTTCTTGTACGCGGGCTTTCAAGGCGTCTAAATTTTCAAAGCCCATATCTTTGGCAAAAGTATCGTCCAAGGTAGGCATAATTTTATTTTTAATATCGTCCACCGTAACGTGGAAAGACAAGGTATCTTCGCCTTCTTTTACTTCATAATCTTTGGTGTCGCCTTTTTTCAGGCCCAAAATGTTTTTAGCCAAATCCGGCATCGTTTGCGGGGCAGCCATATCAATCAGTTCGCTGTCAGCGCTGAGTTTGTAATCGTCTTGACCATTGCGTTTGCCTTTGTATTGCACCACGGCATATACTTTGTCATCAATCACGGTTCCTTCAGCCGCACTTTCCAAGCGGGCATTGCCCTCTAAAATGCGGTCCAATTGGGCTTTTACTTCCTCTTCTGTAGCGGTTTCCGGTTTTTTGGTTACTTCAATGCCTTTGTAATCTTTTACGTCAAATTCCGGAGCTACGTCAACGGCTAATTCAAAACTAAAAGCTTGACCGTCGTTAAAAGCAGCAAAATCAGCTTTGGTCAAAGACGGCAAAGTAACAGGATTTAATTGGGTTTGTTCCAACGCGGCGGAAATGGCA
>JAFUJU010000022.1 GCA_017468055.1 Elusimicrobiaceae bacterium
GTACGACAACTAATAGTTCAATCAGCGTGAAACCTGCAGAACGAGGACCACGCTTGGCCGGGTAGCCAAACTGTTTTTTCAAGTTCATAGTTTATTCTCCTTGCGATCCTCATTTATATTCTACCTTAAATGAGCGTAAAAAGCCATTAAACAGCCTAAAACAACAAAAATGACTTTTTACTTAGGAAACGCAGGAAAATTGTAGCAAAAAAAAAAAACAAGTCAAGAGGTGGCGCACTTTCCCGACGGAAAACGGCCAATAAATAAAAAGAGGATTTTTTCTTATTCGTCGTTGCACAGTGTTTCTATGCGCGATATAAAAGCCGTAAACATAAAGAATGACAACATTATCCCTCACTACAACCCTGCGGGATAACGGTGAGAGATCTTGCGTAATGATGAAGTGGAGTGGTGTAGCATTAGCTACATAAGCACAAAGAGATGCCAAAAGGGCTTACATTTGGAAAATTGTTGAGCAGAAAAGTAAAGTTAGCATCTAAACAAGCCGTTTATACTTACAAATAAAGTTCCACTTGGTCTATCTGCTTTCCTTGGTCATTGTACACATAGACCGTCATCTTACGGTCCACTATTTTCACTTCCGCAAAATGATGCCCCGCCACAAACCGCGCCGTAGAATGATGGCTTCCCATGCGCTTAGTCGGGCTTGCTCCACCGCCACCAAGGGTCATATATGTTACCCCGCGTTGGTTCGCCTCATCTGCTAACATGGGGAAAGTGCGCTCATAATTGGCCTCCGCCCCCTGTAGAACCAAATCTACCCCGTATTTTTCAAACAAAGGCACCAAGCGAGACGCCGCTTCATTGGCTGGCCCTTTGGCCCCTGTGGAATACATGGGCGCATTGACCACCACTATTTTCCACTTTTCCGCCGCGCTGGCCAACGTACTTTGCAACCATTTGTATTGAGTAGATTTTTCGTCAATATTCGGTGCCCACACAGCACCGTAGGCAGCATTGGCATCTAAGAAAATAAAGCGAGCATTGGCCGTATCAAAAAAGTAATATTTGGGGGTTGCATTGGACCAACTCATATCATGAAAGCGGGAATAATTGGTCCGCACAAAAGATTTACTTTCCCGTTCGGTCCGATCAGGGCCATATTCATTGGCACCCAAAGCAATAAACAAAGGGGTTTTGTCCAAGACCTCTTTATACGGGGTAAAAAATTCCGCATCGGCATCTTCATTGAGTCCGCTAGCGGTCAAATCGCCTGTATGAATAACAAAGTCTGCCTCTTTCTGCGCCATTTGGCTGGCCAGTAAAGCCTTGGGGCCGATATTTTCACCGGCGGTATTACCAAAGGCTAAAAATTTTACTACCTTTCTTTCAGGGCTGAACAAGGTGCGAAAAGAACCCTCTATCGGTGCTTGCAGGCCGTCCTTGGCCGCATTGTATACGTACAAGCGATAACAAAAATCCTGATTAGGCACCAACCCATACAAAACGGCCTTATGTTGCGTACCTTCGGGGCTTATTTTCATAATTTGGTTACAGCGCGGGGCCGGCCCATACTCCAGCCAGGCCGGAGTGGACTCGTCCGTCTGCCAACGCAAAATCATCGTCGTTTGGGTAGGATCCTCAATATAAGGGCCACGCACCACCTGCGCTGCATAAGATACTGCAGTCAACATCGTCAGTAAAACAGTAAATAAAATCTTCATAAGATATATTCTAGCAAAATATATCTTATATTCTTCTAAAAAACCCTGTCAGAAAGCCTCTATTTTTGCTAAATTATGAAGTATGAGAAAAACAATTCTTCTTTTTGCTTTATTTTTAGGTGCGCTGGGCGCACAGGCCTATACCGTAGATACGAAACTTTCGTACATCTACTCTTCCGAACATAACCAAGCCTTGGTAGGGGCGGCTGTACCTTTGGGTGTCAATACCGTCATCGGCCTGCAAGGAAAATATGTAGAAGACAAAAAAGAAAGCTTTTTAAAAGACAATACCTATTCCGTCTATTTGCCGTTACAATTGGATTTAGATTTGGTAAATCTTCATTTAACGCCCTTTTATTACTTTAAAAATGAGCTTTTCACTCCCGGATTTGACGACATCTACGCTTACGGGTTAAACACACAACTGGTAATGAATTTGCAACAAAACGAAATTGATGAAACCTATACCCAGGCTTTTGTCGGCATTTCTTATGCACGGCAGAAAGGTGTGTTGGAAGAAAATTTCGTTTCCGATGACACACTCTTCACCCAGCTGGCCTATACTTTGGGAATCCGCCAAAACTTTTTTAATGCGTTTGCTTTTCAAGTGGCGGGCACCGCTTTCCATTATCCGGACGGCATCAGCGAAGTGAACTCTTTCCTCGGTGTGTTAAACCAAAATGATTTAGCCTATGTACAATCTTATGATGTGAACCGGGAATTGGGCAAATATACCTTATCTGCCCGCATTACCCGTGTATGGGCAGAGGAACACTCCACCCTTTATTTTGGCTATCATTTTGCAGAGTTTTATACCGCCGACCCCCAACATTCATTCTTATTGGGCAACAGTTTCCGCGTGGGAAAATACGCCACCGTGGATACCGCGTATAACCACCTGCGCAATACCGACGATAAAGATAAACGGGATCTTTTCTTTATCAATTTAAATATTGCTTTCTAAGGGGGAAATATGGAAGAAAAAGAAAAAACTTCGTCTAACGAAAATAACACCCAAGACGCCGCTAAAATGCTTTCGTTGGTTTCTCACAAACTCAGAACGCCGCTTTCTATTATTAACGGATATTCTGAGGCTATTTTGTCTCAATCTGCCAAAGAAAAATTTTCTCCTTTTACCACCAAAGCTTTGGAAGAAATTAACAAGCAAGGCACTAAGCTGTGCGGTCTGGTGGATAAACTGATGTTTTTCAATAAAGTGGAAAATTTACAGCCGAAAGATTTGGCTAAGAAACACATTAATTTGAAAAACTTATTGAAGTTATGTGCCAATGATGCTATCTCCCACGAAGAGGACTCCTCTACTGTCCCTTCCACTTCCGCCGTAGCCAAACGGGGCACGTTTATTGAAATAGATTGTCCGGCTAATTTGGAAATCAAAAGTGATGAAGAATTGATGGCTTTTCTGTTGGAGGAGCTGATGGCCAATGCCATTAAGTTTAACAACAAAGCAGAAAAAGTGATTAAAGTGCAATGCGCCCACCACGGAGACAGTATTTCTATTTCCGTGCGTGACTATGGGGCAGGCGTACGGCCGCAAGACGTCAATAAGATTTTTGAGCGTTTCTACCAAGTAGATGACTACTTTACCGGACAAATTGACGGGTGGGGATTAGGCCTGCCTATGGTAAAGAAAATCTTAGACTTGCATGGCGGCAGTATCAGCGTTATCTCAGACAGAGGGCTGGGGACTATTTTCACCGTGAGCTTACCCGTAGCATGAACCAAGTAGATTTACTGGAAGATATTTCCCAAAAAACGGATTTCCTGCGCAATACCGTCCTAAAAGAGGCGGCCGCTTTGCGGGATTTTACCCGTCGGTTGGAATTAATCTTAAGCCAAGACCACAAAAACATTCAAGTGCGCGATACGGATTTTGCGGCAGATTTCTCCGCCTTTTGCACGGCACTGCGCAAACTATTGGACCAACAATTAGATTTTTGGCAAGAAAACAGACTTTTGCTCAGACGGTGTGACTTGGCAGGGGATTATTCGCTTTCTTTGGCGGCCAAAACTTTCTCTTTGCGGGCCAAAACTCTTTCCCGCGCGGCCGATGATTTCACAACCGCTTATGACGGGTTTAATCGGTTTTATAAAAACTACACTCTGGAAAAATTACCTGTTTGGCTTTTAACTTCTTGCTGTGATGATTTGAACAACTTAACCGGAAAAATTTTGTTTTTGTCCAGAGAAACTGCCAAAAAAACAGGGGAGAACAAATAATGGAAAAAGCTGAAAAAACAAACCGTTATTATCAACGAATGAATTTAATTTGTTTGACGATCATCGCCGCAGGGGTTATTACGGCTGGGCTTATTTACACGCGTGCTCTGATGATCCCGCTCGTCATTGCTATTTTTGCTTATACGGTACTGGGGCAGGCGGCGGCCGTTTTGCACCGGAAATTTAATTTTCCGGTTTGGCTGGCCATTACCATTTCCATTCTGTTCTTTGTCTTGTGTTTTTCGGGAGTTATCTATTTTACAGTGAACTCCGTAGGAAGCTTTATTAAAGAAGCCGAAATGTACCGAGAAAACTTATTGGGTTCAGTGTCAGACTTGTTGAACAAATTAGCTGAGCGTGGCATAGAGCTGGACCGCCATTCCATTATGAACTACTTAAAAGATTTGCCGCTTTTTGCGTGGTTTAAAAACTTTGGACGCCAGCTTTTCTCGCTCTTATCTAATGCCACGTTGATTATTTTGTTTATTATTTTCTTATTATTGGGAGAAAAGAAAGTCCTGACGGCCCCGTCCAACAAAACCCTACAGGAAATGTTAGCCAATATTTCCAAATATTTATCTGTTAAAGTCAGTACCTCTTTAGTTACGGCTTTGATCGTGTGGCTGATTTTAGTTTTCTTCCAAGTCAAAATGGCCTTCTTGTTCGGACTGTTAACATTTTTGTTAAACTTTATTCCCAGTGTAGGGTCTATTATTGCTGTATTATTGCCCGCTCCGGTGCTTTTTTTGCAATACGGGGCAGGGGCTAACTTTTTTGTGGTATTGGGACTAATGACAGCCACCCAATTCACTATCGGAAATCTAATAGAACCCCGCATGATGGGTGACGGTATGGATTTACACCCCGTGGTGGTTATTGCTTCCTTAATCTTTTGGAGTTTGGTGTGGGGCGTGCCGGGAGCTTTCTTATCTGTACCTATCACCGCTTCCATTAAAATTGTACTTAGTAAAATGAAACATACGCGTCCCGCTGCAGAACTTTTGGCCGGCAGACTTCCGCAATAAAATTTACCCCGCTCTAAAAGCGGGGTTTTTTAATCCTTACTATTTGTATTTATATTTTACATCCAATAACTCTTTTCATCTTTTTGTTCCTTCCCCAAAGACTTGCAAAGGCCCAAACTGCGTTCATCTGCCATAGAAGCATAGCAAAAAGTACGGCCGGCATCACTCGCGTCAGATATATGGTCAAAAAATGTTTCTATATTAATGCTAAGCGAAGAAGAGGATATTTGGGTATAAATACGTCCATCTACTCCTGGGCGCGATCCATTTTGACAACTAATAACAATAGAATAACTCCCTTTTTGCAAACGATACGAAGATTCTCCTGTATCCAAAATAAATCCGGATGGCAAATCCGCACCTATTTCTTCACACGTTTCTCCATAATAACCATTAGCCATATAAAAAACTTCTTGTTGAGTCTTTAAGTTTTTTAAAATAGGAAGCAACTCAGTTACTCGTGCTTTATCTACTGCCTTCGTATACTGTGGCAAAGACACCGCAGACAAAATACCAATAATTAACACCACTACTAAGAGTTCTATTAATGTAAAACCTCTTTTCATATCCTTTCTCCTTTTTTGTTAAATTTTTCCTTCCGAAAAATTGTAACAAAAAAAAAAAACGTGTCAAGCCCTGGCGCACTTTTTATCAGAAAACAACAAAAAACCCTCGCTTAACAAGCGAGGGTTTTTATCTTGTTAGAATCTTTATTGTACTGATACGGTTTCTGCCGTCGGCTCCGGCACAGTGGCAGGCGCGGAAGAAAGCGGCATTTTACGGCGAACTTTATTGAACAAATCTGAGGCCGTGGCACGGGCAATAAAGCTTTCCCACTCAGCCGGAGACATTTCAAAATCGTCCATCACAACAAATGCAATTTCGCGGGAAGAATCTTTGCCCATCGGTTGGGTGCGTGCATATTCCCGTTCCAACTCCACATAACGGCTGGCAATGGCATAGTCAATATCTTCCTGAGAATAAACTATTTGATTTTCTTCTTCCGTTAACGTGTTGGTATCTATAATTCCTTCCACTTCAGGAGAACCATTCTCGGCCGTATTCGAATCTGACGGAACAATTACCTGATTTTCTTCAGAGAACGAAGCGGAATCTTTCGCTACGCTGGGGCCGCCTGTTTCACGGCCGGCGAGCAAGTTGGAGCAAGCGGACGGATGCACAATAAAATATACGCTCAGTACAATGAGCAAAAGAACAGCTGCTTTTAATAAAATTTTAATCACAAAATTCCTCCATTTCTCCTATAGCATAGCAAATTTTACCTAACCGGAGTAGTTAATTATTGGGTCCACTCTGCAAAACGGCCACACTTTGCACAAATTGCGGGTTGGTGAAAATTTCCTGCAATGTTTTCGCAAACTCCGGATCTTGGGCATGTTTAGCAAGTACGGTTTGTAATTGCGGATATTGCTGCATTAATTGCGGCAACTCTGCTCCGCTCAAGCGGTCCAAAGTAATATCTTCTCCGCATGATTCACGCAAATCTTTATAAAAGGCCTGTATCTTAGGATTTTGCCGATAATCGTTTAATACCGAAACGATGGTTTCCTGCGCCTGCTGCTTAGCTTGCTCAGCGGGTAAGGGGGCATCTTCCAAAAAGACTTCTTGTTCTTTTTCCTGCGGAAGCCTGCGGAAAACCGGCTCCTGCGGATCAGCGGGGCGATAGTCAATCGGTACATTATTAAATGTATAGCCCGCCGGCTCTTCCTGCGCCATTTGTGCCACATGGTTTTCATACATGCGGTATAAACGCAGGCCCGCAATAAAAGCCAAGCCTACAATGATAACCGTCAGGAAAAAGCGGCTCATTTTGCTCATAGTCTAATCATCAATGCTTATCAATTCTACTGTAAAAATCAAGGTAGATCCGGCCGGAATCACCCCTACCGGACGGTTGCCGTATGCCGTTTCTGCCGGACAAACAACCGTTGCCTTGGAGGCAGGACGCATTTGTTGCAAGGCTTTAGTCCAGCAAGGCACCACACTCGTCAACTTGGTGGTAAAAGGCTCATTGCGGTCATAAGAACTGTCAAATTTGGTTCCGTCAATCAGTTTCCCTTCATAATTTACCGTCACGCGGCTGTCCGCCTTAGCGGTGCGCCCCTTGCCTTTTTTAGACAGTTTAATCATGGCACCGTTATCCAAAACTTTTACCCCTTTTTCTTTGGAAAAATTTTCCAAATATTCTTTTTGTTCTTGCAAATGTCTTTGGCTGATCGTTTCGGCATCTTTTTGATATTTTTCAATAATTTGCGGCTTGTAAGAATCTAATTCTGTTTGAGACTCTTTGTTTAATAAGCTGTCTCTCATGCCTTGGGAAAGCGCTTTATAATCGTCTTCATTGTCCAAAATAAGCTGCTTTTTCAGATTATCACCCAATAAAAATCCCAAAGAATACAACATTTTATTGCGTTCAGCAATGTCTTCCTCCGGCTCGGCAGCGGTAGCGGCAACTGCCGCGGCGGCTTGCTCTTCAAGGGAGCTCTGCTCCTGTGCAAAAGCAGGCATACACAAAGAAAATGCTAAACATACAAATAATAATTTTTTCATAAAATTCTCCTTTTATTTTGTTTTCAAATAGTTTGTTAAACGTTTTACAATTTCCGTAGAGGCTCTACTGCCCAAACTTTCCATACTCTTTCTGACGGAATCTTCCTTGCGGCCCGTACCGGCACGGTCATGAAGTGTGAAACTGGCAAAAGTTGTGCCGGCCTGCAAGTCACGCAAATACACAGAAGCACTGGTGGCAGCCCATTCCAACCCTTTCAACCGTTCCGATCCGTACCCGTCCACCCGAGCATCTGTTTCCACGGACAACAAAGCCGTCGGATCATTGGGACTAACTGCACTCAGTCCCATTTGGTTGACAGCATCTATCAGGCGGGCTAATAAAACATCGTTTTCTTCCCCGCGCACGATTACTGCCACTTTAACAGAGGACAAACGGTCATGATAGAGCTTTTTATAATTTTCAAAACGTTCACTTTCATAACCGGCATGATCCTGACTGATAAAAATGTACAAATCTTGCACAATATTACGCTTTAAAATCAGCGGTTCCATGGAAAACGCAGCCCGCAAGCCGACGAATTTATCTTCTGTTGCCTGTAATTTAGAGGCCAGCGCTCCCATTTGTGCATCCAATGCATTGGCCGGTACTTGTAAAATCAGTTCAGCTGTTTGACGCTTCAAAACCGCTAAAGCAAAATAATTTTTGGGGTCTTTTTGGCTTTTGTCACGCCAAACTTTATCTACTTGGGCATTAGCCATAATATCGTTCAGCTGTTCTACGAAGTTCACTTCCGGCACGTTTTGAACGAAACTTTTCCGCATATTTTCCAATGCATTGGCGGAGGCAGCTTCTTTGGTGTTTCCTTCTCCGGCCACCACGTAGTAGGCATACTGGTCATACTTGCTCATTTGGTAGCTTATGGTGTTCTTATTCACTCCGGCACACGCCACCAACCCCAGTGCACAAAACAAAACTATCCAATTTTTCATTTTTTCCCCTCACTTAGCCGTACGATAATGCAAATAAATACGGCTATTTGGTTTCACATCTACATCTTCAAATCGGTACTCTCCTACTATATTACCAAATCCGTCCTTAAAACGCAGAAGAATATCCTGCCTGCCCGGAGCCACATAAAAACGGCTCATACGCAATTGGGCCGGTAAGGTAAACCATTGGCGGGTATCTGCTTTTTCCGTAATAGCCCCTAAAAAACTAACAAACATTTCCGCTAACTGCCCCAAGCTTTCATCAGAGGAGGCGCTTGTCATTGCGTGGCGTGCTTGTACAGCGGCGGTGCGTTTGGCTGCGGCTCTGATAGCCATGCGCAACAAAGTAGCACTTTGTTTATTTTTTAATTCTTGCTTTGCCTGTTTGGAAATATCCGCCATTAAAAGAGTGGGGTAAATTTTTCCGTCTTGGGTTAATACTTCTGAATTTTTGATGGAATACGGCTGGTCTTCCAGTACCGGATAAGACACCGTCACGCTGCTTCCCAATAGTCCGGCCCGAATAGCATTTTGAGCTTCAGGGCTTAAGCTATCAGCCGTATTTTCAGAAGAAGTACTGGACCAAAGCAACACTTCCCCCCAACCAAGCTGAAAACTTTCGCTCTTCTTTAACGGTAACAAACCGTTGGCATGCACCAGGACCACTTCGCCCCAGTTGGGCACATAATTTCCAAAAACAGATCCCTGCGCAAGCCCTCCGCCTGCATTTTCTACCCCATAGGCCTGTAAAGCACGTGTGCGCGAAATGCGGGCATCATCTCTTTTGCCGGCAGATTCAAAAATCAAACTGGAAAAATATTGTAAAAAAGGATTTTCTTGAAAATCTTTTCTTCCGCGCTGACCGTCCAAATAATAAACAGCTTTATTGGCCTCTACCAAGGCTCCGTTTATATCCCCTCTTTGCAAAAAATTCATTGCACGGTAATAGTAGGTAAACCCTCTTTCAAAGAAAGCAGGATAATAAGGAACGGTTAAATCATTTACCAAATACTGGCCCAGATGACGGCTGACACTCTGGGTAAAAAGCTCATCTATTTTGTCTTGGGCAAGGGCGAAGCGCTCATCACTGGAAAGATATTGTGCATTATCATGCAACAAAGTGCCACTGTCCAAATAATACAAAAGTGCATCTTTTTGTGTGTATTCTTTATCCTTGGCTTTTTCTATTTTCTCTATAGCAGCCGGATACTGCGCCGAGACTAATAATTTATTGATTTCTTTTTTATGGCGCAAAGAAGGCGCGCCGCACGCTGAGCAGCATAACAAAACTGTCAGAAGTGTAAGATAGCGCGCCTTCATAAAATTTACCAGCTGGTCTTGCTGCGGGTGACGTATTTTTTAATTTGTTTTTGGCCGTTCCAAACAATTTTATTGCTTTCAATATCTATCAGTTTCATATTTACCTGATAGAAAACTACAGCCTTTTTGCTTTGGGAATCTACAATAGAATTAATAATACCGGAAAGCATATAATCAGCCCCTACTTCGCGCCCGAAAGCTTTGCGGGTTTCTTCGCTGGCAAATTCATCTTGTTCCAAGCGTTCCTCACGCAGTTCCCCCCGTTCATTGCGGCTGGCCACAAACTCCACTTTGCCGGAGTTAATCAACGCACGTTGCATTTCTTCCACAAACGTGGCCGTATTGATATGTTCCATGCTGTCATTGGTTACGCTTCCTACAATAACCACCGGTTCTTTGCCCAAGCGGGCTGCCGCCTTGGCATACCAACCGGAATTTAAACAATCCTGAATCATTTCCGAAGCCACCATTTGGGAATCTGTGTCATTCCAACGGCCGCTGACATCTTTGATTTCACGGCTGTCCATACGTTCCACTTTTGTGGCGCAAGCAAAAATAAAAGGCAAAACCAACAAACCTGCTATGATTTTCTTCATTTTTCCCTCCCTTATTTTCCTCAGCACAAGATACCAAGGCTTCGCTTATATTGTAACAAAAAAGCCCCCTGATAAACAGGGGGCCCAAGTAACAAGAAAAAGGATTAATCTTGGTACTTTTTAGATTTGTAGTGCGTATGCAAGAGTTCATGCGCCACGGGGCCGCCAATCTTATCCAAGATACGTCCGTACAAGGCCTGTACGCCACTGTTATCTTGAGACTTGTAAGCCAGCTCCGTATCTTCCTGATACAAGCCTTCGGCACGCGTTTTACGCAAGGACCAACCTTCAAACTGAGGTTGACCGGCCCCCGCCACACAACCGCCTTGGCAGGACATGACTTCAATAAAGTCATAATGTTTTTTGCCTTCTTTAATTTCATCTAACAGTTTGCGGGCATTTTTCAAACCACTGACCACAGCCACCTTGATTTCAGCATCTCCGATCGTAATGGTTTTTTCTTTAAACACATCAAAACCGCGCAAACTGGTAAATTTTACACTGCGGGCATTTTCCGGATCCAGCTCTGCCAATGCATAGCGCAAGGCCGCCTCCATCACGCCGCCGGAAGCACCGAAAATAACACCGGCACCCGTCTTGGTACCGAAAGGCATATCAAACCATTCGTTTTCCAAGTTGGCAAAATCAATACCGGCTTCTTTAATCATACGGGCCAAACCGACTGTGGTGACCACATAGTCCGTATCCGGATTTCCGTTAACGTAAAATTCGCCGCGTTTAGCTTCGCTCTTTTTAGCAGAGCAGGGCATAACTGCCACAACTACCAAATCTTCACGTTTGCCGCCGCGTTGCTCAAAGTCTGCTTTCAACACCGGCCCCATCATCTGCATCGGAGAACGGGCAGTGGACAAGTTCGGAATAAATTCCGGAGCAAATTTTTCCACATAATTGACCCAAGCAGGGCAGCAGCTGGTTAATTGCGGTAAGTTGGTACCTTTTTTGAAGCGGTTCAAAAATTCCGTCGCTTCTTCCAAGATCGTCAAGTCCGCCGCAAAAGCGGTATCGTACACATAATCAAAGCCCAACATGCGTAAGGCAGCGGCAATTTTACCGTCCACCGGTTCGCCCGGTTTCAAGCCAAATATTTCGCCCAAACCTACACGCACCGCAGGAGCAATATGCACCGCCACTTTTTTAGCAGGGTTATTGATCGCTTTAAAAACTTCTTCAATTTCTGAAGAGTTCGGCATCAAAGCACCGGTCGGACAGACGCGGGCACACTGGCCACAAGCCACACATTCATGGCTTTCGCCCAGTTCTTTGTTAAACGCCGTAGCAATTTTGGATTTAAATCCGCGGAATGCAAAATCAATAGCACCAATGCCTTGTACTTCATTACAAATACGCACACAGTTTCCGCACAAAATACACTTACTGTGGTCACGTACCAAAGCGGCAGAAGTGGCATCTTTGTGACTGTCTAACTTTTTGGATTTAAAGCGGATTTCCGTTACATCCATGTCTTTGGCCAATTTCTGCAATTTACAGTTATTGGATTTGGAACAAAGAGTACAATCGTGGTTGCCGGAAGAGAGCAAAAGCTCCAAATTAATGCGGCGTAATTTGCGGATTTCGTCGCTGTTCACGCGCACTTTCATACCATCTTTGGGAGCTACCGTACAAGAAGCCAAGATACCCATTCCTTCAATTTCTACCAAGCACAACCGGCAGGCACCATATACGGCCAACTCGGGGTGATAGCAAAAAGTAACAATATTGAATCCTGCTTTACGCACCAGTTCCAATAAGTTTTTTTCGCCTTGGATAGCTACTCTTTTTCCTTCAATGGTTACAAATCCTTGTTCTTTTTTCTCTTGCATATTACGCTCCTGTCACCACGGCGCCGAATTTACAGGTACTCTTACAACCGCCGCATTTGATACATTTTTTAGCATCAATCACATGCGGTTTGCCTACCGCACCGGAAATAGCTTGCACCGGGCAAGCGCGTTTGCACATACCGCAACCTTTACATTTTTCCGCCACAATCTCAAAGCGGGCCAAGGCTTTACAAACACCGGCAGGGCAGCGTTTTTCTACTACGTGGGCCAAGTATTCTTCTCTAAAATGTTTCAAGGTAGAAAGCACCGGATTGGGGGCCGTTTTACCCAAAGCACACAAAGAAGCTTTCTGCACGGCTTTGGCCAAATCTTCCAAATTTTCCAACGTTTTCATGGTCGCACGGCCTTCTACAATGTCATTAAGCATGGTCAACATTTGTTCCGTACCTTCACGGCAGGGCACACATTTACCGCAGGATTCACGTTGCGTAAATTCCAAGAAGAAGCGGGCCACATTTACCATACAGGTTTTGTTATTCATGACTACCAAACCGCCGGAACCAACCATAGCACCGGCAGAACGTAAGGAGTCAAAATCTAACGGCAAGTCTAAATGTTCTTTGGTCAAACAACCACCGGAAGGGCCACCGATCTGGGCGGCTTTAAACGCCCCATGATTGACGGTACCATCATCATTAGTGGTGCCGCCGGCCACATCATCAATCACCTGACGCAAGGTGGTACCCATCGGCACTTCCACTAGGCCGGTATTGGCGATATGTCCCGTAACGGCAAAAGTTTTAGTACCCGGGCTGGTCAGCGTGCCGATCTTCTTAAATTCTTTGGCCCCCATTTCCATAATTTTAGCTACGGTAGCCAAAGTTTCTACGTTGTTGATGACCGTCGGTTTTTCAAACAAACCTTTTTGACTGGGGAACGGCGGTTTAACATTAGGCATACCGCGTTTTCCTTCCACAGAAGCGATCAACGCCGTTTCTTCACCGCAGACGAAAGCACCGGCCCCTTCCATTACATTGATTTTAAAATTAAGACCGGAACCGAAAATATTTTCGCCCAACAGGCCCAGCTCTTCCGCCTGAGCAATAGCGGTGCGCATACGTTGTACGGCCAACGGATATTCCATACGAACGTAAATATACCCTTCATCAGCGCCGATAGCACGCGCAGCAATCATCATACCTTCAATTACGGCATTGGGGTTTCCTTCCATGACACTGCGGTCCATAAAAGCCCCCGGGTCTCCCTCGTCAGCATTACAAATGACGTATTTTTTCGGACCGGGTTCAATGCGGGTCAAATCCCACTTTTTACCGGTAGGGAAACCGCCGCCACCGCGGCCACGCAAGCCGGACTCTATCATCTCTTTGCAGACTTCTTCGTCTGTCATTTGCGTGTAGGCTCTCTTAGCTTGGGCATAACCGCCATGGGCAATATATTCATTAATATCTTCCGGATTAATCCGTCCGCAATCGTGCAACAAGATGCGTTCTTGTTTGGAATAAAAAGGAATTTCGGCAGTGGTTTTGCAATGTTTCTTGGAGTTCGGGTCCGTATAAAGCAAGCGGTCCACCACTTCCCCTTTTACAATGGTTTTTTCCACAATTTCTGCCACATCTTCAGGCTTTACGTGCGTATAAAAAATGTCATTCACACTCACCAAAGGGCCGGCCGCACAGAAACCGCGGCAACCGCTCATGCTGATATAATTTTCATGACAGCCTTTGGTAATGTTCAAGCAATAGCCAATTTTGCGGGCTTCCAATTCTTTTTGAAAGGCATCATACACTTTCATAGAACCGCCGGCAATACAACCCGTACCACCGCAGATGGTTACGCGGCCCGTTACTTTTTGATAAGCATCATTATATTCTTTGGAAATTTGTTCAATAGTTTTCTTAGGCATTTTTGGCCTCCGCAGCGGCAATTTCGTCAATTAATTGGCAGGCTTGGGCCGGCGTGATCTGCCCATGTACGGTTTCGTCAATCACCATAACCGGTGCCAAACCGCACGCGCCCAAACAAGATACGCATTCCAAGGTAAACAAACCGTCTTCTGTGGTATCTTGGCCATCTTTAAGTTTCAATTTATCTTTCACGGTATTGATTACAAAAGAAGAGCCTTTTACGTGGCACGCCGTACCATTACACACTTTAATGATATGTTTGCCTTTGGGCGTAATGGCAAAATGGGCAAAAAAGGTGGCCACACCAAACACTTTGGCGGGGGAAATTTCTAATTTATTAGCGATATGACGCATTACATCTTCGGGTAAGTAACGGTACAATTCCTGCACCTTTTGTAATATCGGAATAAGCTTGGCGGGATCGTTGCCATGCTCTTTGAGTATTTTATCCACGGGGGCGAATCTTTCTGTCATGGGTTCTCCTATTTTTTAGAACAACTGCAAAAAGACAACTCGTACCGGTTAGGTACGGATAAGACATTTCTATTTTAAAGTGAAACAAATAGGACTGCTTACTCCTTCATTATAGTAAGCCCAAAACAAACTGTCAACGCAAGTTTTAAGATTTTTTAGAGAAGAATTACAGCTTGATCCACAGCATAATAAAGTAGCCGCTCATCAAGACTAAACCGGTAGGCACCGCCACACGCGCCCATTCACGGCTTTTAATGTTCAGCTTTTCGGCAGCAACGATATTGGGCAGATTCCCCTGCACCAACATACTGCCAAAAGCCGCCAGTCCGATGACCATGTACATCAAGTTCTCGGTAGTAATAGTAGGGGTTACTTCAATAGCGGCCAAAGTGGCATTGTCTATGATGACAGAGACTGCATTTGCCCAGAACAAAATCTTTCCGTTTAAATGAGCAATGGTGCTTTGGGCAAAGGGTCGCAAACCTGTGCTGATTAAATGCAAAGCCGCTACGAACAAATAAATATGCCACGTACGGCGAAGAATGGATTTATGGTCTTCCTTATCTTCACGAATATGCATTTGCACCTGCGTATTGGCATTGCGCACCGTGTATCCGGTAGCTAATGCCATCAAAGCAATCCCCGGCACAATCCACCAGAAAAAGAGTCTAAGCACGTAAAAGAAATCCGCCTGATGCGGCCCCGCCGCCAGTTCATTATAAATTACCAGCCCCAACGGCTCTGCCAACGGAAGCAAAATAGCCCCCAGCCCAATGGCATAACAGGCATAAACGGTAACTTTGACGGTTTGTTCCCTTTCCAAATTTACTACTTGCAGCACTTCGGCCAGCACCAGGGCCGCCACCGTTACACTGCAAATACTGGACATCATACCCAGTAAAAAAACCAATACCGCAAAGCTGTAGCGCGGCTCCAGATAGCGGAACAAAATAAACAATACGCGGAAAATATATCGGGAATAATGATTAAAAATAATGCTAACCACCAAAACAATAAATGCCACATTTACCGGCGCATTTAGCGTTTGGTAAATAAAATCTTTGCTCCAACCGCCGGTAATCGTCACAGCCACCGCCCCTACCATTAATAGGAACAGCTCCAAATGGTTTTCTACCCATTTGGATACCAAAGGCCACACCAACAGGTTTAGCACTACCACGGCTAACAAAATTTTGGTTAGTAAAGTTACTTCCATGTTTATATTTTACTAAATTCCTTCTGCAATACGATGTGGAAAATTCTGTCTATTTTGCTAGAATATAGAAGAAGTGAAAACTTATCCAATTCAAGGAGTCTTACATGAAGAAAGTATTTGTAACCTTGTCTGTGTTGGCAGTTGCCTCTGTGGCTTTTGCCGCTGAAAACTGTACCTGCCAAGCCGGTGATTCCGCTTGCTACATCAGCTGTGTACAAACCAAAGTAACCGCCGCCCGCAAAGCCACTGCAGAAAAAATTGAAGCTGCTAAAGCGAAAGCCAAAGCCGCCAAAAATCAAAAAAATACCGTTTCCGAAGAAGATATCAAAACCTCTTTAGAAAACAAAAAAGCTGAATTAAAAGCTCAAGCCGAAGCTAAAAAAGCCCAAGCTAAAGCTCAAGCCGAAGCCAAAAAAGCCAAAGCCAAAGAAGATGCCGAAAATTACAAAGCCTCTTTGAAAGCCAAAAAAGCTGAAACGGAAAGCAAAATTGCCGCCGCTAAAGCCAATGCCGACAAAAAAATTGATGCAGCCAAGGCCAAAGTAGAAGAAGCCAAAGCTCAGCTCAAAGCTGCCAACAGCGACGATGAAAAAGCCGCCGCTAAAGCCAAAGTGGAAGCTGCTAAAGAAGCTTTGAAAACCAAAAAAGCCCAAGCTAAAGAAAATGCAAAAAATGCTGAAAAAGCCGCTAAAAATGAATTAGCCGCTTGGAAAGCTTTAGCCAAATAAATTTTGGTTTTATCTAATACAAAAACCGCACTTTTAAGTGCGGTTTTTTTGTTTTAAAATAAAGGGGCAGTAAACAGATTAAGGGGGTATGTATGAAAAAAGTAATTCTTACAGTAGCAGTTTTTTTAACTGCATACGGCCTTGCTTCCGCAATGGAAACATGCCATTGCACACAGGGTGATTTAAAATGCGTCAGCACCTGTACCAAGGCAAAAGTAAAAAACACCAAACAGCAGGTGGCGGCTGAAAAACAAGCAGACAAAGCATTCCTAAAAGCCGATAAGGCCGTCACGAAAGAAGCAACCAAAGACTTAAAAGGTTATTATAAAGCCGACAAACAAGTCGTTCGCGAAGAAATGAAAGAAGCCAAAATCAATGCCAAAGAAAAAATCAAACAGGACAAAGCTCAAGGCAAAGCTCAAAAAAAGGCTATCAAATCCGAACGCAAACAAGCCAAACAGACAGCCAAAAAACATAAGAAAGAATTAAAAAGAGAAGCCAAAGCCGCCAAAAAGGCAGCTAAAAATGAAGCCTCTGTTGAAATAGTAGATTGGGAAGCAGTGGTAGAAGAATAAAATATACTAAAAAGCCCGCCTTTTTCGGCGGGCTTTTGAAATTAAAATTTCAACCAGCAAGTATTACTTGCTCCTTGTTTTGTATAACCACGTTTTTTACAGGCTTCTTCGGCACCTTCACAGTATATAATTCCGGTACCGGAGTATGTATAGGGAGTACCTGCCGGATCAGTCCACAAGCTCCAATCACTATCAAAGCCACCCTCATTTCCATAAGCAGGGTAAGCGGCAGCCTCACAGCCATCCAAAGAGTAGTACCAATTTTTTGTTTTACTGCACCATCGTTCCGGACAATCTCCACCTTGTTGTACCGTTCCCGGGGGCTGAACTGCAAAAGAATCAAAACCAGTGTCGGTATAATGGCAGTTACCGCCATCTTCCAACATAAGCAATTCAAGCTGTTCTCTCATTGTTTTTAGCACACTTTCCGCTTCTGCAATGCGACTTTTCTCCACTGCTTTGGTATATTGCGGCAAAGCCACCGCTGACAATATACCGATGATTAACACCACAACTAATAGTTCTATCAACGTAAAACCTTTTTTCATCTTTCTCCTCCTGTAGGATCAATACAACGCAAGAAACAGCGTTATAAAAACCCTACTGATACCAGCCGCAAAATTGTAGCAAAAAAAAAAAACATGTCAAGAGGTGGCGCAAATTAACGTCGAAAACGACCAACAAAAAAACAGCGTGAAACAAAAAGTTTCACGCTGTTAAAAATCAGAAATAAAACTACAAAATAATCAGGCGAATGGCCATAATGGCAAGCACCAATCCGGCCACAAATTCTATTCTTTTGCTGACAATCGTTTTAGAGGTTTTACTACCCAAGTGAAACCCCAACACCGTCATCAGGAACGTGATTACTAAAAGGAATAAAACCTGCGGGAACCAGCCCTTTCCAAACAATTCCAACGGATAACCCACGAAGAAAAATTGAGCCCCCGTTAATGCCGCCACCCGAATTAGTTTTTTAGTATCTTCCGCTTCCTCTTCTTTAAAACTGGGAGATTTCTCCAACATTTCCAACATATATTTAATACCCAACAGCAGCAAGAAAGCAAAGCCAATCCAATTGGCCACGTTCACAAAATATCCGCGGAAGAACAAAATGCTGAATATATATCCTACCGTAAAAAACAATGCATTGAAACCGGCAAAACAAAAAGCCGCTTTAATGGAAAAAACGCTTTTTGTTTTTAATTCCATTTTCATGGCAGACATATTGGCCGTTACCATATTATCCGTACACAAACAGATAAAAATAATAATCAGAGCTATTAATCCCATATTTTCTCCTTTACTGCTAGTCTTGTTTTTATATTAGCAAATTCCTAGCCCGCTGAGTAGTACCCGTACACCTACCCCGGCCAATGCCACCCCACCCAACACCTCTACGGCCGTACCGAAACGGGCGCCCAAAAAGTTCCCCAAATAAAACCCCGCATAACTGGTCACAAAGACACAAACAGCCATAGATAACAACGTGAGTGCAAACGGAGCCGCCGTTAAAGATAAGGCAATTCCCACCAGCAGGGCGTCTAAACTGGTAGCCAGAGCTAAGGCTAAAATACTCTTAAAAGAAATAATACGGCATAAATTCGGGTTTTCTTTTTTTTCAAATGCTTCTTTTACCATTTTCAACCCGATAAAAACCAATACTACAAAAGCCGCCCAATGGTCAAAACGATCTATCACGCGCCCCAACTCTTTCCCGCCAAACCAACCTGCACTGAACATCAGCACATGAGCCATGACAAAACACATGCTGACAGAAAAGATATGTTTAAAGCGTAAATCACGCCCCGCACTGCAACCGGACGCAATAGTTACGGCAAAATTATCCATAGACAAACTTAATGCTACTATAAAACTGGATAGAACGTTCATATAAAAATTATGATACCATTTTTAATAAGGAACAATTTTATGGAAACACTCAAAGACCTTTACAAAATAGGCTGCGGACCTTCCAGCAGTCATACCATGGGCCCCCGCAAGGCGGCCGATGCTTTCAACCGCCGCTATCCCGCGGCCTCTTCTTTTCGTGCCACGTTATATGGTTCTTTATCCGCTACCGGCAAGGGACACTTGACCGATTTTACCATTCGTGAAGCTTTCTACCCCAAACCAATTGATATTATTTTTGATAATCAAACCCTCATGCCCAAGCACCCAAACGCTTTGAAATTGGAGGCCTTGGACCAAGCCGGCCACGTTATTGGCACACACACAGTATATAGCATAGGGGGCGGAGCCATACGCGATGAAGAAAATTTCGGCAAACAATTAAATAATGTATATCCGCATAAATCCATGAGTGAAATTCTACAGTACACCTCGGAGCAGAGAATGCTTTTGTGGGAATATGTGGAAGAATGTGAAGGAGCGGAAATTTGGGATTATTTGACCGAAGTTTGGTTGACGATGAAAGAAACTATGAAACGCGGTCTGACCAAACGAGGGGTACTGCCCGGCTCTTTAAATCTGGAACGCAAAGCGCAACGCTATTTGTACAAAGCGGAAAACTCTCCGCAATATTTACGCCGCATGAACAACCTCTTTGCCTATGCCTTGGCCTGTGCCGAAGAAAATGCTTCCGGCGGCATTGTGGTAACCGCCCCTACATGCGGATCCTGCGGGGTACTTCCTGCCGTATGCCGGCTAGTGCAGGAAATTTGTGAATTTGAGGACAACACCATCATCCGTGCCTTAGCCACCGCCAGTTTGTTTGGCAATATGGCCAAGGCGAATGCTTCCATCTCCGGCGCAGAAGTAGGGTGCCAAGGTGAAATAGGCGTAGCCTGTGCCATGGCGGCAGCCGCCACCTGCCAATTGGAAGGCGGAGATAACAAACGCATAGAATATGCTGCCGAAATGGGATTGGAACACCACTTGGGCCTGACCTGTGATCCGGTGGACGGATTGGTGCAGATTCCTTGTATTGAAAGAAATGCCTTAGCGGCTTCCCGCGCATTGGATTGTGCCACTTATGCTTTAATGTCAGACGGGCACAACCGCGTTTCTTATGATGATGTCCTAGCCACCATGATGCAAACCGGCAAAGATATGCACGCCGCTTACCGTGAAACGGCCCAAGGCGGTTTGGCACATTTCTTCAAACATAAATTTTTAAAGAAAGGGGAATAATCATGTACACTTTGCAAGCCATTGAAAAAAGACGTTCTATCCGTCAATTTCAAGACAAAACAATCTCTGCGCAAGATATAAATACATTACTCAAAGCAGCCATGCTGGCTCCCACGGCGCGCAACTGCCAAGAGTGGGAATTTGTGGTAATAAAAGACCGAATTGTTTTGAATGCTCTCAAAGAAGCACACCCTCACGCCCAGATGCTTTCTACGGCTGATTGCGCTATTGCAGTTTGCGCGGACACAAAACGGGAATGGGAAAGCGGATACTGGATGGGTGATTGCGCAGCCGCGACACAAAACATTTTGCTGGCTGCCACAGATATGGGGATTGGATCGGTATGGCTGGGTGTTTACCCCAATGAAGAGCGCATGAAAAAAATTGCAGAAGTTCTCTGCCTGCCTGAAAACATAAAGCCTTTTAACATCATTGCACTGGGTTACCCTGCTGAAGAAAAGGGTGACGTTGACCGCTTTGATCCCAAAAAAGTGCACTATGAAAGATGGTAAAAAAACCCCGCTTTAAGCGGGGTTTTTATTGAGCCTAGTTCTTAATTAAATTGCTGTTGGAAAGATTTTTTGATTTGGCGGATTTGTTTTTCACGTAAGCTCTCTGCAAAATGAAAGGCTATTTCTTTACTCCAGTTTTGCGTTTGTTTAATGCTTTGGGAAGGATCACTCATCCAGCCGCCTTCCGGAAAGACTAAATTTAAGCCCGTACTTTTTTTCATATTCAAAAAGCTTTCTTCCAACATCTTTTGCAAGGACTCACACTGAGCAGGGTTTTGATGGCATAAATCCTGTTCGGCAGGCTCATCATACTCGCTCATAAAAACAGAATATTGCCAAGGGGCATTGTCTTTATACACAAACATCTGACTGGGGCCGCTGCATCTTTTACCCATACATTGTTTTTCCCCTAAAGGCATGCCGGAGAAAGGATACTCATACACCCAAGTATATCCGTTTTTTAACCTAGCAGATAAATAGGCCACTTCTCCTTTTTTATCTAAAATATAAAAAAGGTACGGATCTAAATCTTTTACATGTACAAATACATCCAGTCCGCTTGTTCCCAAAAGTAACGGACGGTGATATACCTTTTCAGCAGAAAGGTCTATATGCGATAAATAAGAGTTTTGAGATAAAAATTCCGGCGTAATTTGTTTATACTCCGTTTGTTCCGGCAAAAAAGCCTCTATACATTTTCGCTCTCCGATAATTTTGTATATTTTCTCAGGATTTTTTAAACTTACTTCCAGTTGGGGTTTTATCGGTTGGCCCAAGCAGTTGGCATATACTACTAAAGCTCCGCTTTTGCTTTCGTGATATATCTCTTGGCTCGCCATTCTGCCGTCTTGAAATTTTCGCTCCGCATTACAAAAAGAGATCATTTGAGAAGATGTCTGTTCCTTGCCCATCGCCCTTTGCAAAGCAATGACAATAGCATCAGCATCGTCACAAGTTAATTCCATACTGCGGTTCATAATAGACTCTTGCAAACCGGAACCTATTTTCTTGTTTTTCAAATAGCGCAGTGTGTACAAATCATCCATCGTAAAAGCATGACCGATTTCATGAATAATCGTTCTTCTAGGGCCATAGGGCGGAGTGATTTTTTCCGGATATACAATCCAAATCGTTTTTGACTGCAATCTATAACAGCCACCTGCTCCGCCGGAACATTTTTTAGCTACTTGATCTACATCTGTGTAATGAATTTTAATATCTGCCCGAGAAGGATCTTCTGTGTATTGATAATGACCGGTCACAGCGCCATATTCAATAACCGGCAAATAGGGCAGCATGGCTTTCTGCTGTTGGACAGTTAAACGTGAAAGAACATTTTCAAACCAAGCGGAAAAGGCTGTTTGAGTATAATGAATTAAATCGGAAGATACAGCTGCTGTTTTCTCCCCCTCTCCGGTAGAAACAGAAATATACACCTGCAAAGGACGTTTGGCAATCAATTTGTCAAACAAAGAACTTTCATATTTTTCCAACACGATAAATGGTGCGGCAAAAGCCACACCCGCGCTAAAAACAAGTAAAAAAGAAAGTATTACTTTTTTCATCACGCCTTCTCCCAAAAATAACAAAAAAGCTTAATAAAAGTATAAAGAGAAAAAGTTTAAAAAACAAGACTTTGGGTTTCTTATTTTTGTATTTCGTCTTGTAAGCGTTTTTCAAATTCAGCCACCGGCAATGGGCGGGAGAATAAATATCCTTGTGCCATATCACAACCGATGCGGTTTAAAAAGTCGGCCTGTTCGCGGGTTTCTACCCCTTCTGCCACAATGCTGCTGCCCAAACCTTTAATCATTTTTACCGCACCCGAAATTACCTGCCGCATGCGTGGGTTTCCTTCACCGCGGGCTAAAAATTCTTTATCGAGTTTAATGCAATCAAAATACAAGTTTTTAAGCACATTCAGCGAAGAATAACCTGAGCCAAAATCGTCCATCGCCACAGAGAAACCTTTCTCATGCAAACCGTCTATCACCTGTTTCATGCGTTCTATATTGCCGAAAACTACGCTTTCGGTCAGTTCAATCTCTAACAGCGAATGCGGCACGGCATATTGGTCGGCCATATCCGTTAGCGTATCAATAAAAGAAGGGTCTTCTAAATGTAATCTGGAAAAATTAACCCCAATAGACACCACCGGTTTTTCTTCCTCCAACCAACGTTTCAAAAGTCGCAGGCTTTCTTCTAAAATAAACAGATCTAATTTCAGCACAAAGCCGTTGCGCTCAAAAACAGGAATAAAACTGTCCGGAGGAATAAGCCCTTTTTCCGGATGCTCCCAACGCACCAATGCCTCAGCACTGCGGGTAATGCCCGTTTTGAAATCACATTTAGGTTGCAAATACAGCTGAAATTCGCCATTGAGCATGGCTTGTTCCATGCTGCTTTCAATCCGCTTTTCATTCACAATTTCCCGTCGGTAGGCTTCATCGTAAAAAGCACAGGTTTTTCCGGCGTGCTGTTTGGCAGAGGCCCAAGCCAGATTGGCTCTGTCCATCATTAAATAAAAAGGTACATCTTCATCTATCAAATAGACTCCGCAGGTCAAAGAAAGCGGCAAACATTCCCCTTCCGTACGGCAGAAACGGCCGGCACGGTCTAACAGTGCGTCCAACCGCCGCCCCAATTCATCCCGATTCGGACAAGCTACCAACAACAAAAACACATCTGCTCCGCTCCGGCAAAACAGCTCTCCTTCTTCCAGGCCGCCTTGCAAAGCTTCCGCTACTTGCTTTAAAATCTGGTCCCCTTGCTCAAAGCCATAAATATCGTTCACGGCTTTAAAACGGTTTACGTTGACCAAAGCCAAAGCCACCGGAACCCCTTTGGCCTTGAAATCTTCGGCCGTTTTGGAAAATTTCAAACGAAAAGCATTTAGATTATCCGTTTTCGTTAAGGGATCTACAAAACCCATTTGATACAGGGCCTTGCTGCTCTGATATTGCATACGCAAAATAAATATCAACAGAACCACCAAAACAGCAATAATAGACAAACATAAAATCAAAGACATCAGCAGTAATTCTTGTGCTTTTTCCGCCATGGATTGGGTAGGAAGCACAGACAGACCGTACCACCCGTTATAGGCCAATGGTCTATAAGAAACAAAACGGTGTAGCCCGTCTACAGAATACCCCGTCAGTCCCTCTTTACCGCTTGCGATATCATTTTTCATTTGGGCATTGGAGAGATTTCTGTCAAAAACCGCCTTTTGGCTAAATTCAAACATATTACCGAAAGGAACTTCCGGATAAGAAATTACCACTTCGCCGGTTTTGGTAAGAATAAATGAAAGCCCCTCTCCATGCATGGAGCTTGCCGCCAAAGCCTGCTCATAAAATTCAACGGATTGGGTGGCAAAAACCAACCCCAGTTTTTCTCCGTTTGAACGCAGAGGAATAGCTAATACTAAAATATTTTTTTGGGAAAAAGGATCTTTACGCCGAGAGGATACGTAATGGCTATGCTCATAAGCGGTATCCACTTCGTCCTTAGACAAAAAATTTTTTCGTGTTAATCCGTTGGAAAATACGGCTTCCCCATTTGGAAACTGCACTCCCGTCATTTCAAAAGAATTACGACGGTTCTGACGGTTCAAATAGGTAATCAACTGCGGCTTACTTTTTAACACATCAGGCTCTTCTAAAGAAACGGAAAGAGCCGTCAATACTTGCAATTCCGCTCCAAGCAAACGTTCAAAATTTTCCGCCAGTTCTCGGCTGACAATGACGATAGATTGCCGCGCCTCTACCGCCAAACGTTGCGTTACCTGCTGCCAGTACACCACGGACCCTGCCGTTACTGCAAGAACGGCGGTAAAAATAATACCAAAGGAACGTTTAAATCCTGTGATCTTATATTTCACGGGGGTACCTGTTTGACTTAACAAATATTTATTTTTTATTTTTCAGCAGGTTTCTCAGTGGCTTGGGCCTGTTCCTCCCGAAAAGCCGCCAACACCTGCTGTGTATATGCAAAAAAAGGATAAAGCGGATTTTCCGTATTTCGGGCTTCTGCTTCCGGTAAATCCTTGGCATACAATTGCCCCTCCGCCGATACGGCAAACAAAGTAATATGTTGCGGATCGGATTGCGCAGGTAATTCCTCCACTTTATCTAAACGAATGGCATTCGCCGCCGCGGCCTGCATCAGGCGCAAAGACTTTTCCCGCACGGGGCCGCTGGCAGCTCCGCCGGTAAATCCGCCTAAACCGCTGGCACTGTTATTTTCAAAATAAACACTGGCGTTGCCTAAAGAAGAGGCGGCAATCATCAAATTTTTTATACCGCCTTTTGTATCTTTAGCGGCCATTTCCACACCGGCAATACAAATTTTCAGTTCTCCCAATTGAGGAACTTCTTTTTTATGTTGAAGGTTTTTTACATCTAACCAGAAACCTCTCATTGTTTCGTAAGCTTTGTTCATATTTTCCTCTTTCTTAAACTCTCTTGTATATAGTTTAGCATGAAACGCGCGCGTACGGGAAGAGCTATCTTTTTTCTTTTTTTAAGGACCCGTTAAAATCGAAACATAAGCTTCAATTCCCCGCCTACGCCCTCTGTTTTTCCCAGCAACCCGAATACAGACACTTTTCCCTTTACAGGCAAAAATGCCGTTTGGCTTTCATACTCTACGCCTACTCCGGCGCGGGCGCTTAACCCTTTCAGGTCCGTTCCGTTTAATTGATTTCCATCTATACGCATGCGACTTTTTGCCAAAAACTCATACGTCCCCGCCACATCTGCGTACGGTTTAAACCCTTTCCCCAAGTCTGCCAATATTGCCTTTATCCCCAAGGTTCCGGTTAAACTCTGTGTGTTTTTAAAGCGTATATCCTGCCCCAAATTATCGTTTTCATCGCTTCCGAATAACAGGGTCCAATCCGCCTCACCATACACTTGCCACCCCTCAAACGGTTGTACAAAACCGGCCAATACCCCCAAGTAATAACCCTTATTTTCCACGTGGGAGGCCAAGGCGGAAGAATCAAAATCGTCCTGTTTATAACCTGCCCGAAATATGGTTTTGATATAGCCAGACTCATTGTAAGGGATTAAACCGAAAGCCCCCAAACCGAAGCTGTCTATACTGCCCGTGGCCCGCACAGGATCCGTAGAATAATGTCCCCTTGCGTACTGTACAAAAACACCCGCGGCGTTTTGATTCATTTTAAACCACTTACCCGCCTGTAATACTAAATGTTGTAAGTCAAAATGACTTCCCGTATCGTAGCGGTTTTGGCCATATTGAAAAGTAGTAAACAAATCTTGTTCACTATCTGCCTTTAAAGCTTCTTCAAAAACACCGCCCAACTGTTCTGCGCCCAAAGACACCAAACGCAAACCGGCTAGCTGAGCCTGTTGGTACGGCTTGGCCAAGTTACGGTCAAAACTCCCTTGCGCGGTCCAATAAGTGCGCGTACCGTCCTCTCCTTCTGTTAAAGAATAACGGTACACACCCAAGGTATCTTTACCCAAAGAAAGGTGGGAGTTTGCTGTTAAAGCATAGGCCACCAAATGCGTTTGCGCAGACGGACGGCCGTAAGGAATGAATGTAGCTTGCGTATCCCGCCGAAAGCCCACATAACTCTCCAGCCCTTGCACAACAACATTTGAAAAACTATTCACTTCTTTTATCTCTCCGCGGTAATTGTCCAACAATAATTTATTGCCTGTATTAGACGGGCCCGTTCCTCCGTACAAATTTCCGCTCACCTGCGTATTTCCCGACAATACTACAGTGTTGTAAGTGGTTTCTGCGGAAGCATCGGTACTAAAACCACCATACACATCTCCGTCAATATCGGCACTGCTTAAATGCACCGTATTGCCGGAAGCATTTTGCCCGTTACTGTAACCGCCGTACAAATTACCGGTCAGCTGCGTATTGTTCAACACCACTTTATTGCCGGTGGCAGTTGCTTGGGCCATGCCGCCATATACATTTGCATTCAACGTGCTGTTTGAAACAGATAAAATATTACTTTGGGCCACATTTCCGCTCCCGCCCGAAAAACTGCTGCCGGAAAGAGTACTGTCTGAAATTATAAGGCTATTTCCGGAGGATGTTCCGCTAGCAGCCGCTCCACCGCTAAGAATATTTCCCCCTTGCGTAACACCGGATAAAGACAAGCTATTATTATATGCATTACCGCTTGCACTATAACCGCCATAGGCTGCTGCACCGGCAGAAGCACTTTGTATGCTGACAGCATTAGCCCACGCATCTGATGATTCCCCATACCCACCGTATAATTGGGTAGTATTTGCCAGTGTGGCACCGGAGCTGACCGATATTTTATTTTGTCCGGCTCCGCCGCTCCCGCCATTATACCCACCATAAACATTGCCCGACACAGTGGCACCATCGCCCAAATGCACTTCATTATAAGAGCTGTTCTCTGCGCCACCGCTGTATCCGCCGTATATATCTCCCTCTATATTACTCTCTTGTGCAGACACCAAATTATAGGCACTTTCTCCCGTCAAACTGGCGCCTCCATACACCTGCGCTTGCACGCTCCCTGTGCCTGATAAAGAAACTTGGTTATGCAGCGCATTTCCACCTTGGGTATATCCCCCGTAAAGAGCATTGTTTCCGCTTAAAGAAACACTCGCATTTCCCGCTACATTCAAAGTATTGTAAGACACTTCCCCCATATTCACACTATAGCCTGCCGCCGCGGTAGTATTGAGGGCGGAACTATTGCTTACATAAATAGAATTGTTAGAAGCCTGCGCATTAAACGTTTCTCCGCCAATCACTTTATTTTGTGTAGCAGAATCATAATTGACGGTGCTCCCTTCCAGCCAAACTGTATTTCCGTTGGCATTTCCGGCCGCTAATCCGGCCGTTATATTGCTTTGCAACGTTACATTATTTATACGCACCAAGTTATTATTGGCTTGTTGGTTTTGGGACACGCCTGCCGTTGCGGAGGGGGATTGGATATTTCCACCCAACAAATGCAGTTCATTCCCCACAGCATTACCTGTTTGGCTTTGTCCCGTCAGTAAATTTCCATCAAAAATTCCCCCGCCAATCACCATTTTATTGGCGGTACTGTCCGTTTGAAATCCGGTTTCTCCATCTAATACCAGATTTCCCGAAAATCCCTGATTATAAGTGGCATAGAGCCCGCTGGCCCCCCATGCGGCACAAGAAAAAAATAACATCACCATACAACTAATTCTTTTTTGCATATCCCCCTCCTTTACAGCTACCCCTTACGCTCATTATAGTCGCGTTGGCTCTTTTTGCAGAGGGCAAATTTATACTATATTTAGGTAGATGACGAATTTCTTTTAATTTGATAAAGTAAAAGAACAAATTGTTTACAAAGGGGACCTCTATGGCTGAAAAAGGACGAGTAATTATTTTAATGATGGATTCTTTTGGTATCGGTGGCGCAAAAGATGCCGCACGCTTTGGTGATCAGGGGGCAGATACGCTAGGGCATATTGCTGAACAACGCGGTCATTTAAACATTCCTAACTTAACTTATTTGGGCCTGTTACGTGCGGCACAAGCCTCCAGCGGAAAAGAGGTTCAAACGGGGGAACAATCTATTCCGTCTATTTTAATTCCCGCCAAATACGGTTATATGAAGGAAGTGAGCAAAGGTAAGGATACCTCTTCGGGCCATTGGGAAATGGCCGGCGTACCCGTAACTTTTGATTGGGGTTATTTCAAACCGGATTATCCTTCTTTCCCCAAGGAGCTGATTGAAAAAATTTGCCAAGAAGCGGGACTGGAGGGTATTTTGGGAAATAAGGCCGCCTCCGGCACGGTAATTATTGAAGAATTCGGCGAAGAACATATTCAAACCGGAAAACCCATTTGTTACACATCTGCCGACAGCGTTTTTCAAATTGCTGCCCATGAAAAACACTTTGGTTTGGACCGTCTGTATAAGCTGTGTGAAATTGCTTTTAAACATTTAAAACCTTACAATATCGCCCGCGTGATTGCGCGGCCTTTTGAGGGAGAGAAAAAAGGCGAATTTAAACGCACCAAAAACCGGCACGATTATTCCGTCACGCCGCCAGCCCAAACATTGCTGGACGTGATGAAAGAAAATGGCGGGCAGGTGATTTCCGTCGGCAAAATAGCCGATATCTTTGCCCAACAAGGCATTACCAAAGCCGTCAAAGCTTCCGGATTGGAAGAACTGTGGAACGTAACCTTAGAAGAAGTAAAAAACGCACCCGATAACAGTATTGTTTTTACCAACTTTGTGGATTTTGATATGACGTGGGGCCACCGCCGTGATGTGGAAGGCTACGCGCAAGGTTTGGAATATTTTGATTCACGCCTCGCTGATTTGGCACCGTTGCTTAAAGAAAAAGACATCGTCTTTATCACGGCCGATCACGGCTGCGATCCGACCTACAAAGGCACCGACCATACGCGCGAAAATGTACCCGTGATTATGTTCGGTCCCCGCGTCCAACCGGCCTTTATCGGGGAGCGGGAAAGTTATGCTGATTTGGGCCAAACCGCCGCCGAACATTTGGGCTTACCGCCACTACAAACAGGCAAGAGTTTTTTGCATGACTAACAAAAACCCCCGCCTTTAAGCGGGGGTTTATTAACGTTCATCTTGCAATTGAAATTTTTGCGATTCCAACCCTTTGCATATTTTATAACCTAAATCCGTGTAGGCACGACACTGTTTATAGTCAATTTGATGAGACGAAGCAAAACTAGTATAAAGAGTATATTCACTTACTTCTTCATTGCAATTTTTTGTCCTTACAATACGCATATCATAAGGGTCGTCATGTATGTAAAGAAAATTTTTGGTACAGTATTCTTCTCCTTCTTCGTTCCATTCTCCACCAGAGAGTTCCATGATATCTCTACCTAAACCAGATAGAGTTCCGCCTCCCTCCAAAGAATTCATTTGTACCATTTTTTCCATATAATTTTGATTCGTCAAAGCTTCGGAAGAACGTGCTTTCTCAACAGCAGTTATATATTGCGGCAAAGCCACAGAAGACAATATACCAATGATTAATACCACTACCAACAGTTCAATGAGCGTAAAACCTTTTTTCATCTTTTTCTCCTTTTGTACGTATTTACGGGCAATCAAACGGCCTTTAAAACTTGGACCTGCTCACAACCCCGAAATTGTAGCAAAAAAAAAAAACGTGTCAAGAGGGGACGCACTTTCCCGTCAGAAAAGATGTTACTTTTTCTCATCACAGAAAAAGTAACCAAAAAAGCTAGCCAATCAAATAAACTAAATGTGGAAAATAGTTTCTCCAACATCAGACAAGCAAATGAAAAAATCGTTAAAAATTTAAATTTGGAAAATGCTTGAGCCCATAAGTAACACCGCATAAAACTTTACGTTTCATGCGGTGTACAAAAGTCGGGCAACTGAAAAAACCGTTACATCAAGCAAACGGGTCAAACTTTCTCAACCTCAACGCATTCCCCACCACAAAACTGGAGCTTACACTCATCGCCAAAGCCGCAAACATCGGGTTTAAGCTCCACCCAAACAGCGGATAAAATACTCCCGCCGCCAGCGGAATACCCAACGCATTATAAAAGAAAGCCCAAAACAAATTTTGTTTTATATTCTTCATGACCGCCGCAGACAGGCGTAACGCCGCCGGCAAAGCAAGCAGGTCGTTTTTCATCAACACTAAGTCCGCCGTTTCCAACGCTACGTCCGTTCCTCCGCCTACAGCCACCCCCACGTGAGCCGCGGCCAAGGCAGGCGCATCATTGATGCCGTCCCCCACCATGATGACATTGCGCCCTTGCTTTTGCAAAGCTTGTATTTGCTGTTGCTTTTCTTGTGGCAAAACCTCTGCCAACACTTCTTGTATGGACAATTTTTCCGCTATGGATTGGGCCGTTTTTTGATTATCTCCCGTCAGCAACACTATTTTTTTGTTCATTTTTTGCAGTTCTTGTACGGTTTGTAATGCTTCAGGGCGTAGGGCATCTGCCATGGCGGCCAAGGCACAGAACCGGCCGTTCTGCGCAACATATAAAACCGTCTTTCCTTGCTGACTAAAAAGAGAAGCTTTTTGCAAAAATTCTTCAGAAATAGAAATATGATTTTTTTCCATTAACTTCAGGTTACCGGCCAAAAGCACGGCCCCTTCTACGGTTCCTTGCACGCCACCCGCTTCTATTTTAAAATTTTCTACTGCAAGCGGTGTCACTTGCCGTACTTGCACCAAAGCCTGTGAGAGAGGATGAGAAGAAAGCATCTCCACGGAAATGATATGCCGCCACAAATCTGTTTCACTTACGTTATTCTCTAACAAAACATCTGTTACTTCCGGCTTTCCCTGCGTCAAAGTGCCCGTCTTGTCAAAAACAACGGTATCTGCTTTTTGGGCATTTTCCAATACAGCAGCGGATTTAAACAAAATCCCTTTACGTGCCCCTACGCCGACCCCCACCATAATAGCCGTAGGTGTAGCCAAGCCCAAAGCACACGGACACGAAATCACCAACACTGCTACCGCGGCTCTTAATGCCAAATCAAAAGGTTGCCCACATAAAAGCCATGCCGTCATCGTACAGGCGGAAAGAGTCAATACAACCGGCACAAAAAGGCCACTCACTTTATCGGCCAAACGGCCAATCGGAGCCTTGGAAGAAGCAGCATCTTCCACCAAGCGAATCATTTGGCTTAGCAAGGTGTTTTGACCCGTTTTTGTAACAGTAAACTCAAAATATCCTGCCGTGTTGATCGTACCGGCATGCACCACATCTTGCACCGTTTTATCCACCGGCATGCTCTCCCCCGTCAGCATACTTTCATCCAAAGAGCCTTGCCCCTCCTCAATTATTCCGTCTGCGGCCACAGCCATGCCAGCTTTGACAATTAATCTGTCCCCCACTTTAATTTCTTCCGCCAGGATTTCCTGCTCTTGCTCTCCCACCAGTTTCAAAGCACGTTTGGGGGCCAAATTGAGCAATAACCCGATAGCATTGGAAGTTTTCCGTTTGGCACGGGTTTCCAGATAGCGTCCCAAAGTCATAAATGTCAAAATCATGCCTGCCGCTTCAAAATACAAATGAAAATCAATGTGCCCAAGCCCCCACATGCTGTAAATAACAGCCGCCCCGCTACCTATGGATATTAAACTGCTCATATCGGGAGAAAGGGCACAAAGATTTTTAATTCCGCTTTGATAAGTAGCACGATTAATCCACAAAATGGGTAATATGAAAAACAATTGTCCCCATGCTAGAAAATGGGAAGAATGAAAAACGTCCGGAAACGGAAAACCCAACATACTCCCCATAGATAAACAGATTAAAGGAATTAAAAAAAGCAAAGATAAGCAAAAGCGACACCAAAGTCTTTTTTCTTCATTTTCCGCTACGTCTGCTTTGGGTTTTTCTATGAAAGGCGAGGCGTTAAAGCCTAGTTTTTTCACAGCGGCACAAATCTGTTCTTCTGTTAAAACAGACTCCTCAAAATCCACCGTCATCGTATTTTTAAGCAAATTCACTTCCGCTCGGTTGACCCCGCGCAAACCGCTTACCGTCCTTTCCACCCGTGCCGAACAAGCGGCACAATGCATGCCCGAAACTATAAATTTTTTCTTCATTTTTCCCTCTCTTAACCTTATTATACAAAAAGGATTTTTCTCAAAGGTTTAAAGGAAAAGGTTATTTAGTAGAATATAAAAAAGGGGGCATTATGCTAGAAAAAACATTTGAAGTAAGATATGATGAACTGGACAGTCACGGGCACATTAGCCCCGTCAGCTTTTTACGCTATTTCCAAGAAGGGGCCGCACTAGATGCGCAAAGTTTCCAATTCGGATGGGAAAATATCCAACAAAACCGGCTGGGCTGGGTACTGACTCACATGCAAATTGAATTTTTGCAAAGCAAAACCGAACGGCAACCGGTCAAAATTCGTACCTGGCATGCTTTTTCAGAAAAAATCTTAAGCCGCAGAGAATTTGAATTTTTAACCTTAGATAATACTCCCATCGCCCGCGGAGCCAGCTGGTGGCTGTTAATGGACGTCGATAAACGCCGCATTACCAAAAATCCACCCGAGCTTTTGGCCTTAAACCCCGCGGAGCCCTCTTTTCTGGTGCAAGAAGAAAATTTTAAGCGGACCGCACCCGAAAATGCACCCCTTTTACCCGAAGTATATATTACTACCCGTAAAGAAGATTTAGACTTAAACGGCCATGTCAACAACACACACTATGCCGCTTGGGCCTTGGAAAGCGCACCGGAAGAAAAAACACTGAAAAAACTGGTTATCAACTTCAAAAATGAGTGTCTGGCAGGGGAAACCTTAACTGTCAAAACGACTTTGGAAAATGAAGATATTTTGCACCATAGCATTATCAAACAATCCAACGAAAAAGAATCCGCACGCATTCTGAGCTATTGGGCTTAATAAATCCCCCCGCTTTTGAGCGGGGGTTTTTGAAACAACTCTCTCTGTTTTGCTACACTAAGCATATGAGTATTATTGTCATTTTAATTATGTTGGGCTTTAATGCCCTTTTGGCCGCCTATGAAATGGCCCTTGCTTCTGCCTCCCGCACCAAGCTGTCTATCCTAGCACAGGAAAAAAAACGCGGTGCCGAAAGTGCGTTATACATGAAAGATCATATGGAAGGAAGTTTGGCCACTATACAAATAGGTATTACTTTGGTAGGGGCTATTGCCGCGGCGGTAGGCGGTGCCGGAGCTGATGAATGGTTTGCTCCGTGGCTCCAAAAAACATTTCATTTACCGTTAAAAATTTCTAATGCTTTAGCTGTTATTTTAGTGGTTTTGCCACTTAGTTTTTTTACCATTGTTTTTGGCGAATTAACTCCCAAAACATTTGCCCTAAAAAATAAGGAATGGGTCGTACTTACCTTCTCCCCTTCCATGCGCCAATTGTACCGTTTACTTTATCCGATCGTTCGGGTAATGGAAGCAATTGTCGGCTTATTAACCAAAAAAACCGTTCGCAAAAACACCGATCCCAAAGCCGCCCAAAAAGCCGCCATGGCTGATTTACGTGCAGCAGTTTCTATTGCATCTTCTTCCCGTTTATTCGGAAAAGCGGAAGAGAAAATCGTACTTTCCAGCGCTATGTTTTGCACGCGCAGAATCAAAGAAATACAAGTGCCTTTGGAACAAGTATATATGCTCTACGCAGGCGACAGCATCGCTGACACGTTCGTCAAAGCCCATTTGGATATGCACACCCGCTTTCCGGTTTGCGAACAAAAAGACGATCCGCAAAGCATTATCGGTTACCTAAATTTTAAAGATATTTTCAACGCTACTAAAACCGCGGCCCAAGGCACCGTTCCTACTACACGCTCCATTCTGCGTCCGATGCTCCGCTTAGATGAAGACACTATTATTTCTTCCGCGTTAGAACAAATGATGAAAGCCAAACAACATATTTGTTTGGTAACCGATGATGACCGCATTACCGGTATTTTGACATTAGAAGATATTTTTGAAGAAATGGTAGGCGAAATTGAAGACGAGTATGACTTCTTCTTAGCTTACATTCGCCCGTTTGGCGACGGTTTGATAGCTAGTGCTACGGCAAAAATGAGCGATGTTTTTAAACAATTAAACTTGCCCATTCCTGCCGAAATACCCCCCACCGAAACGGTGGAACAGTGGGCCGAACGTCAGGCAGGACACAGCTTAACTACCAGCGAAGTAATCTCTGCTGATCACATACAAATGGCCGCGCGAAAATTCAGACGACACAAACTGATGGAAGTTTTGGTTACGATAAAATAAAAACACCCCGCTTAAGCGGGGTGTTTTTTATGGGAATAGATTTACAAGATATCTCTTTTTTGCAGTTCTTCGCGCAGTTGTTCGGCATTTTTGAACACAATTCCATCCATCCCTACCGTATGCGCGGCAGCCACATTGGCTGCGTTATCATCTATAAATACACATTTCTCTGCACGCAAAGAGAATCGCTCCAAAAACCGCTCATAAATACGTGGGTCCGGCTTGATTAGTTTTTCCTCCCCGGATACCACCCTTCCGTGCATTTGGGCCAAAATATCAAACCGTGCCTCTGCTTTGGGAAATGTCTCTGCAGACCAGTTGCTCAAGCCGTACAATTTGTATCCTTTACTTTTTAATTCTTGGATAATTTGACGGCTACCTTCTATCTCCAATCCCAACATTTCTTCCCAACGGGAAAAATAAGCTTCTATCTGCTGGCTATAGGCCGGATATTGCTCTTTGAGTAAGGCGATCCCTTCTGCAAAACTGCGCCCTGCATCTTGGCGCGCATTCCATGCATTGGTGCAGACATTGGCCAAGAACCACTCCATTTCTTCATGAGAAGCGAAAATTTTACGATATAAATGACGCGGATTCCAATCCACCAACACTCCGCCAAAATCAAAAACAATCGTCTTCACTTTTTCCCCCAGTCGTTTCTTTTATTGTAGCTTTAATGCAAGAAAAAGAAAAGATTTTTTTATATTAAAAAACAGCGCAAAACCAATTGGTCTTGCGCTGTTAGAAATCAGAAAAATACTTTTATAAAACCAAAGTATCTTCCATATCCGGTCCGGTGGATACTAAGGCCAACTCCGGATGCGGATATACTTCGGCAGACAAAGCTTTCATGCTTTCCAAGAAAGCCTTCGCTTCGTCCGTAAAATCTTCATAACTTTTAATATGTTCATTACCTTCAAACATATCAATATGCGTAATGGCAATTTTGGTAGCATTGTTGATCATGATGGCACGGGAAGCGGAGCGTTTTTCAAAAGCACCCACACGGCGCAACCGCTTACTGACCGAGCCCACCTCATGGCCTTTGGTATGATACACTTCCAGTTCTTCTTCGGAAGTCATTTCTTTTTCCAGCGGTCCCGGGCCGACGCGGGTAATGTAAGGCTTAAACACTACATACACATCACGCACACTCTTAGGGCCCAAGCCGGCTTCGCCTAAGAAAGTGGAAGCCGTGGTATCGCGCGAGGTAACAAACGGATATTCTCCATGCAACAAAGAAAGTTTCATACCTTGCGTTCCTTCCAAAAGCACATTAGCTCCTTTATCCAGTGCCCCGTTTAAAAGTTCCGGTACGTCTTGAATGAAATCTTTCAAAAGCGGATCATCTTTGGCAAATTTCACATCTCTGCGTTCAATACGGTGTTTTACCGCCTGCCCAAGACCAGTACCCACACTGCCGATATGTTCCATAAAGTGGCTGGCAGCTTTTTCGGCAGCGGTTTCTTCTTCGGAGATAAGCACTGCATACGGGTCAATGATTAAACGGTCTCGCGTACCGGTCAGTTCCACTTCTTTTAAGAGCCATTCTGTTTTTGTATATGCACCCGCCCCCAAAACCAACTTGGTATGCGGATTTAAAAAACCTGACGGTATGTTTTTCAACGTATAAGACTTTCCGTCCGCCACTACCGTATGGCCGGCATTGGGGCCACCCACACGCACACAATAGTCATAATCTCCTTTGTAAGACAAATAGGCCGAAATTTTACCTTTTCCTTCATCACCGGCTTGTCCGCCGCAAACGATATCAATCATTGTTTCCCTCCTGCCTGCTTCGGCGCAAGCCCTATGTAAGAGCCCACGTCCAAAGATAGCAACTTTTGTTTGGTTTTTGGATCCAAGTCTAAACTTTCTGCAAACTTTTTCAAATCTTCCGCCGTTACCGTGCGCCCACGCGTAAACGTTTTCAGTTTTTCATAGGCGTGGCTGACACCTGAGGCACGAAGAATCGTCTGAAATCCTTCTGCCAATACTTCGGCATGATGATTCAGTTCCGTCCGTGCTGCTACGGCATCAAAATCGGTCTTTTTCAATCCTTTCAATAAAGAACGGTACGCCAACAAACAATACCCAAATCCTGCAGCTACATTGCGCAAGACAGTAGAGTCCGACAAGTCTCTTTGCAGGCGGGAAACGGGCAACTTTTGGCTAAAGAAAGAAAGCAAAGCATTAGACAGTCCTAAATTCCCTTCCGCATTTTCAAAATCTATCGGATTTACTTTTTGTGGCATGGTGGACGAGCCCACCTCTCCGGCTACCGCTTTTTGTTTCACCAGACCCGATGAAATGTAGCGCCACATATCTTGGCTGAAATCCAACAAAATTGTATTAATACGGCGCAAATTATCAAACAATTCTGCATAGCTGTCACGATTGTCTATTTGAGTGGAAACAGGACTTAAGAAAAGTTTAATTTTTCGGTTTTTATTTAATTGAGCAATCAAACGTTTGGCGGTGGCGGGCCAATTTACCTTTGGAAAAACAGCCAAATGCGCGTTGTAACTGCCCACAGCTCCGCCTGCTTTGCAAGAAATCTGTTGTTTTTTCAACTGTTCTATTTGGCGGGCCAAACGACTTTCAAACACTTTCAGCTCTTTGCCAAACGTAGTCGGTACGGCAGGTTGACCATGTGTACGGGCCAACATGGCACAACGGGCATATTTGCGCGCGCGCAAAGCCAATTCCTTACGCAAAGTTTCAAGCGCGGGCAAAAGCACTTCGCCCGTTGCGGCAGACAAAATTTGCCCGTAGGCTAAGCTGTTAACATCTTCACTGGTCAGAGCGAAATGGATCCAATTAACATGCTCTCCAAATCCAGCCTCTGTCAGTTTGTCCGCTATAAAATATTCCACGGCTTTTACATCATGATTGGTGGCAGGGCGGCCGTTATAACCTTGGCGTTCTATTTTCTGTAAGATTTCTAAATCGGTAGAAGAAAGAGAAGATATTTTTTCTAAAAATAATTTTTCTTTGGCAATCATCGGTTTAAAGCCATTGAGCTTTAAGCTATCCAAGAGCAACAACCAGACACTTTCCGCGCGTACACGGGCCGCTGCAAAAGCAGCCTCCCCACAAACAGAGCGCAAATCTGCCAACTTGTTTTTATACCGTCCGTCCAAAGGACTCAAAAAATCTTCTCTCATACGTCTTTATTTTAGCAAATTACATCTCTCTTTATATGGATAAAAAAACATTAAAATACCCCGCACGAAGCGGGGTAAAATATAGCAAGAACAAATTACATATTTTCGCAAAAGCCGCCATCTACCAAATTTGCACATGGAGAGACATATTTACATTTATCAGACATGGTACATTGGGTATATCTCTTTCCACGGGAAGATTTATTATGATGTATATTATAAATCAATCTGACCCCAGACAAAGAATTTAATCCATCCATTTGCAAAAAAGCAGATCCCGTATCACTAACTACTCCACCCGCTCCAGCAGTAAAGGTCCAGTTTTTCCCACCACAAGAAATATCTAATTCTAAATCCTCCAAATTATCTGAAAAATAACCATTTTCCAAATAATATATCTCTTGTCTATCCAAAAAAGCTTTGCCCATGGTCCAAGCTTCTATGGCTTTAGACTTATCCACAGCTCTAGTATATTGAGGAAGAGCAACGGAAGCCAAAATACCGATAATTAACACCACTACCAATAGTTCTATCAATGTAAAACCTTTTTTCATTTTTCTCTCCTTTCAAACGGCTTTAAAACCCGACAAACGACTTTTAAAACTCGGATCTGACTGCAACGCTGAAATTGTAGCAAAAAAAAAAAACGTGTCAAGATGTGGCGCACTTTTCTGACGGAAAAGCCAAAAAACAACACCGCAGAAAACTTGATGTTTTCTGCGGTGTACAAAAACCAAACAGCTAAAAATCTTTATTCTTCCGTTTCCGTTACGTCTTGACTCTCTTTGTTTTCAACAGCGGCTTGTTCGGCCTTTACCTGTTCTTCAAACGGTCCGAATCCGCACCGTTCATCCCAGCCGCCACCTAAAGCTTTGGCTACATTGATCAAAGCCAAGAGTTCGCTTTGACGCGCAGAAGCCAAAGACATTTCCGCCTGCAACAGGTTGCGCTCCACGTCCAAAAGTTCCATCGTACCGATGAGTCCGGCATCTTCTTGTTTTTTAGTCAGTTCATAACTGCGACGCAAAGCCTCGGTTTGTTTCTGACGGATTTCAAACATTTCTCTATTGATACGGTTAGAATTTAAAGCATCTAAAGTTTCTTTGAAAGCCGTCTGTACCGTTTTTTCATAAGCGGCCAACATTTCCTCGTACTGGGCTTTGGCTGCCTTGCTTTGAGATACCAAAGCACCGCCAGCAAAAATAGGCTGGGTAACTTGGCCGGCAAAAGCCCACAAGCCGGACGGATCTCTGAACAAATTGTTCAGTTGGTTACTGGCAAAGCCGGCCGCCGCCGTTAAAGAAATATCCGGAAAATAGGCCGCACGTGCCGCACCGATACGTGCATTGGCCGCAATTAACCGCCCTTCCGCGCTACGCACGTCCGGACGTTTGGCTAGCAGATTAGACGGCAAACTGGCAGGCACATTGGGCAAAACCGTAATATCTCTGAGGTGATGACCGCGTTGCATTTCCCCTTCCACTATTTCCCGCGGGGAACGTCCCACCAACACCGCTAAGGCCGTCTCTGCCTGAGCCACCTGCAGTTCTAAGTCTTTGGCCGTTGCCTCTACGGAGTACATATCCGCTTCCACACGGCGCAAATCTACTTCCGTAATATAACCGGCATTATAGCGGCTGGTGTAAATACGCACACTTTCTTTGCGGGTGGTTAAGGTGCGCTTGGCAATTTCCAATTGAGCGTCCAACGTACGCAATGTAAAATAGTTGGAAGCTACTTGCGCTGTTAAAGAAAGCAGCACCGTATCTTTTGCTGTCATGGTGGACAAAAGATCGGCACGGGCGGCCTCACTCAAGCGGCGGTATTTACCCCATAAATCTAATTCAAAGGCCGCCACTACCGTACCGGTACTGAGCGTTTGCCCAGAGGTATAATCATTGCCGGAACGGCCGCTTCCTCCTTGCAAACCGATGGTCGGCAATTGGTTTGCTACTGCCACACCTACAGCCGCACGGGCGGCATCTACACGGGCTACCGCTTGGCGAAGGTCTTTATTGTAAAGCAAGGCTTCTTTTTCCAATGCATTTAAGGTAGGGTCTTCAAACATCGTCCACCATTGATGATTTTCAAACACGCTAAAATCATCTTGTGCTTGTTGGCTGGGCAAATTCAAATCCGGCCGTTTGTAATTCGGCCCCATCATACAACCGGACAATAAAAACAATCCGAATCCAGCTACAAATAGCTGTTTAAATTTCATATTTTACCTCCTCTTTTTCCCCCTGAGGCTGTTGTTTCTTTTCTTTCCAACCACCGGTAATCAGATAAAAGAACATGGGAATAAACATCGGCGCAATAATCGTAGCAGCCAACATACCAAACACTACCGCCGTTCCGATAGAATGACGGCTGGCGGCACCGGCACCGGAGCTGATAGCCAACGGCACACAACCCAAGATGAAGGCCAGCGAAGTCATGACAATCGGACGGAAGCGCAGTTTAATGGCCTGCATAGCAGCCTCAAAGGCCGTGGCTCCCTGTTCTTTAATCATTACGGCAAATTCTACAATCAAAATGGCGTTTTTGGCGGCCAAACCAACCAAAGCTACCAAGGCAATTTGGAAATAAATATCATTGTCCAAACCGCGCATATATGTGCCTAACAAAGCACCAAAAATACCAAACGGTACCGCCATTAATACAGCAAACGGCAGCCCCCATTTTTCGTACTGGGCCGCCAAAATTAAGAACACCACCAACATACCCAAAAGCAAAGCCGTGGTAGAAGAACTACCGCTAATGGTTTCCTGATAGGTAGTACCCGTCCAAGCTAAAGTATATTCTTCCCCTAATACTTCTCTGGCGGTTTCTTGCAAAGCGGCAATAGCCTGACCGGTGCTGTATCCGTCAGCCGGCGTAGCCATCACTTTTGCCGCCGGAAAAGAGTTAAAACGTTCCACTGTATCCGGTCCCAAAATAGGCGTCAGGGTAACAAAAGCCGCCAAAGGCACCATATCGCCACTATTGGAGCGGACATAAATTTCACCCAGTTGTTCCGGACGGGCGCGGTAATCTCCCTCCGCTTGCATCATCACCTTAAAGCTACGGCTGAATTTGGTAAAGTCATTTACATATGCTGTACCGAATGTTCCCTGAATTGTAGTATAAAGCTCTGCCAAAGAAACATTCATAGACATGGCTTTAATTTCATCTACTTTTAAATCATACTGCGGCGTAGCGGCCGAGAAGGTGGTGCTCACGCTGGAAAACTCAGGTCTTTTTTGTGCCGCGGCAATAAATTCTGTCACTTTAGCGGACAAGGTTTGGCTGTCTGCACCGGCACGGTTTTGGATATAGCCTTCCAAACCGCCGGTGGTACTCATACCCATAATCGGCGGAGGGTTAAAAGGCATTACCATTGCTCCCGGAATGGCCGCCGCGGCCGCTTTGCCGATAGCTGCCAACGTACCAAAAGAAGAAAGTTCCTGTGTTTTACGTTCTTTCCAAGGTTTCAAAGAAATAAACGAAGCAACGGAGCTGGTTTTTTGTGTACTGCTGAGCATATCAAAACCTGCAAAGGTCAGTTCGTCAGATACGGCCGGTTGCTCTTTGATAATTTTTTGCACTTGTTTGGCAATATTTTCCGCTTGCGGCAGAGAAGAAGCAGGGTCTAACATCGTGGCCATCATCAGCATACCTTGGTCCTCATCAGGGAGTAAACTGCCCGGCACAATTTTAAACAATCCTAACGTCGCACCCCAGAAAAGAAGTACACATAAAAGAGCCACCGGAATGCGCCGCAAAAAGAAACCCGCCCAACTGGTATATTTCTCTGTTACCTTATCAAACCACTGGTCAAAGCGGAAGAAAAACCCACTGGTTTTGTGTTTCATGTCTTTTAAGAGCAAAGCACATAAAGCAGGCGTTAAAGTTAAAGCTACCAAACCAGAAATAACCACAGAAACAGCAATCGTAATAGCAAATTGCTGATACATAACCCCCGTAAATCCGCCCATGAAAGCCACCGGTACAAACACAGAACACAACACGAGCACAATGGCTACCACCGGTCCGGTTACTTCGTCCATAGCCTTAATAGTAGCTTCCTTTACAGGCAAATGCTCATCATGCATAATGCGCTCTACGTTTTCAATAACCACGATTGCATCGTCCACTACAATACCAATGGCAAGTACCAAACCGAACAAGGTCAATGTATTAATGGAAAACCCCAACAAGAGCATTCCCGCAAATGCCCCTACAATGGATACCGGCACTGCCAAGCATGGAATCAAGGTAGCCCGCCAATCGTGCAAGAATAAATACACCACCAAGAATACCAACACCATAGCCTCTATTAAGGTATGGATTACTTCTTCTACGGAAGCGTTTACAAACAAGGTGGTATCATAAGCCACTTTGTATTCAATACCGCCGGGGAAATTGGCAGCCAGCTCGTCCATACGTTTTTTTACAGCTTCAGCCGTAGCTACCGCGTTTGCGCCCGGAGAAAGGTAAATACCGATAGGCACAGCCGGTTGTTCGTTAAAATAACCCGTAAATTCATAGGTTTGGCTACCCAATTCCACACGGGCCACGTCTTTTAAACGCAAAGAAGTACCGTCCGGATTGGCACGTAAAATAATTTCTTCAAATTCTTCCGGTGTTTTCAAACGGCCCGGAGCCACCATTGTGTACATACGGTCCACCATGGTTTTCAAAGGAGGCTGACCGATCTTTCCGGCCGCACGTTGTGTATTCTGCGATTGTACCGCACTCATTACATCACTTACGGATAGGCCCAACTGACTCATCATATCCGGTTTTAACCAAATACGAATGGCATAATCATTCGCCGTCATGACCTGCGCGTCCCCCACCCCTTCAATACGTTTCAAATCATCTACTACGTTAATTAAGGCATAGTTACCGATATAGGTGGTATCATACACACCGGACGGAGAGTACATGGTGATTAACTGCAAAATAGCAGAAGACTTCTTTTCCACCGTAACGCCGTAACGGCGCACATCTTCCGGTAAAGTGGACGTAGCGGCCTGTACGCGGTTGTTCACGTTAATCATGGCTTGGTCCGGATCTGTACCCACATTGAAATAAACCAAAAGGCTCATATCCCCGTTGGAAGAAGAAGTGGAATTCATATACAACATATCTTCCACACCGTTGATTTGTTGCTCCAAAGGTGCGGCTACTGTATCGGCAATAACTTCGGGACTGGCGCCCGGATATTGGGCAGATACTTGAATGGACGGGGGTGTCAAATCCGGATACTGCTCAATCGGGAGCATGGTAATAGACACAATACCAGCCAGCAAAATCAACAAAGAAATAACGGTAGAGAAAATCGGGCGGTTAATAAAAAATTTAGAGAACATAATTTCCTCCCGATAGCTTATTCCGCCGTAGCAACTGCGGCAGGGGCAGGCTCTACGCTTTGTTCATCCCCTTCCACTCCTTTGCCCAAAGCTTTGTCAAAGGCTTCTACGTCCAAAGCAGTGGAGGTGCTGGGAGCCACCGGCTGAGCCGAGATCGGCAAAGAAAATTCAGACAGTTGCGGCACCACTTCCAAACCGGGACGCATTTTGATAAGTCCGGCAGAAACCACCGTTTCTCCCCCTTTCAAACCTTCCGTTACGATAAACAAATCATCTTGCATTTGTGCCGTAATCGGTTGGGCTTTCAGGGTATTGTTTTCTTCTACTACATAAACTAAGTTGCCGGTAGGTGTGCTAAGAACCGCAGAGGAGGGAATCAAAACAGCATCTTTATAGGTTGCTCCGATCAAACGGACTCTGACAAACTGACCGGGCATTAACATGCGCTGATTTTTAGGGTTGGGAAATTCGGCTTTGATTGCCAAAGAAGCGGTTTTTACGTTTTCAGTACTGTCAAAGAAAATAATTTTACCTTTTTCAGGATAAATTCTACCGTCAGACGTAATGGCTTCCACATACAGAGGGGTATCTCCTTTTTCGTCCAAGGTGATCGTCCCGTCCAAATAGCCGCTGGCTAATTTATAAAATTGGGAACTGGGCATGGAGAAATTGGCCCATAAGGGGTGGATTTGTACCATCGTTGTCAAAAGACCGTTTCCGGCAGGAGAAACCAAACTACCCACAGATTGGGCTTCTTTTCCGGTAATACCGGAAATAGGGGCTAGTACTTTAGTATATTCTAAATTAATTTTGGCTTCATTCACACCCGCTTTGGCCACCTTTACCGCCGCTTGGGCAGCCTCGTAGGCAGAAAGAGAGTCGTCATAATCTTTGCGGCTGATGGCATTATCGGCACGCAATTTTTTCATGCGCTCAAAATCACGTTTGGTGCGGTTTTCTTCGCTCTGGGCCTGAGCCAAGGAGCCTTCCGCTCTTTGCAAAGCTACTTCATATTCTTTCGGATCAATTTGAAAAAGCTGGGTCCCTTGCTTTACATAAGCCCCTTCATCAAACAAACGGGCCTGCAAAATGCCGCCCACTTGCGCACGGACTTGGATCTCCAAAGAACCAGCCACCTGGGCCGGATATTCAATATTCCAAGGTAAATCTGTTTTCAATACCTTAATAGCCGTTACAGGAACGGCAACAGAGGCGTTAGCCGCCTCTTTTTTCTTACAGGCACTCACACTCATCAAGGCAATGCCTACGGCCACCAAGGCCGACAGATGCAAATACTTTTTCATACATTTCCCCTTAGAATCCCCCGTAAAAGCAGGATTTTATTTACCTACCGGTAAGTATATTCTACCATACCTTATTTCTTTTCTGCAACTCTTTAAAGTTGCCCATATTAGAATTGTATAAAATTTAAATATTAGCACAACATACGTCCAGTGTTTTTTTGCATTATAAAAAAATTGCTACAATAGCTCCATGAGCGAAAAAGAAAACATGTTAGCAGGTCTTTTTTACAGTTCCGCCGATCCGGAGCTGACCCAAGCGCGCCAAGCCGCCCGCCGTTTGCTGTGGCAGTACAACGCCACCGATCCGGCTGATGAAGAAAAGAGGGAAGAACTTTGCCAAAAACTTTTTGGTAAATTCGGAAAAAATGTAATCATAGAGCCTCCTTTCTACTGTGATTACGGCAGCCAAATTTATTTTGCAGACCGTGTTTTTATTAATTTTAATTGCACTATTTTAGACTGTGCCAAAGTGGAAATAGGCGAGGGCACCATGCTAGGCCCGAATGTGCAAATTTACACAGCCACCCACCCGTTGGAGCCCAAAGCCCGCCGAGAAGGCAAAGAATTTGCCGCCGCTATTAAAATAGGCAAGAATGTATGGATTGGCGGCGGAGCGATTATCTTGCCCGGAGTGAACATCGGGGACGGAGCCGTCATCGGGGCAGGCAGCGTGGTAACCAAAGACGTACCAGCCTATGCCGTTGTAATGGGAAACCCTGCCCGCAAAAAAAGACAATTTTACGATTTCCAGCAATAAGTAACCCTTTTTAACCGTTGCTGAAGAGAAATTCCCTCTTTATACTATCCGTACAAAAGGGGGGATTTATGAAAACAGTATTTTTTGATGTGGACGGTATTACCCGTCACTATTTAGAGCAACATCAAATTTGCAATTCAGATGTGGTCCTTTTGGAAGAGAGCATGGAAAATATTTCTTCCCAACAGCACCAACTGATAAAACAGGCCGAAATTATTTCCGTATTTGTACACACGGCCTTGCGTATGAATAAAGAAAGTTTGGATCGATACCCAAACTTAAAACTGATTGCCACCCGTTCCACCGGCTTTGATCATATTGATTTATCTTATTGCAAAAGCCGTGGAATAGAGGTAGTAAATGTGCCCAAATACGGCGAAGCTACAGTGGCAGAGTTTGCTTTTGGCACTTTACTCTCACTGGCAAGGCACATCATTCAGGCGCGAACGGATATGAAAAATAATTTCGTGCGCATGAATGAATATATCGGCTTTGATTTGTACGGTCATACTTTAGGTATTATCGGTACCGGAGCAATCGGACGGCATGTGGCTAAATTGGCAAAAGGCTTTGGCATGGAGATTCTGGCGTATGACTTATACCCCAGTGATGAAATCCGCCGGATTTTTAATTTGCAATACGTCTCTTTAGATGAGCTGTACGCCAAGGCAGATGTAATCACTTTGCACGCTCCCGCCACGAAAGAAAATTACCATCTGCTTGACGACCGGGCCTTTCAAAAAATGAAAGACGGTGTCATTATTATTAATACCGCCCGTGGCAGCCTGATTGATCCGGAAGCCTTATATAGAGCTTTGGCAAGCAAAAAAGTGGGCGGTGCCGCATTGGACGTATTGGAAAATGAAGATTTTATCATTCATGATGATATTATCTTAAAATCACAGCAAATCCCAAAAGATTTTGCCATGAACACCATTGTTAATGCACGGCTTATGCAACTAAAAAATGTACTTATTACGCCGCATATTGCTTTTAATTCGGTAGATGCGGTACACCGTATTTTGGATACCACTTTGCAAAATATCAATGCTTTTTGCAAAGGAAAAGTACAAAATTCCGTTTTGACAAAATAGGAGAAAATATGAACTTTGCCGCTGATATGACAGAATTGATCGGAAATACGCCGCTTGTGCGCATTAACAAGTTAAATACCGCACAGGCAAGGCTATATGCTAAGTTGGAAATGTTTAATCCGTTCAGTGTCAAAGACCGTCCAGCACTCTCTATGATCATGGAGGCAGAAAAAAAGGGTCTTTTGTCGGCCGGCGGCACTATTATAGAGCCTACCAGCGGCAATACAGGCATTGGGCTTGCTTTTATTGCGGCGGTGCGTGGATATAAAATCATTTTAACGATGCCCGAAAATATGAGCCAAGAGCGCGTGCGCATGCTGGGGGCTTTGGGAGCTGAAATTATTTTAACACCGGCCAATCAAGGCATGCGCGGAGCCATTGCCAAAGCCCAGGAATTATTGCAGCAGATGCCCAACTCCTATATGCCAAACCAGTTTGCCAATCCTGCCAATCCTGCCGCCCATACCGCCACCGCTCAAGAAATTTACCGTGATCTAGACGGAAAAATAGATTGTTTTGTAGCCGGAGTAGGAACGGCAGGCACCATTTCGGGTGTGGGAAGGTTTTTAAAAGAGAAAAACCCGCAAGTAAAAATAATCGCCGCGGAGCCAGCTTCTTCAGCAGTTTTAAGCGGCCAACCCGCAGGCCCCCATAAAATACAAGGAATCGGGGCCGGTTTTGTACCTCAAAATTTAGACCGCCGTGTGCTGGATCACATTATACCTGTCACTGACGATGACGCCGCCGAAACGGCCCGCTTGGCCGCTAAAAAAGAAGGGCTTTTGATCGGCATTAGTGGCGGTGCGGCGCTATGGGCCGCACTTGAACAAGCAAAAAAACCTGAATATAAAGACAAGAATATCGTGGTTTTATTACCCGATAGCGGTGAAAGATATTTAAGTACATGGTTATTTGAATAGTTTCTTTTTTATTTTTTCCCGAAAATGTTACACTTCTTTTATGAGAAAAATTTTTTGCATTTTTTTTGTTTTGTTGATGATGTGTTCTGCCAAGGCAGCAGACGAAATTGTAATAGAAATGCAGGGAGACAGCTTTACTTCTCTTCCTGCGTCTTCGCTTTGGCAGCAAGATGCCAAATCCCTCTGCCAAGAATGGCGCGGTAAAACCCGCGACCAGGTGCTTTACTCACTACCTATTGTCTCCAGCAAGGACCGCATTGTGCGCGGACCAAACACAAAGTATGCATTAGTGGAATATTATGAGCAAGATAATTTCCGCAAGTTCCTCTTTAAAGCCGAAGACCCGCAAACCTTTATCACCGCCGCCGCCAACGCAGCAGACGTACTGGCCATCAACAAAAAATACGGCATTAACATAGGGCTCAAGCAAACTGTTTTTGAAGATTTTTATAAGGATATTTTGTCCGCAGAAACAGACCCGATATTACCCCCGCAAAACGCCCTTTACCGGCTTTCTTATACGGATATAAACACGCCAAAAGCTACGCCAAGATGGTTTCTATTTGAAAAACAACAACTGACTTTTACCTTTGAAACAGAAACCGAGAAAGAAAATTATCTTTCTTCTCTACGCAAAAAGGCAGAAGTAGCCAAACCCAAACCCCAACCTAAGCCGCAACCTAAAAAAAGAAAAACTTACAAAGCCCTGCTCTCCGGAGGAACAGTGAAGGATCAAATGTATATGCCTCGGGTAACTAAAAGAAAGTTTCTGCCTGTACAGCCTACAAATAAAAAAGAAAACTA
>JAFUJU010000023.1 GCA_017468055.1 Elusimicrobiaceae bacterium
GAAACTGCGATTCTTTTCGATGACAATGCCAAGGTAAGAAACGGCTGGCACATGGGCGAAGCGGTTGACCCCACCGAAGTCAATATCCTGGACTATCTGGCTGACCTCATGGCACAGAATCCCTAAGTCCGCCGCCCATGGACAGTTTTCACCCCATTTTTTGGGGTGAAATTTTTTGTGCAAATTACCTATTGACAAAACTTTCATAATGTGCTATAATGGCCGCCCGGGCGCGCACGTCCGGGCCGAAATTTCCATTATACCATGCCCCGGCCAATTTGTCAAGAAAAATCTCGCAAAAAGTTGCACAAATATTTTATCCCGATTTTGTGTATTTTGCCTATTGCATTTCGCTTCTGGATGTGCTATAATACCCTTGTCAGTGAGGGAGAGAGTACGAGGTAAAAACTTCCATAGTGCGGAGATAATCAAGGAGCCACGCGCCTTCACTGACAACTGAAAAAAAAGAAAAAAAAGTTCTTGACAAACAGCATAAGATGTGCTATAATAAGGGCGTAAAGAGGAAAACCTCTTACCAATAAAAAAATTTGGGTAGCGACCTACCGCTAGAATGGAGAATGTATTATGGAAAAGACTACTAAGATGACCAAGGCTACCGCTTTTGCTATCGCTCTGGAGCTGGTGGAGAACTCCACTCTGGAGAATAAGGAAGAGGTTGCCGCCAAGATTTCCAAGGAAATCGAACAGCTGTCCAAGAAGTCCGCTGGTTCTGGCAAGCTCACCAAGGCGCAGGAAGCTAATGCTGTCCTTGCCGAAGAGATGCTGAACTGGATGGAACCTGGCCATCCCTACACCATCACTGAGCTGTCCAAGAATTGTCCTGCGGTTCTGGGCGCAAATCCTCAGAAGATTCGCCCCCTGCTGTCTGGTCTGATTCAGTCCAAGGTGGTGGAACGCACCGAAGGTAAGGGTGGTAAGCCCATCTTCACTAAGGTGGTGGAGGACTAAGTCCTCCCCACTATCTAAAATGGGGGTTGACAACAACCCCCAAATGTGCTATAATAAGTCATGTGAAGGAGAGTGATGCCAATGGCAGTAAGTAACAAGCAACTCATGGCAATGCGTAAACTGGGCTATACTGATGCCCAAATCCAAGAAATGCTTGCCGCTGACAAAGCAATTGACCGTGGAGAAGTCTTTGACTGGGATTTGCCTCCCGAAGAACACAAAAAAGCAATGAAATACGCCAATTCGGACGAAAAAAAGAAGAAAAAGGCTGAAAAGCCTGCGGATTCTACCGAAAAAAGCGCAAAAAAGGGCGGAACTGCCTACAATTTCGACACTTCCACCAAAAAGCGCAAGGAAAATCCCACCAAAGGCAATTTTATCGCACTTTTGGCAACAATTTTGGTAAAAAATCCCGATTTTGGTGCTGAAAATGTGGAAATTACCAACAAAGAACGTCAAATCACATTTACAATTGGTGATAATTCGTTTGAGTTGACTTTGGTTCAGAAACGTAAGCCGAAATAAGGAAAGGGGGCAGAAATGCCCCCCAAAAAGTTAGAAAGACAGGTGATTTCGATGGAAAAAGAATATCTCTATGTAGGGCACTACATAGATAAAAATGGTTTTTACATTCTAAAAATTGGCACTACAAATGACCTAAAACGCAGAGCGCAGGAGCACACACGCAATTATAAAAAATCCCCTAATTTTACAATGCCCGCTGATGGTAAATTTATTTATGATTGGTGGCGTCCACTCAGCAAATACAATACTCTCCGATACGAGGACAAAAATCGTGCAAAATGGATTGCAGAAAATATCGGCGAATTTGTAAGAAATGACAGATTTTTCTGTCCTGAGAAGCCGGTTTCCGTCGAAATCACCATTCGTAAAACTTACCAAATCGCCCTATAAAAAGGGCGATTTTTTTGTATAAAATTACCTATTGACAAATGCGCTCAGGTGTGGTATAATTGGCCGGCCGACGCTGGGCGCTTTGGCCGGAATTTCGGTAATGTCAAGTGGTTAGAGAATTTTTGTGCAAAATGCGCATAATTGAACGCGTGTTTGTATTTCCCAGAAAGACACTGTGCGCCGGCCGTGCACAGGTGCTAAGGCCGGTTTTTCCCCGCAAAGCTACCCATATGGAATTTTTTTGCTACTTCTAGCGGTCCTATATGCGCGCTCAAAATCCCGAAAAGCGAGCCTCCCTCCCCATATGCGCCTCTCATCGATTAAAAATGGCGAGTTTAA
>JAFUJU010000024.1 GCA_017468055.1 Elusimicrobiaceae bacterium
AATATGCTTCCTTGTTTAGGAATAGGCTCCAACGGTACGGCTCATTGTTATTACTAATATATACAAACACCCCGCTTTCGGCGGGGTGTGTTTTATCTATAGCAGAAAAATAAACCTAATCGGCAAATACTTCTTTCCAAGCTTCTTTTTCGGCTTCAATTTGGTCTTTTACGTTCTCTACTTTGTTTTGAATGGCTTGTTTGGCAAGCTCGGTGGTAAAGTCCGTATTGTTTTCTTGACTGGCGATAGCCGCCGCTTTGGCATTTTCGTAGGCTTGTTTGGCTTCTAACAATTTTTGGCGGGTTTCGGCGGATTTTTGCAAAGCTTCTTCCAGAGTTAAAGTTTTATTGGCTGTGGAAGCCTCGGTCGTGGCACCGGTGGTGGCACAACCTGCAAAAGCTACGGCACAAAGAGCGGTCAAACACAAGATTTTTTTCATAAAGTTCCTCTTTTTAGTAAGATACATACATTTTATAAAAACTTTCCCCCCCTTTGGCAATTAAATTGTTATCATTTATAAAAGAGATAAGGAGAAAGTATGAGTATTTTAATCTATTTATTGTTAGGTATCGCCTTGGGCGGAGCAGGAATGTATTTCTATCAAAGAGTGCAAAAAGACGTATTGGCAAAAGAAAATGCCAAAATGAGCAGTGAAATAGAAGAATTGACAAAATTCCGTGAACAAAATGCCTCACTCAGTACCGACAATGCCCGCCTGCAAGCACAAAATGATGCATTGACCAAAGAGCGCGTACTGGTGGAGAAAAACTTTGCCGAAGTGGCCGCTACTTACCGCGCGCAATTTGCCGATTTGGCAAGTAAAATCTTAGAAGAAAAAAGCAAAGGATTAGAAAGTAAAAATACAGAAGCTTTGCGTCCGCTGACCCTTCAATTGGAAACTTTTGTCAAAAAAGTGCACGATATGGAACGTGTAACCACGGAGAAACAGGCTCAACTGGAAAAGGGTTTAAGCGATGTGCTGAAATCTACGGAGAAAATAGACCAGAGTGCCGTTAGCCTTACCAATGCCATTAAAGGAGAATCCATTGTGCGCGGCAGCTGGGGTGAAGAAGCCTTAAAACGTATTTTAGACAGTGCCGGCATGAAAGCGGGTGTAGATTATTTTGAACAAGTATCCGAAGAAGGCAAACGGGTGGACGTACAAATTGCGTTGCCATCGGACCGTTGGATTGTGGTGGACTCTAAGACAATTTTTAATCATTACGTGGCATATTATAATGAACAAGATCCCAAAACGAAAGCAGAACATTTGGCAGCTCACGTCAAAGACGTTAAAAAAACCATTCGGGATTTGTCTTCCAAAAAATATTATAAAAAGTTCCAAGAAACGGGTGAAAAAGTGCAACCGGATTATACGCTTATGTTCGTCTATCCCGAAAGTGCCCTCATGGCTGCCGTTTCCGAAGATGCAGACGTATTAAACGAAGCATGGAAAAATAATATTGCCTTGGTATCAGCCACGTCACTGCTCAGTACGCTGAAAATGGTGTCTAAATTGTGGGATATTGATAAACAACATGAATATATGGACGAATTAAAAGAAGATATCCAAAAACTGATGGAAAAGTTTAACGATTTTCTGGTTAATTTTGCTAAGGCGGAAAATGCCATTTCCAATGCTTTTGATGCTGTGAAAGTAGCACGCGGGCATATAGACAGTAATAAAGGTTCTTTCCTGCCCGTTGCCCAGCGTATTATAGATGTGTACGAAGCCCCGTTGACCAAAGAAAATGCGCGTCTCTTAAAACGCATGAATTACGATTATAACGGCAGTAAAAAACGCATCAAACAAGCGGAGAAAGAGAATACGCCCGTTTTAAATGCTCCTCAAGAAGACAGTTTATTTGGCTGAAATCAGCAATATGCTCCAATATCTGAGAAAAAATTTTTCTTTTCTGATTTATCTTTGTATTGCCGCGGCAGTAGTGGGACGGTTTTGGCTGTTAGGTGCTTCATTTGAAAATGATGAAATATTTTCCGCCATTACCAGTGATCCGCTCCATACTTGGGGATATCTTTGGCACCGATATCTGATGATAGATGTACATCCTCCTTTGTCTAATTTTATTCTATATCTTTGGAATCATTTAATCCCGTACGGAAATGAAATATGGATGCGCCTGCCCAGTTTGTTTTTCGCATTATTGGCCTTATTTTTAACTTGGAAATTATTCCCCGTACGTTTGGGGAAGAAAGCCCGTTTATTGTTGACGGGGTGTTTGGCTTGTCATACTTTTTCTATAGGATATGCCCAAAGTCTTAGGGCTTATGCTTTGATGTTATGTTTGTCTGTTCCGTTGACTTTTTTGTTTCTGGATATGGCGCAGTTTGTGCGGAAGAATAAAAAAATATCTTCCCAAAAATGGACCGCTTTTTGGGCTTTGTCTTTGTTGTTGTGTTGGATCCATTATTTCGGGGCATTGGTGTTTGGGACTTTTTCCACCGTTTTATTTTGCTTAGCTGTTTATTATAAGCGGCCCTTGTGGACTTTTATTTTAGTGCCATTCTCTGTTTTTGTACTTTTTTGCCTTGGTTAGTACCTAATTTTCTGATTAATTTAGGGTTTGATCGTTTTGAAGGAAACTGGTGGGCAAGCGGTTCCTTATGGCGGTATGTTCCGCGTGCGATTATCTTTTTTCTGTTTTCTTCGTTTTTCTCTTACAAATTGTTTTTATGGCTTGGCATAGTGGGCGTTGGAAATAGTTATCTCATTTACAGAAAAAAAGGTGCTTTTCCTTACCTATACGATATTTCTTTGCTGTTGGCCGTGATTTTAATTGTAGCGCTGGCAAGCGTGCTGCTATCCTTGCAATTATATGTAATGATAGGCAGATATTTTACGGGGATTTTGCCGGCTTTTTTCTTAGTGATTATTCTGATTACTAAACCGCTTATTAAAAAGCATATTCTTTTTGTTTTTCCTTTTATTTTGTATTTTTTGATTTCTTTATCAGTGTTCTTTTTTAATACGCGCATTGTGGCGAATGTGGGATATTTAACGGCACGCACCATGGCGCAGGTATATAAGGATCGGTATGTAGGGAAGGATTTGTTCTTGGTTTCTATTTCCGGATATCCGAACGTTTCCAAGGTGCCGCTTTACAGTTTTTATCTTAACCGTGTATGGAATATGAATGTACCGGTAAAGGAGCTATACCAGATGCCGGAAAAAGAACGTAATGAGCTTTTGGCCCAGCGGGAAAATGCCGTCATTTGGATGACGGACTGCGAAGAGCAACATTTAAAGAAATTAAAGAAAGAGTGGAACCGTTCTGCTTTGGTGGAATTTAAAATCGCCAATACCTGCTTTATTGAACTTTCCGAAGAAGGCGAAATTTATGAGCTGGAATTTGTAGAGTAAAATCTCTGTTTTTCTCTCATTTTTTCCCCGCCTTGTGCGGGTTTTTTTATTTCAAAAAGGGTTATTTTTTTCTTTTCTTCCGTCAGAGCTTTTAATTACTATTTTTATCTAATTACTTTTTAGCGTTGTTGTGTTTGCCCGTTAATATTAATTTAAAAGTAGCAGTAAAAGTTATATTCTAACGGGGGTAAACTAAGTATGAAAAACATCGCATGGGGCCTTTGGGCCGTTTGCTTTGTCTTTGGCTCTGTTGCCTTACAAGCACAGAGCATTACGCAACACTCCGCCAAACACCACCGTCGTTTGGCCCAGCAAGTTCAAGCACATCAATACGTGCCGCATTCCTTTGGCCAAGAGTATCTGCAGTTTAAGCAAGACTTGGCTGAAGAAACCGGTATTCAATACGGTATAGACATCAGCTACCTGATGCAACGCGGCGCACCCGGCGGCAAACAGACTGCCATTCAGGGGTATTATTATCCGTATATTACTTGGGATTTGTTTAAAGATACGGCCTTTGGTTCGGGTCAGTTAAACGCCAATTATAATCTGATCCGTTATTGGGGAACGGACGGAACGAGCTTGCAAAACCGTTTGGGCGTGGTGGCCGCACCCAATGATTATACGGAAAATGAAGAAATTTTCTCACAGCTTTCTTACACGCATACTTTGCCGGGGGCGATGGATTGGCTGTCTGTAACGGTGGGGCAATTTCCGTTATATAACTTTGACGGAAGTAATTATTTAGACAATCAGCAAACGGCACTTTTAAATTTTGCGATGTCTCAAAATGCTTCTTCCACGTATCCGAGCGCGAGCTTTGGCGGATATGCGCAGGCTGCATTAGGAGCGTGGACATTTGCCGCCGGTTGGCAAGACGCACAAAATATCAGCGGACAGAATATTAAGCTCAATGATGCTTTTAACGGACGTTATACATGGTTTGGATCTGCTTCCTATGCACCCACCCTTGAACGTTTGGGCCAAGGGCAGTATTCTTTCTTGTACTATTATCAACCGGCAGTGCGAGAACAGGACGAAATTTCCCGTGGCTGGTCTGTAAATATAAGCCAAAATCTGGGTGAAAAATGGGTAATTTCTGCCCGTGCCAACGGCTCGGACGGGCATATTGCGCCCATCAATAAATCCTTTGTGTTAGCTGCCAGTTTGCTTAATCCGCTGGAGCGCAATGCCAATGATGCTATTACTTTAGGGGTGGCCTATAACCGCACAGACAGAAAAGCGTTAGGTTATCCGTCTGAATTTAAGAATAATGAAATGGCGCTAGAATTGCAATGGGTGTGGGGTATCGGCAAATTGATGACCATTACACCGGATATTCAATTCTATCCTAAATCTGCAGCCGGAAACGGCAATTCTTTTACAACTGTCGCCAGTTTACGCACGACAATCATGCTGTAATAAATACATACAAAAAGAGGGGTATAGGAGGAAATTATGCAAGAACTTCAATTAGGAACCAGATATCCGACGTTAGCGTTTATTACCGGAGGGGCCGGCCAAGCTACGGACGGCATTCCGCCGCAACCGTTTGAAACATTCTGTTATGACTCTGCCTTAACGCAGGCCAAAATAGAAAATTTCAACATTGTGCCTTATACGTCGGTGCTTCCCAAAGAGCTCTACAATAACATTGTGCCGGTAGATGCGGTAGCAGACCAGTTTAAACACGGAGCTGTACTGGAAGTAATCATCGCCGGAAACGGGGCCAATATGAGCGAACACAAGGCCATTGCCACCGGTGTGGGTATCTGCTGGGGAAAAGATAAAAAAGGCAATTTGATCGGTGGTTGGGCAGCTGAATATGTGGAATATTTTGACACGCCCATTGATGATGAAATTGCCCGCGGTCATTGTGCTATGTGGCTCAATAAATCGTTAAACCATGAATTGGAATTGCGCGGTGTGGAAAAACATAGCGAATTTCAAATGTGGCATAACTACATTAACATCACGCAACCCTTTGCGTATTGTTTGACAGCCTTAGGGTTTTTAAACTTTAAGTTTGCTCCGCTGGCCACCGCCAAAGGGGTTAAACCTTTAGACTAAACAAAAACAGATGTTTTTGGGGGAATTATGGGAGAAAAAAATCACAACACCGCTAACGCGGTAAAGAAGATGGGCGTCATCTGACTTGCCTGTATCGTGATCAGTTCCATGGTAGGGGGCGGGGTTTTCTCCCTCCCCCAAAATATGGCTGCCGGAGCCAGTGCCGGGGCAGTCATTTTGGCATGGGTGATTACCGGTATCGGGATTTATTTTATTGCCAATACATTTAGCATTCTTTCGCGTGTAAAGCCGGATTTGACCGCCGGCATTTATATGTATGCGCGGGAAGGCTTCGGTCCTTATGCGGGGTTCACCATCGGGTGGGGTTATTGGCTGTGCCAAATTTTTGGCAATGTGGGATATGCCGTCATTACCATGGACGCGCTGAATTACTTTTTCCCCCCTTATTTTCAGGGAGGGAATAATTTGTGGTCCATTGTGGGCGGATCGCTGTTAATTTGGGTATTCAACTTTGTGGTGTTGCGTGGCGTGCGTCAAGCGGCTGTCATGAACATTATCGGTACCATTGGTAAATTGGTGCCGCTTTTGCT
>JAFUJU010000025.1 GCA_017468055.1 Elusimicrobiaceae bacterium
CTTGGCCGGGTAGCCAAACTGTTTTTTCAAGTTCATATTTATTCTCCTTGCGATCCTCATTTATGTTCTACCTTAAATGAGCGTAAAAGGCCACTCAACAGCTTAAAACAACAAAAATGACTTTTTACTTAGGAAACGCAGGAAAATTGTAGCAAAAAAAAAAACGTGTCAAGAGGTAGCGCCTTTTCCATCGATAAAAGTTTTTCTTTTTTTCATTAGCAAAAAAAGCAAAAAGAAATCAAACAATTAAAAACCTATTAAAAAGAATTTAAATTTGCAATATATTAGTGCATATAAACAACACAGGAGAAAACTTTACGTTTTCTCCTGTGTATGCAAATCTAAGAAACCGAAATAATCGTTATTATTTCTCCAAACGGCTTATGCGGCCCTGCGCCCGCGAAGCATAATGATCCGTCGGATAATTAATAATCAATCTTTTATAAGTAGCTACAGCTTGACTATTTTTACCTTGTTTTTCCAAAGCATATCCCAAATCATACATCACTTCCGGTGCGGTACGCGTTTGCGGATAAACCAGTAAGATTTTATCCAAAGCGGCTGCTTGTTGGGCCGGATCTTTCAAACGGCGGTTAGCCGTTTCGGCCGCCGCAGTCAAAGCGGAAACATATTTCTCTTCATTGGAAGCAAAAAGTTCAGCTGCCTTTACCTGCGTATCGTAGGCGGCTTGATACTCTTTGTTTTTAATCAGCACATCGGCTTTACCGGTCCAAGCTTCATAAGCGGCAGGCTTAGCCCCTAACTCCGTGATAGCTCTTTGATAATAGGCCAAAGCTGCGCCGTAATCTTTACGATTTTCTTCCATAACAGCCAAATGTTTATACACAATTCCTTTTTCCGCAGAATCAGGATACTGTTTTAAAACTTGGTTATATATGGCAACGGCTGTTTCATAATCTTTTAAATCTCCGCCGTACACATCAGCAGCCATACGTAAGCTGGCGGCTTTATAAGGTGTCTGGGCAAAAAGCTCATTCACCTTTTTGTATTCCAAAACAGCTGCATGATAGTTGCCGTTTTGACGGTGCCAATCTCCGTACAATAAGGTCAATTTATCGTTATCTGCATAGTCCGGATTGGCAACAAAAAATCTTTCAAACAAATCACACACCGGTTCGTAGATCTTGTTCAATTTCCCTTTCACCAAGGTTTCCAAGAGAACAGTTTGCTTTTGTTTTTCCGTCAAAGCAGAAGTATCCGTCGCTAACAGTTTCAAGGCTTGCGCTTTTTGGGAACGGTCCAACCCTTCCATAGCTTGCTCCACATTAGAAGAAAGCAAAGTTAAATCCTGCGCAGAAGGATAATAAAAACGCACCTGATACAAAGCCACCAAGGCTTTCGCTTCCTCGCGTGCACGCAGATAATAATCCGCCTGCATCAGCAAAGCCGTTTTTACTTCAGCATTTCCTTCGTGAGCGGCAATCCACAGCCCGGTATCCCGCGCCAAGGCAGAGGCAAAAGCACGGTCTTCACGGGAGGAATCCCCCTTCATTAAAGATTGTTTTTGATAAAAGCTCAACGTGGCATCTTCAGCCGCAAATACCGGCAAACATAGGCCACACAGAACAGCGGTAAAAATAGTTTTTTTCATACGAACTCCTATCTGTAATTGGTAAATTGCAAATCCAAACCAAAATCTTTTTCGCGCAATTTGGCCATGGTAGCCTGCAGTTCGTCCTTAGATTTAGAAGACACGCGCAATTGATCCCCTTGGATAGAAGCGGCTACTTTGAGTTTGGCATCTTTGATATATTTAGAAATTTCTTTGGCTTTATCAGACGGAATACCTTGTTGGATTTTGATGCTCTGCTTGGCATTGCCGCCCAAAGCAGCCTCCACTTTACCTTGGGTTAAGTTTTTAAGTGCCACCCCGCGTTTGGCTAGACGCGTAAAAAGCACATCGCGCAAAGCGGCTACTTTATATTCGTCGCTGGAGTGGAGCTTTAATTCATTGTCTTTTTCATTGAGTTCAATACTGGAATTGGTGCCTTTAAAATCGTAGCGGTTGGCAATTTCTTTATCCGCGGCGGTAACAGCCTCGGAAATAACATTTAAATCTACTTTGCTTACTACATCAAAACTGTAATCTGCCATGTTTTTCCTCCTAAGTCCCAAACGGACGTTTATGTGTTACACATATTATATATTTTTTGTACAATAGGTTTTGTAAGATGATGTATGCCGTACCCGCCTTAAATCTGACAAAATTCAGGGAGACAGTAACTCGTTACAGTCGTAAAATGCTTATGAACATGAAACTTCGCCTCATCATCATGAACTTCCTCCAGTTTGCCGTCTGGGGTGCTTATTTAACCTCCATGGGTGCTTTCTTAGCAAACGTGGGGCTGGCCCAATACATTGGTTTGTTTTATGCCACACAGGGCTTTGTGTCTATCTTCATGCCGGCCATTATCGGTATTTTGGCCGACCGTTGGCTGCCTGCCCAAAAGATGTTGGGCGTGTGCCACTTTTTAGCTGCTATTTTTATGGCTGGGGCGGCGTACTTTGGCTCTCAAGCTGAGGTGAGCTTCAAAGCCATTTACACCTGCTACACGTTAAGTGTGGCTTTTTATATGCCTACGCTCGGCGTGTCCAACTCTGTGGCTTACACCAGCTTGCATAAAGTTAATTTAGACCCGGTTACTGCTTTCCCGCCTATTCGCATTTGGGGAACGATCGGTTTTATTTGTACGATGCTCGCCTCTAACTTTACGGGTTTCCAAAACACCTTTGCCCAATGGTATCTGTCTGCGGCACTGAGCATTGTATTAGCTATCTACAGCTTTACCTTGCCGGATTGTCCGACTGCCAAGGGAGAGAAAAAATCTTTTGCCGAAGCAATGGGCCTCAAGGCTTTTGCCTTGTTTAAAGACAAGAAAATGGCTATTTTCTTTATCTTCTCCATTTTGCTCGGAAGCTGCCTGCAAATTACCAACGGCTATGCCAATCCCTTTATCCACAGCTATAACAGCTTGGCCGGTTTGGCCGGATCTTGGGGGGCCAGCAATGCCAACGCATTGATTTCGCTCTCTCAGATTTCCGAAACATTTTGTATTTTGTTAATTCCGTTCTTCTTAAAACGCTACGGCATCAAAAAAGTAATGCTCATCAGTATGTTTGCATGGGTATTACGCTTCGGTTTGTTCGGACTTGGAAATCCGGTCAGCTTTGGCGGAATTACCCTGCTCGTCTTATCCATGATTGTGTACGGGGTGGCGTTTGACTTCTTTAACGTATCCGGTTCTTTGTTCGTAGAAAAAGAAACCGACGAATCTATCCGTTCCAGCGCACAAGGGTTATTCATCTTAATGACTAACGGTGTGGGGGCCACAATCGGCATGTTAGGCGCGCAGGAAATTGTGGATAAATTTGTCAACAACACTATCACTGCCTATGTGGAAGTGAACGGACCTTTGGCCGCCGGAGAAGTTTATCCGGTAGATGTATCTCAAGCCATTGCCTCCGGCTGGTCTCACTCTTGGTTTATCTTCGCCGCGTATGCATTGATAGTGGCTATTGCGTTTGCGTTTATCTTTAAATATAAACACAACCCGCAAGCCAATTAAGTTTTATGAATACAAAATCCCCCGCCAAACTTGGCGGGGGATTTTTAATAGCTAATGTTTAAGGAACTACAAAAGATTTACAAAAACTCTCTCCTTTATCCGTATGTCCCTGACATCTTATGCTACTCATTCCGTCTGAGCGGTTCATTTGAATATGATAATCAATCCCGCTATTCGGATAAAAAGTAACCCCTGCCTGACAAGTGCCCGGATAAGCCGTATTTAATACCAATCCCGTTTGATAACAAAAATATTTGCCCTGCCTTTGTGTGGCATTGAGAAAACCCGCCGATGCCTCAGCCAAATTGTCTAAATCTTCAAACAATCTCCCATCAATAGCACAATCTTGAATAGCATCTGCCAACTCAATCATTTTATAGTTATCCGTAATTTTACGAAATACCGTAAAAACTTCCGTGGTTTTCGCTTTTTCTACGGATTTAGTATATTGCGGCAAAGCTACTGCAGACAAAATGCCGATAATTAACACAACAACTAATAGTTCTATCAACGTAAACCCTCTTTTCATTTGTTCTTCTCCTATAGTATTTAAGACATATTAAATAATCTTTAAGACTTGTGTCTGTACGACATAAAATTATAACAAACAGACAGCACTCTTTCCAATAAAAAAACCAAAATAACACCGCATAAAACTCTATATTTTATGCGGTGCAAAAAAGATAAACAATCGTAAAAGCCTTTATTACAAAACTATTTCATTTTCTCCTGCATAATGCCTACGATCATCGGATCCACGGCCCTCATTCCAACGGTAGAAATATTGCCCAAATTTTGGATCGTTTCTTCTGCACTGCGGCCCACAAATCCTTCCACTTCCGTAATGCCATAGTCATTAATACCCATAAACGCACTGCGGATAGCCGCATCGGCAGAGCTAACCACCTTAAGTGCACAACCGCTTTTGGCTCCGTCACACAGCATACCGCCGATATCGCTGATGATATTATTGATCGCCAAAGTCATTGCCGGCACATTACCACCGCGCTGTTGATACACAATGGCCGCCGTAGCCCCCACTCCCGCGGCAATGGCACAACCGCATATAGGGGCCAATTCTCCCGTAAAAACTTTTACATATCCGTTTAATAAATGGGAAAGCGCAATACTGCGCAAAATTTTCTCCTCCGACACATCCATTTCTTTACCCACTTTCCACGGCACTAAAATAGTCACCACCCCTTGATTGCCGGATTCCCCGCTACTCATAACCGGTACGGCTTGCCCATCCATACGGGCATCGGCAGCGCAGGCAGTTAAGATTTTAGTGGAAGTAATCAAATCCATGTGCAACAGTTTTTTGCGCACCAGTTCTTTGATATAAAAGCCTACCTTCTGCAAAGCTTGCCCCATTTCAGCCGCTTTTAAATTCATTTCCACGCCTTTTTTGATATAGGTCAAATCTTCGCCATCGGCATTGTCGGCCCACGTTATTAAATCTGCCAAAGTGGCTTTTTTCAAGGCTTCTTTGAAAGCATGACAATCCGTCTTTTCTTCATGGATTTTACTATCTTTTAAAACTGTCTGGTTTTTGGACAAATAAGTTACATTTGTATGGCTGCCCGAAATCACACATATTGTTTTGTTCCCATTTTTATCTTGTAGGGTCGCTTCAATATAAAATCCTTGCTGTTCAGGAGCCACTTCTAAACATACCTTTTTCTGCGCCACCAATTCTTTGGCCCGTTGCAACAGTTCGGCGTCTGCTCCGGAAAGAATTTCCATTTGCAAATCAGGTTTTGCAATCAACATACCCATCGCCGCGGCCAACAAATTGCCTTTTTCTCCGTCCGTATTGGGGATACGCACCCCACAACCGTTTTTATAAGTCCCCGGATCTAAACGAAAATGTCCCTGCACCGCTGTTTCTTCTAGTTCTGCCGCCGCATAAGCGGCACACAAAGCCACAGATACCGGCTCCGTACAGCCCATGGCCGGATAAACTTGATGTTTTAATACTTCCTTTAATATGTTCATGCGATTTTCCCGTTTGATTTTAAACTATAATGTGCGCCTTTTCCCACAATAATATGATCGTGTACGGCTATGCCCAAAAGCGCGGCTGAACGAATAATTTCTTTTGTCAAAACAATATCTTCTATGGAAGGAGTCGGATCTCCCGAAGGGTGATTATGTACCAAAATCACAGCAGCCGCCTTTGCGGCCAAAGCACATTCCACCACCTTACGCGGAGAGACACTTACGCGGTCCAAACTTCCGCTGGCAATAATCTCCGTTTTAATGACCGTATTTCTAATGGACAGGTAAATCAGTTCCACGCACTCTTCGCTGTTACCGGCCAAAGAGGCCTTACAATATTCTATCACTTGCTCCGGCGTACGAATCGTAATTTTTTCTTTCACTTCATCTAAAGAGTATTTTTTAAACACAGAGCGAATAAGTTTTAAGTATAAAGCACTTTGCCTTCCTATTCCTTTCACGGCACATAACTCTTCTACGGACGCATCTAATACCGCAGACAAACTGCCAAAACGTTTCAGTAAGGCCCATGCCAAGGGTTTAGTATCTTTGCGGGATATACAATAGGTAAGCAAAAGCTCCAACGTTTCATGATCCAAAAAAGAGTCTAATCCGGCAGAGGCAAACTTCTCGCGGATTCTTTCCCTATGTCCCAAATAAGAAGGCTTTGATTTTAAAGACATAATTTAATTATATGTTTTTTCTGGCATTTTTTAATGCTAGAATACAAGAAAGTTTCTTTTTGGGTGTTCACGGGAGAGAAAAAATGTCTATAAAATTAGTCGTCATCGGGGCCGGCCCTGCCGGATATCCGGCCGCATTAACCGCCGCCAAATTGGGGGCTGAAGTAACCGTTATTGAAAAAGCACATGCCGGAGGGGTATGTTTGCACAGCGGGTGTATTCCTTCCAAATCTTTGTTAGATGCCGCACATAGGTTTGACGTGATTAAAAATATCTCTTCTTTGTGTGATGAGCCGGCTTCTGCCAGCGCCCAAACCCTTTTACAACAAATCTCTTGGCCCAAAATCCAATCCCGCCAACAGGCAGTTACCCAAAAATTAACTTTGGGAATTACCGGCTTATTCCGTCAGGCAAAAGTGAATGTGGTAAGCGGCATCGCTTCTTTTAAAGATAAAAACACTCTTCTTGTCAAAACCGGACAGGAAGAGCTAGAAATTCCCTTTGACTATGCCATTGTATGCAGCGGAAGTACCGCTTTCGTGCCGCCCCCGTTTGATAAAATCAGAGAGCATATTTATGACAACAGCAATATTTTTACCCTGCCTAAATTACCCAAAACTTTAACCATTGTAGGCGGGGGTGTTATCGGTTGTGAGTTTGCTACGCTGATGTCCTCTTTGGGGGTTAAAGTGTCTGTCATAGAAATGCAACCGCGCCTTTTACCCACGTTGGATGAAAGTTTAAGCCGGGTCATTCAGCCCAATCTGCAAAAACGCGGCGTTACATTGCTCTTAGGTAAAAAAGCAGTAGATGCCCGTGTAGAAAACAATCAGAAAATTTTAACTTTAGATGATGGTAGTGAAGTGATGTCTGATGAAGTGTTGGCCGCTATTGGCCGGAGTTGTGATTTGAGCGAATTGAAAGCGGAAAATGCCGGACTCTCTTGGGATAGAAAGGGTCTGAAAAACGTAAATCCGCACACTTTGCAAGTGACCGAAAATATTTACGCAGCAGGCGACGTAACCGGTCTGTCTCTTTTGGCTCATGCAGCCACCCGCCAAGGCATCACTGCCGCCAGTAATATTTGCGGAAAAACATCCGTCTATCATAATGAACTGGTTCCCAATGCCGTTTATACCTCACCGGAGTTAGCCAGTGTAGGCCTAAGCAAACAGCAAGCCTTAACGCAGGGAATAGAAACAAAAACTTATAAATACTTTATGCTTGCTAACGGCCGTGCTTTAACCATGGACGCGGCGGAAGGTTTTGTAGAAATTGTCGCCGATAAAAATTCAGACAAAATTTTAGGGGCCGTCATGGCCGCACCAAATGCCTCGGAAATTATCAGCACGGTGACGGTTGCCTTAGAGGCGGACCTGACGGTGGAACAGCTGAAAAAGGTTATTTTCCCCCATCCGACGGTATGTGAATCTATCGGAGATGCTTTAGCCAAATGAAAAAATCTTTTGTAATTGTTTTGGTCCGCCCCAGAGATCCCAACAACATCGGTGCCGCTGCCAGAGCCATGGCCAATTTCGGGTTGAGTGAACTGCGCGTAGTGGAGCCTTATTTGCCCACGTGGCAAATAGCCGTCAGTGCCGTCGGAGCACAAGATATTTTGCAAAATGCCCGACTTTTTTCTTCTTTGCCGCAAGCATTGGAAGATTGCCATTTAAGCATTGCCACCACTGCTCTTAAAAACCGCCAACTTAATGAGCAAATTGTAGCCTTACCGCAACTGCCCTCTTGGCTCAGTCAGCAAAATGCCGACAAAATAGCCTTGGTTTTTGGTAATGAAAAAACAGGGCTTTCTAACGAAGATATTGAGCTTTGCACCGCTGCCATGCATATTCCCACTACAGCCAAACAGCCTTCTGTTAATCTGGCCCAAGCCGTTATTTTGACTTGTTATGAGTTAGCGCGCGCCGGCTGTGACCAAAGCCCCAAGGGGCCCAAACTTCCCACTTTCCAGCAAACGGAATTAGTCATCGCTTCTTTAGAGCGTTTAATGACGGCAGCCCAATTTAAACAAGATTTTTCCGCCAAACAACGTCAAAATTTGGCTCGCACCTTGTTCCACAAAACCCGTTTATCCGGCAATGATCTCTTTTTTATCAAAAAACTATCGGATCAGTTGTCCGTCCTTTTAGAAAAAAAACGGTAAACTTTTTGCTAGAATAGGGGAAGATTCCACGTGCCTTCTTCTGTCAGCAAGGCACATAAAATGTTAGAATATACGCGTAGTCTAAGCGGAGAATTTATGCCATATAATATCTTAGTCATTAATCCCGGTTCCACCTCTGACGATATCGGTTATTACCGTGGAGATCAGGCCGTATTTGAAGTAACGGTGCGTTATTCCATCACTGATTTGGAACCCTATGAAGGCAAAAATGTAACCGAACAGCTACCCCTGCGCAGAAAACTAATCTTAGACTATTTACTGGACCACAATGTCCCTTTAAAGGAAATTGATGCCGTTATCGGACGCGGCGGATTTATCCGTTCCGTGGAAGGTGGCGTATATGCCGTTAATGACCAAATGGTTTCTGACTTAGAGACCGGACGTTATGGCGGCATTCACCCCTGTAATTTGGGGGGTATTTTGGCCAAAGAAATCGCCCAATATGCAGATTGCCCTTGCTTTATCGCCAATCCGGTAGTCATAGATGAAATGCAGCCTTTGGCCCGCTATAGCGGCATGCCGGAAAATCCGCGTTTATCCATTTTTCATGCTCTAAACCAAAAACGTGTAGCTCGTTTGATTTCAGAAGAAATGGGCCTGCGTTATGAAGAAGTAAACTGTATTGTTTGCCATGGCGGAGGAGGCGTATCCATTGGGGCACACAAGCACGGCAAAGTGATAGACGTCAGCAACGGGTATGAGGGGGACGGCCCCATGACTCCGCAGCGCAGTGGCTCTGTGCCGGGAGCTTGCTTGGCTGATATGTGCTACAGCGGCAAATACACCCGCAAAGACATTCACCTTAAAATGCGTGGCAAAGGCGGTTTAGTGGCCTATACCGGAACCTCTGACGTAAAAGATTTAGAAGAATTTATTGCCCATGGCGAAAAACGCCCCGGCTCTTTGATTAATTGCACCCCGCAGAAAGCCAAAGAAGCCCTAGATGCCATGATTTACCAAATCTCTAAGGAAATCGGCGCACAGGCGGTGGTGCTGGAAGGAAAAGTAGATTTTATTATTCTGACGGGCGGACTGATGTTTAGCAAATACATTCCGCAGGAAATAGAACGGCAGGTAGGCTGGATCGCCCCGATTCACATTTTCCCCGGAAGTGAAGAAAAAGACGCCCTGTGTGATGCGGCCCGCCGCGCACTGGAAAACCCCTCTATAATTAAACATTATTCTTAAGGAGTAAAAAAATGAAATTCAATAGTTTTCAAGACCTCATCAACCAGGTCAAAGGCAAATCCAACCGTGTCGTAGTACCGGGTGCGAACAATGCCGAAGCGTTGGAAGCCATTAAAATGGCTGACGAAAACGGACTGATCTCCCACGGTATTTTGATTGGCCCCATCGCCCAAGTCAAGGAAATGGTAAAAGCTGCCGGACTCAACGAAGATAAATTTGAATTTATTGATTGTGAAGATGTTCCCACCATGTGTAAATTGGCCGTAGATCAAATCTTGGCCGGAAAAGGCGATTTCTTGATTAAAGGCTTGGTAGATACCAAATACTACATGAAAGCGATCTTGAACAAAGATGCCCATCTGGTACCGGAAGGAGCTTTGCTCTCTCACTTTGTTTTATACAGCACCCCCAGATATAATAAGCCTTTCGCTGTAACTGATTCTGCAGTGGTCATTGCTCCGACCTTGGAACAAAAAGCTAAAATCATTCAAAACGCCGTCAACACGATGCATAAATTGGGCTTGGATAACCCGAAAGTATCCTGCGTATGCCCCGTGGAAAAAGTGAATGAAAAAATCCCCTCCACCGTGGATGCGGCCGCCTTGGCACAAATGAATGCCGACGGTAAAATTACCGGCTGTGTAGTGGAAGGACCGTATGATTTATACATCTCTATGTCTGCTCAAAAAGCGGCCGAAAAAGGCATCACCGGCAAACAAGTAGCCGGCAATGCCGATATTTTAATGTTGCCGGATTTGGACGCCGCCAATCCGCTTTACAAAGCTTTGGCTTTCTTTGGCGAACAAATGGAAGCGGCTGCTATCTTGGTCGGGCCCAAAATTCCCGTCATCTTGCCGTCCCGCGCTGATGACCCGAAAGTAAAACTCAATGCCATTGCATTGTGCTCTTTCTTGAAAGACCAAAAATAATCTAAATACAAAAAGGCGGCCGGAAAAACTCCGGCCGCCACCTTGTGCCCATGTACCAAAAACTGATTTCTTTTTTAAACCAGCATTACCGGCGTTATCATGATTGGATGTTTTATATTTTAACTCTCCTCGTGATTGCGTTGGCTACCGGTTTGGCCATTCACATTACCCGTGATAAAAATGAGCAGGAACTCATCAATTCCCGGGAAAAAGAAATCTACGTTTCCGAATTTACAGTAAAACAAAAACCTATCTACGTAGCACTACAAGAGGCCGGATTGGAAAACAGAGAAGTATCTGCCATTGTAGACAAATTAAACTCCGTGACAGATACGCGCAAATTACAGAACCAAGACCAATATTCCATTTCCACCACTACGGACGGTAAATTTGCCATGCTGTTACTGCATAAAGATTTGGCCCATTACTTCGTGGCCGATGCTGGCGGAAAACTGATAGCCGGCATCTCTGAAGTGGAAATAAAAACCCGTATCAAAAGTACTGCCGGCAAGATAGAAGGATCTTTATTTAATTCCATGCTCAAAGACGGCATTACCGTACCTTTGGTGGTAGATTTGACGGATGCTTTCTCTTGGACCATTGACTTTAATACCGAAACCCGCAACGGCGATGAGTTTGCCGCCGTCTGGGAAGAACATTATACAACTGACGGAAAAATTACGGGCCAAGATCTGGTGGCTGCTGTATACAAAGGGCAAGTAACCGGCGAAAATTATGCTTTTTATTACAATGATGAGTTCTTTGACGAAACCGGAAAAATCAGCAAAAAAATGTTCTTAAAATCCCCCATCAGTTTCCGCGGAGTACGCATTACGTCGCGTTTTAATCCGCGCCGCCTACACCCCATTTTACGCATTCGCCGCCCCCACTTGGGCATAGATTACGCCGCCCCCACTGGAACCCCCGTTCAAACAGTAGCGGACGGAACGGTCACTTTTGTAGGCAATAAAGGCGGCTACGGAAAATACGTAGAAATCCGCCATGCCAACGGATACCTCACCACCTACGGGCATTTAAGCCGCTACGCAGGAAAAACCAAAAAAGGCGCCAAAGTAAAACAAGGCGACACCATTGCCTACGTCGGAAATACAGGGCTTTCCACAGGGCCGCACTTAGATTTCCGCATCAAAGAGGGCAATAAATTTGTAGACTTTCTAAAGATGAAAAACAGAAACTCTGCGCTACGTTCCGTTCCGAAAGAACAGCGCAAAGATTTTGAAGAAATGAAAACGCTTTACTTGAAAGCCTTAAATGAGGCGCGGGCCGCAAACCAATCCCGCCCTTCAACCGTAGCAGAAGCGGAGGAGTAAACATGAAACGAATTGCCTTTACCGGCGGACCGAACGGCGGAAAAACCACTGCCTTGTCCGTACTGAAAGAAACTTTTGGCAACCGCATTGAGTTAGTACCCGAAGCGGCCACCATGATCTTTAGCGGCGGGTTTCCGCGTAAAGACGGCAGCCCCGAGCATGTGCGCACGGCACAACGCATTATTTTTTATGCGACCCAACAAATGGAAGATTTAATGTTGGAAACCTCTACGGCTGACCTGATTGTGTGTGACCGCGGCACGGTGGATGCCGCTGTTTATTGGCCGGAAGGAATAGATGATTTTTTTGCCCACATGGGTACTACGCTAGAGAAAGAGCTGGCCCGCTACGATGCGGTAATTCACCTCTCGCCTCCGTTGACCGCAGAGTTCTATCAATCTACCCGCGTGCGCACGGAAACGCTGGAGGAAGCTTCCAGCATTGACCGCAAAATTTTAAAAATCTGGGAACGCCACCCCAACCGGATGGTGCTTCCTTCCATGAACCACTTTTTCCAAAAAGCGGGCATCATCAAAGATTTTATTGAAACTTTACTCCCTCAGGAGAAAACAAAATGAAAAAGAAAATTGTTCTGACCGGCGGCCCCAGCGGCGGCAAAACGACTGCTTTATCTATTTTGAAAGAAACTTTTGGCGGACAAATTGAAATCGTGCAAGAGGCTGCCACGTTAATCTACAGCGGCGGTTTTCCGCGCAAAGACAATAGTCCCAAACATATTGAACATGCACAGCATATCATTTTTTATACCGTGCACCAGTTGGAACACTTGGCTGAAGTGACCTCCGATGCCAAAATCATTGTCTGTGACCGCGGATCTATTGACGGGGCCGGATATTGGCCCAACGGACCGGAAGATTTCTTTAAGGCCATGGGCACCACGTTAGAGGCGGAGCTTGCGCGTTACGATGCTGTTTTGCATTTGTCCCCCCCGCTTAAGAAGGATTTTTACCAATCCAGCAATGTCCGCACCGAAACCTTGGAACAAGCCGTTGCTTTGGACCAAAAAATCTTGGACTTGTGGGAAAAGCACCCCAACCGCTTGGTAGTGCCCGGAAAAGACCACTACTTTGAAAAGGCGGAAATTATCAAAAATTTCGTGGAGAATTTACTTCACTAATTTATCATTAAGGAGTTGTATTGATTATGTGGAACCCATTTAAAAAGAAAACTGCCCCTGAGACAGCAGAAACTGTTGCCCCAAAAGCAGAAAAACCCAATAAAAAAGAAAGCATAGAAGAGCGTATTGAGCGCGAAATTGAATCTTTGCCGGGTATGATTAAAAATAAACTCAAAGACCCGCAAATTAAACAACGTTTTGTTGATATTGCCAAACGTATGGAAAAAGACGGAGTAGATTTCAAAAGTATCCGCCAAATGAAAAAATGGATGAAAGAGCATGAGGCCGAACTCAGAGCCGAAAATGCCACCGGCGTGCAAAAAGTGGAAACTGTCGTGCACGACGGACCGCGCATTGGCCGCAACGATCCCTGCCCGTGCGGCAGCGGTAAAAAATACAAAAAATGCTGCGGCGCAGATAAATAAGTTTAATAAAAACCCCCGCTTATCGCGGGGGTTTTTCTATTTAAACACATAATAATTAACAGAATTTTGTACAAAGCTGGGGGTTGCAGACCCACTCATAGATTTACAAATAGTTTCTGCCATCGTATTTGAACCGCCACAATACACATTTCGTGTATTTGTATGAACGAATAAACCATCGGCATCATCTAAATAAGCAGTAAAATTTTCACCGACATGCTGTATCATAAACTTATCGTAAATAAATTGCTCCGTTTCTCCGAAAGATTGGTTATTCTCCAAAGAATACCCAAAGCCCATATCCTCTAATTTAGCACATGTTCCCCCCGCCAACTTATCCATTTCGCAAATATCTTTGAAGTGTTTAACAAGCACATGAAGCTGTGATGCTTTGGCTTTAAGTACTGCTTTGCGATATTGCGGCAGCGCCACCGCAGACAAAATGCCGATGATTAACACCACTACCAACAGTTCTATCAACGTAAAACCTTTTTTCATTTTTCGCTCCTTTTATACGTATTTATGGGCAATCAAACAGCCTTGAAAACTTGGGCCTGCCCATAACCCCGAAATTGTAGCAAAAAAAAAAAACGTGTCAAGAGGTAGTGCACTTTTCCGACGAAAGAGCGTTACTTTTTTATTGCCAAAAAAGGATTCAAAAAGGATAGCCAAACAACCGAAGAACCCGTTAACACCTACAAATAATCCTTAATTTCTTGATATATTTTCTCCGCGATCATTTCATATCCCTGTGCATTGGGGTGTATTTGATCACTCATCAAATCTTTTTTTCCAAATACTCCGTCCAAAATCCCTTCCACAAATACAGCTTCTTTCTCTTCGGCAATTTTTTTATAAGCCTTGCTATATTTTTTCATTCCGTAGTAGCCGCCCGTATCCACCACCACAGCCACCGCTCCGGCAGCTTGCACTTTGTCTACCATGTCCGAAACGGCTTGCACGGTTTGATCAAAATTTACTCCGCGCATAAAATCGTTCCCGCCGAACTCTATCAACACCATATACGGGTTTTCTTCCAAGGCCTCCTCTATGCGCCTTACGGCTCCGATGGCCGTTTCTCCATTGCGGCCTAAATTGATTATGCTTCTGTTGGTTTTTTTCGCCAACAAATCAGGATAACTCTTCCCCCGCGGGGCACCGTATCCGTAGGAAAGGCTGTCGCCAAAAATCACAATGCTCTGTCCCGCATTGTCTAAATTTTTGATTTCCGCTTTTCTTTTTCCCGTCATAAAGAAAACCAAGCATACCGCCAGTAAAATAAGAATTATTTTTTTCATGCTTTATTGTAGCAAAAGAGTGCTCTGATGGACTTTTAATAGTTTATAGTATTTTTTTCTGCTTGACTTTTCCGTCTAGAAAGTTAAAATAAAAGTATGACTGTAAAACTGACGAAAGAAATTATTGAAGCCTTGGCCGATGCTGCCGTGGCGGTGAAAAAAAATTCATACTCGCCCTATTCTCACTTCAAAGTGGGCGCTGCTGTTTTAACCGATAACGGCCAAATTTATTCCGGTACCAATATTGAAAATTCTTCTTACGGCCTGACTATTTGTGCGGAACGTAATGCTATTTTCAAGGCTGTCTGCGCCGGCCACCGTCGCTTTGCGGCTTTGGCTTTGTGCACCGATGAAGTAAAAGGCTCTGATTTTGGCACCCCGTGCGGTGCGTGTCGCAAAGTAATGACGGAATTTATGGAGCAGGAAATGCCTCTTTTCCTAATTTCTGCCCCCAAAAAAGGAGCGCGTAAAATTTTTAAAAAGAAGCTAAAAGATTTTATGCCCTACCCGTTTCCTAAAATTTGCGATTAACAGTTAAAAACGCGGCTTTTACAGCCGCGTTTTTTTTATAAAAATACTTTTCTATCTTCTTAGAAAGTGTTATGATAGCAGGTAGAGAGGCTATATGAAAAAAATACAATTCAAAGGACTTCCCGCCCTACAACTGGAAAACGAATTTATCTCTCTGATCTTTTTGCCGGATTATGCCTGTAAAATGGTCAGTTTTTATAAAAAAGATACCGCACGCGAGTTTCTCTTTCAAGCCAAAGAAGATACCCTCACCCCGCCTCCTTACGGGGCCTCTTTTTCCGCCTATGACAGTAGCGGTTTTGATGAAGTCTTGCCCTCTATCGATGCCTGTCCTTATCCGTGTGGACAGCACAAAGGAACCCTTATTCCCGATCACGGCGAAGTATGGGCCTTAAAATGGGAGCATTTTGTCCACCCGTCCGGTAACGGTATCACTGCTTGGGTGCAGAGCCCCAGACTTCCTTATAAATTTGTGCGGGAACTGACTTTGCATGAGCGTCAGGTGCACATTCATTACACTTTGGAAAATTTATCTGAGGAACCTTTTGAATTTATCTGGACGCCGCACTCTCTGCTCAACTGCTCCACTTCCACCGTACTTCTCACACCGGAAAATTTAAGCGAAGTGGTGACCGTGGAACATTCCACTAAAAATTTAGGTCCGTGGGGCACACGCCACAGCTATCCGCTCACCATCAGCACCAACGGAGAAAATATAGACCTTTCCGCCACACAACCTGTTACGGACCAATCTTGTGAAAAATTTTATTTTACCGCCCCCAATACGCGCGGTTGGTGTGGTATCTATCATGCCGATAACGGCGACAGTTTAACCTATCATTATGACGCCGATAAAGTGCCTTATCTAGGCGTTTGGAAAACGCAAGGCGGTTACCGTGGCGATTACAACATTGCCCTAGAGCCTTGCACCGGCATTTATGACGATTTGTACGTAGCGCACAAAATTCGCCGTGCAGCCGTATGTGAAGCGAAAGGAAAATACGAGTGGAATTTCACCATGAGCATCGGACAGGAGAAACTATGAACATAAATGAATTAAAACAAAAATTTACGGAAGTTTTCGGCACGGAAAATACCCCCCGCCTTTTTGCTGCCCCCGGACGGGTTAATTTAATCGGCGAACATACCGATTACAATGGCGGACATGTTTTTCCTTGTGCCTTGTCTTTTAACACCTATGTTTTGATAAACAAACGCTCCGACAATAAAGTCCGTTTATATTCTGCCAATTTTGAAAACAAATCAGTAATAGAAGCAGATTTGCACCACATCGTTTATGATAAAAAACAAGATTGGGCCAATTATCCGCTGGGAGTGTTGGCGGTATTGCTCAAGCGTGAATATCCTATCACTACGGGTTTTGATGTACTGTTTTGGGGGGATATTCCGCAAGGGGCGGGGCTTTCATCTTCAGCTTCTATAGAGGTAGCCACCGCTTTTGCTTTAAGCTGTGTATTTGATTTGCGTATTCCGAATTTTGAAATTTCCAAAATCGGGCAGGAAGCGGAAAATAAATTTGTGGGCATGAACTGCGGCATCATGGACCAGTTTGCCTCTGCTATGGGAAAAGAAAATCATGCCATTTTGCTGGATTGCAATACACTCAATTACCGTTATGCTCCGCTGGATCTGAACGGCATTTCCATTCTTTTGTGTAACACCAACAAACCTCACAATCTGATTGAATCCAAATACAACGAACGCCGTGCCCAATGTGAGCATGCTTTGCAACAATTACAAAGTCAGCTTTCCATTCATGCCTTGGGAGAACTGACAGAAAAAACTTTTGAAGCTCATCAGGAAATAATCACCGATCCGGTAGAAAGAAAACGTGCCAAACATGCCGTTTATGAAAATCAACGGGCTTTACTGGCTGTGCAAAAATTACAAGAAGGAAATTTGGAAGATTTTGGAAAACTCATGAACGCGTCCCATGTTTCTTTGCGGGACGATTATGAAGTCACCGGTCCTGAATTAGATGCCATGGCCTCTGCCGCTTGGGAACAGCAAGGTGTTTTGGGCGCACGTATGACCGGCGGCGGTTTTGGCGGGTGTGTGGTGGCACTGGTAAAGAACGAACATCTGGAAACTTTCAAAAACAACGTAGCACGCATTTATCAGGCAAAGACCGGATACAAGCCGGACTTTTATGTGGCTTCCGCTGGTGCGGGTGCCAGAGAAATCAAATAGGAAAGGATTTTAAAATGAAAAATATTTTAGTAGTGGGCGGGGCCGGATATATAGGCTCCCATACCGTCAAGATGTTAGCCTCGCGGGGATATAACCCTGTTGTGTATGATAATCTGTCCAAAGGCCACCGCCAAGCAGTAGAAGGGTTACCCTTTGAAGAAGGTGATTTAGGAGACAAAACCCGTTTAAAAGAGGTTTTTCAACAATATCAAATAGAAGCTGTTATGCACTTTGCCGCTTTTATTGAAGTCGGAGAAAGTGTAAAAGAGCCTTCCAAATACTATCACAACAATGTAGCCAGCGTACTCAATTTATTAGACGCCATGCAAGAAAGCGGTGTAAAGTATTTTGTTTTCTCCTCAACGGCTGCCACTTTCGGGGAGCCTGTCCAACCGCAAATCAACGAATCTCACCCCCAACAGCCTATTAATCCATACGGAAACACCAAATTAATGGTAGAAAAAATGTTGGAAGATTTTGACCGTGCTTATGGTTTAAAATCGGTTGCTTTGCGTTATTTCAATGCCAGTGGGGCCGATGATAGCGGCTGTATCGGAGAGTCGCACACCCCTGAAACACATTTAATTCCGCTTGTTTTGCAGGCAGCGGCCGGAAAACGTCCGTCTATTAAAGTGTTCGGAAGTGATTATCCCACACCGGACGGCACTTGCGTGCGTGACTACGTACACGTTAATGACTTGGCCCGCGCCCATATCCTAGCTTTGGAAAAGATGGAAAAAGAAAACAAAAGTCTGCGCTATAATTTGGGCAGCGGAAGCGGTTTTTCCGTTGCGGAACTGATTCAAGAAGCTAAAGCCGTAACGGGTGTAGATTTTAAGGTGGAGTATGAGGCCCGCCGAGCCGGTGATCCGGCCGTTCTGGTGGCAGACCCGTCCAAAGCGCAAGCAGAACTGGGATGGAAGCCCATGTATAACTTAAAGCAAATTATCACCACGGCTTGGAATTGGGAAAAGAACCGGAGATTTTAATAATGAATATCCATGTATTAATTGACCAACTCGTTGCCTATGCATTGGCCCAAGGACTGATAGAGCAACAAGATAAAATTTGGGCCATTAATGAGATTTTAGCTGTTTTGGAACTGAGGGATTACCAACCGTCCGGCAAAGTCAAAACACCCAAAACAGCAGCTGAAATTTTAAATCCCATTTGTGATTGGGCCGCCGAAAAAGGACTTATTTCCCCCAATACCGTTACCCAAAGAGATTTATTTGACACCAAACTCATGAATGTTTTTGCGGCCAGACCGAGTGAGATTATTTCGGAATTTGCCGTTTTATATAAAACCAAAAATCCGCAGGCCGCTACGGATAAATTTTATCATGATGCCCAAGCCTTAAATTATATCCGCACAGACCGCGTAGCTAAAAACATAGTATGGAAATCCGCTACTCCCTACGGAGAAATGGATATTACAATCAATATGTCCAAGCCGGAAAAAGACCCGAAAGATATTGCCGCGGCTCTTCAGGTCAAATCTTCCGGATACCCTCAGTGCCTCTTGTGCAAAGAGAATGAAGGTTATGCCGGTCATGCGGCGCATCCGGCGCGTCAAAATTTGCGTCTGATTCCCTTGGACCTGTTAAAAGACGGCAAAAAATGGTATTTGCAATATTCGCCTTACGTCTATTACAACGAACATTGCATTCTGTTATCCGGCTGCCACGAGCCCATGAAAATCACCAAAAACACTTTTGCCCGTTTACTGGGATTTGTGGATATTTTACCGCATTATTTCATCGGTTCCAATGCAGACTTGCCGATTGTGGGCGGCTCTATACTTACACATGACCATTTCCAAGGAGGACGATACTCTTTTGCGATGGAAAAAGCACCGGTGGAAACTAAATTTACTATTAAAAAATTCCCCAAAGTAAAAGCCGGCATCGTACGCTGGCCCATGAGTGTACTTCGCTTGAGCGGAAGTAAGCAAGACCTGATCAATGCAGCCGATTATATTCTTAAAAAATGGCGCCATTACAGCGATCCGAAGGAAGACATTTTGGCTTACACTCAAGATACGCCTCACAACACCATTACCCCTATTGCCCGCCGCAGAGGAAAAGCCTTTGAGCTGGATTTGGTACTGCGCAATAACCGCACTACGTCCCAGTTTCCTATGGGCATTTTCCACCCCCATGAAGAAGTGCATCACATTAAAAAAGAAAACATCGGCCTAATTGAAGTTATGGGGTTGGCAGTACTACCGGCGCGTTTGGCAACAGAGCTGAAATCTTTAGAAAAACATTTGCTGAAAGCAGATTTGAAGGCTATTGAAAAAGATGTCTCTCTATCCAAACACGCCGCGTGGGTTAAAGAACTGTTGACTAAGTATAAATTCACCTCCAAAAATACTTCCAAAATATTGCAAAAAGAAGTAGGCGCCGTATTTGCCAAAGTCTTGGAATATGCAGGAGTCTTCAAAAGGACGCCCGATGGGCAAGAAGCTTTTGGCAGGTTTATACAAAAACTCTAAACCAAAACCTAAATAAATACCCCCCGCTCAATGCGGGGGTTTTTAATCAGAGACATAGAACTTTTATCAAATATATTTACAAATCCACACAAAAAATGATAGAACAAAGTATAGAACTTTTTAAAAAGGTAAAAAAACATGAAACAACTTCACCCCAAACAAGAAGAGCTGTTGGAAATTTTAAAAAGCAATATTTCTGACCCTTTAACCTTGGAAGAATTGGCCCAACGCTTAGGTGTCAGCGGAAAAAGTGTGGCTTTTCATCACATTAAACAATTAGAAAAAAAGGGATACCTCAAACGAAACCCCGAAAACCCGCGTGATTATATTATTCTAAAAGATCCAGAAAGAAACGTCGTCTATCTGCCTATGTACGGCTGCGCCAAATGCGGCCCCGAGGGTACCCTGCTCAGCGGTACGCCTACACGCGTAGTGCCGGTAGATCCGTCTATGATTTATTTTCCTGCTTGTAAGGGATTTATGGTAGAAGCAAAAGGAGACTCTATGGAAAACATCATAGCTCCGCGCGATTGGCTGATTGTGGAGAGAAATAACCAACCTCAAAATAGAGATATCGTAGTATGTGTCAATCAAGGTGAAGTAATGGTTAAACGTTTCAGCCAGGACGGAAGGAATGTGATTTTGGAATCCCAAAACAAAAAATATTCCCCCATCGTGGCAGACCGCCACAGCTTTCACGTAGAGGGAATTGTAAGAAGCATTATTAAACGTAATTTTTAACCGGATTGTTTTTAGACAACCGTTTATAACCTCAAAAACGGGGCCTTGAAGGCCCCGTTTTATTTTGCTTGCTTTTTCAAAAATTCATGCAGTTTACTCAGGGTTTCTTTACTAATGGTATGTTCCATTTTACAAGCATCTATATTGGCCGTTTTAGAACTCACGCCAATTACCTCTTTCAGAAAATGGCTCAAAACGGAATGCCGTTCTTTCACATCTTCCGCCGCACGCTGGCCCTTGGCCGTCAGCATGACTCCTTTATATGGCTCATGCTTTAAGTATCCCGCTTCCGAGAGCACTTTCAAGGCACCTGTCACACTGGGTGTTTTCACTCCCATCAAATCCCGTATATCCGTCACACGGGCACAACCCTCTTCGTTGCTAGCAAGAGAAATTGCTTCTAAATAGTCTTCCATATTGGCACTTAAACGCTTGGCCATACATACCCCTTTTTAGAAAAACTAACTTTTATATATATCATAACATTTTGACGGAATTTTGCAACTAAATTTTCGTCGGAAAAATTCGCTTGCTTTCGCCAAATTTGTTGCTATAATAAAGGGAGAAGTACTTCTAAAGGAGAAAATATGGATATTCAAAAATACACTGCTGATTTTTTGGACCGTTTGTCCAAACGCGACCCAGGGCAAAAAGTGTTCCAACAAGCCGTAAAAGAAGTGGTAGGAAGCTTAGCCCCCGTATTAGAACAAAACCCGAAGTACATTAAAGAAAAAATTTTGGACCGCATGGCCGAGCCGGAACGTGTGATCATCTTCCGCGTACCTTGGAAAGATGACAAAGGGGAAATCCACGTCAACCGTGGCTTTCGCATTCAGTACAATAGTGCCTTGGGTCCCTACAAGGGCGGTATCCGCTTTCATGAGTCTGTCACTCAAGATTCTTTAAAATTTTTAGCCTTTGAACAAACTTTCAAAAATTCCTTAACCACCCTTCCTTTAGGCGGTGGTAAAGGCGGTAGCGACTTTGATGCCCGCGGCAAAAGCGATGACGAAGTGATGCGTTTCTGCCATTCTTTTATGAATGAACTTTACCGTCACATCGGATATCATACCGACGTCCCCGCCGGAGACTTGGGTTGCGGTGCGCGCGAAATCGGCTACATGTACGGACAATACAAAAAATTGGTCGATAATTTCACAGGTGCATTTACCGGCAAAAAACCGGCTTGGGGCGGCAGTTTGCTCCGTCCGGAGGCCACCGGATACGGTGTAGCTTACTTTGCACAAAATATGTTGGCCACACGCTCAGACAGCTTAAAAGGTAAGACCGCCATTATTTCCGGTACCGGAAACGTGGGCATTTTTGCCATTGAAAAGCTGACCCAATTGGGAGCAAAAGTAGTAGGATTTATGGACTATGACGGCAGCATTTACGATAAAGACGGCGTAGATGCCGAAAAATTGGCTTTCTTAAAAGACTTAGTCTTTGTCCGTCGAGGAAGCCTGAAAGAATACGTTGCCAAATTCCCTGCCGCGCAATTCCGCGCCGGAAAGAAGACGTGGGATATCCCTTGCCAAGTGGCCTGCCCCACAGCTTGTGAAAATGAACTTCATAAAGAAGATGCCGAAACTCTGGTTAAAAATGGTTGCATCTGCGTGACGGAAGGCTCTAATATGCCCTGCACGCCTGAGGCCATTGAAATTATCCAAAAAGCCGGCCTTCTATATTCCCCCGGCAAGGCATCTAACGCAGGCGGTGTAGCCGTCTCCGGTTTGGAAATGACCCAAAACAGCATGCGCCTGTATTGGACACGCGAAGAAGTGGACCAATATCTCCAACGCATCATGCATAGCATTCATGACAATTGTTTGGCTGCCGCTGAGCATTTCGGCATGAAGGGCGACTATATGGCCGGGGCCAATATTGCCGGATTCTTAAAAGTAGCCGATGCAATGATTGACCAAGGAATTGTATAGTTTCGTTTCACATATCAAAAAACCTCCGCTTTAGCGGAGGTTTTTTATTCAAAAGAGCAATTATTTTTTGCGGTAAATTTTGTCCACAATAACGGAAATAGCTCCATCTCCCGTCACGTTACAAGCCGTACCAAAAGAATCCATCGCTATATACAGCGCTATCATCAGTCCCAACATTTGCTCATTAAAACCAAGCATTTTTTGTAACACACCCAAAGAGGCCATTATCGCACCGCCCGGCACCCCCGGTCCGGCTACAATAGAAATCCCCAACATACAAATAAAACCTACAAATTGCCAAAGGTTCAGCTCTGCGCCCGTAATCATCAAAATAGCAACAGCACAAGCAGTGATTTTGATCGTACTGCCGGACATGTGAATATTGGCACACAAAGGCACCGTAAAACTGGCAATTTCTTCCCGCACTCCCAATGTTTGCACTTGTTTATAGGTCACAGGAATCGTAGCTGCAGAAGAAGCCGTACCTAACGCCGTAAAGTAGGCCGGCAGCATAGCTTTGAGCATTTTAAACGGATTCTTACGGTCCACCACACCGGCAATCGCAAATTCTGCCAGCAATACCACCAGAGTAATCAGAAAAATAAAAATAATAATTTTAGAAAATACGGATATTACGGCAGCTGCTTGTCCGTTCACCGTCATATTCAGAAAAATACCAAAAATGTACAGCGGTAATAATGGAATAATTAAAGAGGCAATCACTTTATTGATGATGTCGCGGAAATCATACATCAATTTTTTCAAACTATCGCCTTTAATTAGTGCCATGCCCATCCCCAACATAAAAGCCAAAACCAAAGAGGTGGTAACGTCCATCACAGGCGGAATAGGTAAAGTAAAATAGGGGGCCAACTCATGTTGCACAGAAAAAGCCTCTAATGACGAAATAGTATTTAGCAAAAACGGATAGGCTATTTCTGCCGTAGCAAAAGTAAAAAATCCGGCAAACAGTGTAAACCCATATGATAATAACACCGTAAACAATAACAGTTTTCCGGCCCCTTTTCCTAAATCAGCAATACCGGGAGCAATCAAACCCGGAATTAATAAGGGCACAATAAAGCCTAAAAATTGTCCAAACAGACCATTAAATGTCAAAAAAACCCGTACTAACCAATCCGGAAAAATAAGTCCGGCTCCAATTCCCAAACCGATGGCCGTAATTACCAAAGGCAACAACCCAAATTTTGCAAGTTTTTTAAACATATCCGCCTCCTCTCTTGCTCTTATTATAGCAAGTACAAGGCCCGATATTTGCTAAAATAATGATTATGCGCGTAACAATCAATATAGACGGCGGCAGCCGCGGAAATCCCGGCATTGGAGCTTCGGCCTATGTAATCAAGGACGAAAGCGGAAAGATTTTGTCCCAAGAGGGGCATTTTATCGCCCATTGTACTAATAACCAAGCTGAGTACACAGCCCTGCGCTTGGCATTAATCAAATCTTCCGAATTGGGGGCAACGCAGCTGGATATTATTTCAGACTCTTTGCTCTTGGTCAAACAATACTTGGGCGAATATAAAATTAAAAATCCGGACCTAGCCGAAAGAATGGTTGAAATCCGCCAGCTGGCACAGCCTTTTCACATTCAAATCCGCCACGTATTGCGCCATTTGAACAAAGAGCCGGACGCCTTGGCTAACAAAGCCATGGATTTAAAACAATCGGTCGGCTTTAACCCGATTAAAAACTTACATCCCGCCCCGATGCCGGCTTCTAAACCGCAGGATAATACGATCAACGGCGTAGCGGTGGAAGTGATAGAACGCGATGATAAGGGAACGGCCAAAAAGAAAAAGCCCTCCCAACAGCAACCTTCTTTATTTGACGGATTTTAAAATTTGACGGTCCAGAGAGCCGCCTTTAGTTATACTAGGGGAGGAACTTCCGGACTCCACAGGGAAGCGCGCCAACCGAAAGGTTGGGACGAACGGGGCAACAGCCGTTCGGACGGAAAGTGCCACAGAAAACAAACCGCCTTCGGGCAAGGGTGAAAAGGTGCGGTAAGAGCGCACCGCGCACAAGGCAACGCGTGCGGCACGGCAAACCCCGCGAGGAGCAAGGCCAAATATGCCCATACGTGTCCCGCGTGAGAGGCAGAGTAGGCCGCTTAGAGTAATGGTTCTCACGGGCAGCAATGCCTGACAAAATCTGGGGTATGGGCCGTCAAACAATTAAAAACCCGCATCTTTTAAGTGCGGGTTTTTAATATTAATTATCACTTCCGATTCCAATATCACTTCCGCTTCCAATACCGTTAAGATAACAATAAGCTCCATAAGATCCACTTCCTATTCCTAAGCACGGAAGCATATTCATACAATCTCCGATAGGCCCGATACAATGAATGCGTCTGTCTCCATTAGAAATAGATATGTCATAAGCAAAACCTGCCATAGAATTTTTGCCAAATAACTTAAGGGGGCCACTTGGTAAATAAGACGAATTTAATGTCCAATTTTTAGGTTCTGTAAGTTCTATATCTAACTGATCCAAACTAGCAGCATATTCGTTATTTGCCAGATAATACACATCTTGCGCGTCCCAGTATGCTTTAGCAATCGTAAAAACTTCTGCACTACGCGCTTTACGCACGGTTTTAGTATATTGCGGCAAAGCTACCGAAGACAAGATACCGATGATAAGCACTACTACCAATAATTCAATCAGCGTAAAACCGCCGTTACGGCCCTTAGAAATATTTTTTTTCATATCAACCTCTTTTTGGTCCAATTTTTACTACGAAAAATTGTACCAAAAAAAAAAAACAAGTCAACCCCAGCGCACTTTTCCGACGAGAAACGACCAAAAAGAAAAAGCCTTCATTAAGCATAAAAAAACCGCCCTGCTAAAAAAGCAGAGCGGTTTTTTGTGTTATTTTCAACCTAAATTACTTTCTTTTCTTGCAGCATCTCTTTGACGGTTTTAAATACATCATCTACCGTAATCAAGCGCATACATTTAAAATGCCCTTTCGGACATTTCTTACCGCCGTGCAGCGCACAGGGGCGGCAATCTAAGCCTTTCACTTCAATCACACGACTGTCAGATCCGTACGGGAAGAAGCCCAGCTCACGGGTGGTAGGACCAAATATACCCAGAGTCGGCACACCAAAGGCCGTGGCAATGTGCATCGGGCCGGAATCATTGGTGATGAAAAGTTTAAAATGTCCCATCAAGGCCATCAAATCAGACAAGCTGGTCTTGCCACACAAACTGGCACAATGGCCATTGGAAAGCTGGCAAATCTTTTCACCCAGATCTGCATCGCTTCTTCCGCCGACGATTACCGCCTGCAGTTTCAGTTCTGTCTGAATCCGACTGATCAGCTCCACATAATTTTCAGCCGGCCAGCATTTCGTCGCCCAAGCAGACCCCGGATGAATCCCGATCAGGGTTTTTCCTTCCAGATTAAAGTCTTTCATCAGGCGCGCCACATTTTCTTCGGCGCTGGGGGCATAGCGCATATTCAATTTTTCGGCTTTGAAGTTTTCTTTTACAATACCATGTAACAAAGATAAGTTGCGCTCCACATCATGCACCATCCAGTTAAACGGAACGGTTTTGGTGTACAAAAACCACCCTTCACTGGAAGTAAACCCGATACGTATGGGCACCCCGCTGAGCCAAGCAATTAATGCACTGCGGAAACTGCGGTGCGGCACGAGCAAAATATCCACTCCGGCTTTTTTAATGGCTTGGGCCGTTTTCCACACACCGGCAATTTTATTCCAACCTTTTTTATCGTTTAAAATAATTTCGTCCACTTCTTTCATCGGGCGGAAAATATCGTCCGTTTGCGGGCGGGTAATGACCAAAATTTTAGCATCGGGGAACAGCTTAGCAGTTTTTTGCACGAGCGGAGTTGTCAGAACGCTGTCTCCGATAAAAGAAGTTTGGAAAATGGCAATTTTATTAATTTTTTTGCCGTCCAAATTTGCATTTTTATACGCCCAATCGCTCAGTTCCGGTTTTTTGTGCACTATCGGCACGTCCCATTGTTTCAAGACTTCCAAATACCGCTCCAAGGTATGTTTTTCCAACACTGGAGAATTCTTTTTAAAACGCACATACATGCGGCGAGCGACGGGATTTTTGCAATAACGCAATTTATTGGGAATATGACTAAACAGGCCGATTAAAATGCTTTTTAAATTGGCATGCAAATCTAAGAAATGGGTAAAATGACCGGCGCGCACTTGGCGGATATTTCCCCAAAGGTTTTTCTTAGCCACCATAATTTCATCAATATCGGGGTGACCGGCCAATACTTGGGCAAACTGAGGTTTGACAAGCAGTGTAATATGGCTGTTAGGCCATTTGGCTTTCAGGTTCTTGTACACCGGAGAGGACAACACAATATCCCCTAAGGAGGACAGACGAACCACTAATATTTTAGGTTGTTTTTCGTTCATAATCTTTTACAGCTCCCATAATGTTTTGGGTGGCTCCTTTAAAACTCAGAGCCGTTTGCCGCGCTTTGGCGGCCATGTTTTCCAGCCCGGCCGAATCCTTACACAAACGCAGTACCGTGGCTTTCAAATTGGTTGCATCTACTAATACCCCACCGCCGGAAGCAAGCAAAGCATGGGCCGTGTCCGGCGTATTATAAAAACTCTTTCCAAATAAAACTGTTTTGCCCAAAATGGCCGGCTCCAGTAAATTATGCGCCCCACGCGGAGCAATACTTCCGCCCACAAAAGACAAAGCAGCACAAGCATACAAAGATTGCAGAAAGCCCATTGTATCGGCACACAAAAGGACCGTATTTTTAGGAAATTTCTTTTCACTGAGTAAGGCAAAAGGCAATTTTTGATGTTGCAAATTCGCTTTAATTTCTTCTTTTCTTTCCAGATGACGGGGCGCAAAAATAACTTTAATGCCGGCATCTGCCCAAACGGGAGCCGCTTTCAAAATCAGTTCTTCTTCCACCGGATGTGTACTTCCGCAAACCAGAATAAGATTATCCTGCCAACCCAATTTTTTTATCAAAGCGTTCACTTCTTTTAATTTGGCGGGACGGTCATTGAGTGTGTCGTATTTTACGTTCCCGCAGACCGCAATATTTTCCCTGGCCAGCCCCAAGCTGGCATAACGTTTGGCGGCATCTTCATCCTGCATGGCGCCCAAAGCAATCTGCTTAAACAGCATATTAAAAAGCGGTTTTACCCAAAGATAGGCCCGCGTACTCTTTTGAGAAATACGGGCATTGACCAACATCACAGGCACCCCCGCCTTTTGCGCGGCATAAAGCATATTGGGCCATATTTCCCGCTCCACCACAAACAAGCGGTGAGGGGCGGCCACGTGTACAAAACGGCGGCTAAACGGATAAAAATCCAGCGGGGCCAATAAGGCTTTTTTAATGTCGGCATTTTTGGCAGCCTCGGCACGGCCTGCCACTGTGCTGGTGGTGACAATCACTTCTTTTTGATAAAAGGATTTAAGTTGCTTGATGAGTGTTTGGACAGATTTCACTTCTCCCACACTGGCACAATGGATCCATAAAGCCCCCTGTGGAACTTCGCCTTGTTTCTCCAAAGCAAAACGCTCTTGCAGTTCTTGCCACAGGGTCTTAAGTACACGTCTGCGTGCCGAAAACACAAACCCCAGCAACACACCCAGTGCGGCAAACGGAAAAGCCAAGTTGGTTAAAAGCAATAAAAATTTGCCCATATATTCTATTATATTATTTTTGCCTGCCTACGCGGGGCTTTTATCCTATATTTCACGGGCCAAAGTATATGCCATCACTTTTTTGGCTCCCGCTTTTTTTAAGGCTTCGGCACAACCTTCCAACGTAGCCCCCGTAGTGGCCACATCATCTATTAATAAAATAATTTTTCCTTTCACCTCTTTTGGCAACACACACTCAAAAGCACCGCTCATATTTTTCAGTCTCCCTTCCCGTCCGAAACGGGTTTGGCTGGGTGTATTTCTTACCCTGCGCAACAACTGCGTGTTGACGGGTAAATTTCTTTTTTCAGCCAGCGCCACTGCCAAAAGCTCCGCTTGATTGTAACCGCGTTTTCTTAATTTTTTACGATGCAACGGAACCGGCACTAAGATTTGGCTTTCTGCCAATTCCGGATAAATGGCCCAATAGCGGGCCATAAGTGTTGCCAAGAAATTAGCCAAATAAGATTGGTCCGCGTATTTAAAAGCATGGACTAAAGACCTTATCTGCGGACCGAAAACAACAGAAGAGCGAATAATTTTACATTTAAAAATTTTTCCTTTTGTACCGCGGCATTGGTAACAATGTGCTCCGCCATCCGGCAGAGGTTTTCCGCAACGTTGGCAATATAAAGGCCCAACGTCCTTAATGGCCTTCAAACAAGAAGTGCACAAAGGTTCTGTTGTCTCCGGTGATAAATCACGCCGGCAGCTGTAGCAAGTATTTGGGAAAAATACATGCCATAATATTTTTTTGAGTTTGGAAAAAAAATTAGAATTGAACCGTAACATTGGCTGCCAAATTATATGCCATATAGTCTTCCGTGGCTACATACGCATGGTTAAGCCACGTTACCCCGCCCGCCACATTTAAGCGCAAGTTTTGGGAGAGTTCATAATCCAAAGAAGAAATAATGTCCAACTTATCGTAATTATCTTTTACTTCTACCGGAGATTCCTTTTGTGTATAAGACAATGTCGTATTCCAAATCACACGGTTGGTGGCATTGTACATACGGTTGATAAAAGGCAGTTTTACACCGCGTGGCAAGTTAAAGTCCAAACGGATATTCAAACTGGGAGTAAATTCCGTACTGCTTTGGCTCAGCTGCCCGCGTACCAGCCGTTTTTCATATTTCCCATATAAAACCTTAGGGGTAAAACGCCAGTTACCCAGATAAAAAGAAGTTTGTGCAGAGAAATCCTCTCCGTTTATTTCTTCCAAGCTTTCTCCCGCCTTCAAATCCTCTTTCCAACTGTCCTGCTTGTCATACATTAACACCGTATCAAAAAAGTTAAAAAGCAAGAAGCGCAAATCTCCGCCATACTTGCGTTCCATTTTTTCATCACTGCCAAGCGTACGGTTTTCCACTTTGCTATAGCGCAGTTTTAAGTTAGTGGAGTTCACCCAACGCCCTCCGTAAAAGAATTTTTCCAAATCGGAAATGGAAATCACCGCATCAGGCAAGGTCATACTCTTGGTTTCATACTCGGTGCCTGTTTGGTTGTTTTGCTGGGTACTGTGGGTAAAGTTGTTCAAAAAGGATATCGTTTTTAAGGGGGCCAATTGTCCGCCCAAATCATAGGCAGCTAGCGGCGTCCAACGTTGAGAAGAAGTAATAGTATCGCGCAAAATCAAACTTTGCCGACTGGAATATTTACCGGTACCGGACAGGGAAGAGCGGATCCACAATTCCTTTTTGGCATCAAAGTCTTCATCTACGTAATTCCAAGAGTCCGCGTCCTGCATACGATAACTGGAAGAGATAACAAAGTTTTTAAACAGTTTGCTCTTGGGCATGATTTCATTGCCGTTTAATGTCAAAGAAATACCGCCGTCAGCATTACGGTTCAAGCTTTTTAGTTCTCCCGCTTCAAAGGTTGTTTCATCGGTCTTTCCTTTGTTAAATACCTTGGCTACCAAATTATTAGTTTCTGTAGTAGCAATACTATAACTAAGGGAAGGAGCTAACCATTTGGCAATGCGCCACGTACTGTTAAAGCCCGCATTTTGATTCATTCCTTTGGGATAGTGGCGGTGATAAATGTCAGCAGAATCGTTATGTTGAGTGCGCTCTTCTTTACTTTGCGTCAAACTATAAGAAGGGGTAAAGTTAAAATTTTTGTGTGGCTCATAGGTCATTTTCAAGTTCATGCGCTGGGTTTGCTCTTGGGTATTATAGTTACTCTCCGAATGCATTTCTTGCGCGTAATCAATCTTGGTATCCGTAAAAGAATAGCCGGCATTGATATTTTTGAAGGCACCTTTTGTCTCATGGGTTAAGGTAACAGCATAGGTTTGGGCCTTGTCTTTACGTTTCATCAAATCATAATCTACCTGATCCATGGTGTACTGCAAACCGATTTTCGGTAAATTGTTTTTGATAAAATCACCGCGCACCAAAGCCTGTTGCCGCTCCACAGATCCTTTATCCAACGTGCTAATCGTGTTATAATCAGTCGTGTCGGCAATGTTGGGGGTAACGGTGGTACTGCGATTAAACGTAGCCTCCATGGGGAAATGTTTAAATTTATCTACTTTCAAGAAATATTCTTCTTCCGTTATTTCTTGGTCTTTAGACACGGTTAACGGTGTTTCAAAATCTCCGTCCATATATTTATATTTAGCCCCGGCACTCCCCCAACCGTTCAGGCGCACGGCCCCGTCTACCTTGTAGGCAGTTCCTTCGGTGGTAATAGCTTCTGCCAAGTGAATCACATTAAGCCACACGGACCCGCTTCCTCCCCCGTTATATGTTTCTTCGCCGGTTCCTTCGTCCATTTGTGAAGTGGCAGAAATACCGGCCATAATCATACTGACCTTTTTGAAATTCATCACCCCGCCGCTTTGACGCACATTACGTACTTCCACACCATAATCAGCCGGAGAAGCATTTTCAAATGCATCGGTAATACCGTCTCCGTTTTTATCCACCATTTTTAAGGTAATCAGGCGCCAAGTACCTTTGCCTTGCCCCAAAGGAACAATAATTTTGTCATAGTTTTGGTCCGTACCTACTTTTAAGAAAAATTCCGCACCGGCATTTTCTTCGTTATTATGCAGTAAGAAACGGAACTCTTTGTGTTGGGTAAAGTCCATAGTTTTGAAGTTACGGTTGGCAAACAAGGTATCCCTATCCCCGACGGTAATATCTTTGTAAGTCAGGTTTAAAGATTGGTCCATGACGTTAGCGCTGTCACTTTGTTTTTTGTAATTAGCCACTGAGCCATACAACTCATTAAACACTTGTAAACCGTCTCCGGTGTTAGGGCTGAAAATGGGCACATAGTTGGTATTATCTACATTATTGATACCGGAAACAGCAAATTTGTTAGGGTCGGTGTCTTCTTGCGGATTCCAGGCCGTACCTGCCAAAGCCACATTAGCGATTTTAACCGTACCTTTCAGTTTACCCTCCGCTTTCATTTCATTGGTTAATTTCAGTGTAATACGCAAGTGACGCACCGCATTCCAACGACTTTTATCATCCACGGTAAGCGGCGTGCTGAATGTTCTCCAACCGTCATAAGAAAGAGCATTATCCGGCATACCGTTAATTGCCACTCCTCCGTAACCGAAATGCCCGCCAACGCTTCCGTCTTCTTCATCATATTTTCCGTTGTGGTTTAGATCTTGACTGTCAATACGCCCGTTGGGCTGCCGTTCGGGATTGTAGATATTTCTGGTAAAAGGGTCAAAACGTTGCAATGTTTTATCCGGGTTGGTAAACCACCACCCGCGGTCTTCATTGGGGGATAAAGTTTCCAGACAGTTCACATCTTCGGTTTTGGGAGAAGAAGTATCCGGATTACAAGCCGTGTACATACCGTAAGAATTGGAAACCAAACCGGATGGAACATCTATCGGGTTGGCCGAATCAGAATATTCACTGATATTCCCAAAAGTAACGTCCAATTGCGGGGCCGCCACACCGCTTCCTTCTCCCAAAGCGGTTAATTCAAAGGATGTTTTATCCGACAAGTCCACCCCACTATCACTCAACGGGTAAACAATGGAAATTTCATCATGGTCCGTAAAGCTGCCCATATTAGTCGTTTGAGGCTTGGTAAAATCATAATTAATGACTAATACCTGTTGTTTTTCATTATACGTACCGATTGCATTGGGATTAATTTCCAGCATGGGAAGTTCCTGCGTGTCCCAAGAAACGGAGTCTAAGAAAGAGGGCTTTCCATTGGGGTTGGCGGCGATGTTCCAATCATAAAATACACGGCTTCCGCCCACTTGGACATTGGCATCGTTCATGCTGTCTATCATTGCGTAGCCATATACGTTTTCATTCTTTTTACTCTTGGCTACTTCTGCACCAAAATCCACCGCCAAATTGTTGGTTACTTGGATATCTTTGGCGTTAATATCTGCTCCGTAGACGAGCAAATCTTTGGCATAGTTGCCCACTTGCGGTACTGTTTGGGGTTTATCCCACCCTTCTTTTAATACTGTCGTTCCTAATTTCACTTTGTCAAACAGTTTATAGTCCAAACGGCCCCCGATGAGGGAGTTATTGGAGTCAGATCCGTTGGTGGTATCATAGGATATGTCAATAACGGCATTTTCAGTAATCATATCCCCTTTATAAAAAGTAATAAAGCCGGAGGTATAGTCAATATAATAGTCATTATTGCGCTGTAACTGACGGCCGTTAAGTTTTACAGATTCGGACTCCACCACCATGTCTGCTTCCACAAAATAGGTTTTGACGGTGGAGGTATATTCCACCTTAAAGGTGCGGTTTTTGGAGGAAACAGGCGTGGTATTATACAGCCCGCGGTCATCAGTCATACGGCTTTGCAGTTCAAAAATACCTCTGTCAAAATCCATATCTATGGTAGTGGGATAAATTTGTTTGGGGTTGGCCCTGCTGCCTACTTCCTGACCGTTGGCATCCAACAAGGTAAGAATAAAGTTTCCTTTCCCGTTATCGCGCGTAATCTGTTGTGCGCCCACGGAATAAAAAGTTTTCATTTCCAGCTGATACCCTGCTTCCGTATTTAGCGCAATCGGTTTTTCGTTTTCGGTTTTAATGATATAGGGTTCGTTTTGATTGGGGCTAAGCCATTTACCTGCCGCATTTTGATAGTTCACCGCTATCACACTGGCGGCGGTTTGAGCTTTGGCAAAGCGAATGATACCACGGCTATAATCTACCGTATAATCTACACCGCGCTGTAAAAGCTTAAATTTGGCCGGATAAGTAACCGTCGGCTCTTTATAGTCGCGCGCCGTTAGGGATATAGGCACATAATCGCCGTCTGTCGTGTTGGTGTACAAATACACTTCTTCGGTTCCGGGGGAAATATTGCCCATATCGCTTCCCCAAGCGGAGTCCACACCCACGTTTGTACCAAAAGTTAAATCATAGTACGTGCGCCGGATGTAATCAATATCCGCAATAGATACAATTTCAAATACACTGCTTCCTACGAATTGCTTTTGTTTGCTGGAACCCTTGGTTTGGCTGCCGATGATGCGCAAATCCAAATCTTTGTGTTGCAAATGCACTTTTGCACCGAAAAGCTGCTTTTGATAGGCGATAAATTCCGTCTGAGGCAAAGACAAATTAATATCCCCGAACTCCGCTAACTGCACTAATTCGCCTGTTTTACCGCGGTAGGCCACTGACAATGTTTTTTCTTCTTCACGCTTATCATCATAGTCAATATCCACAAAAATGCGGTCCAAAATTTTACCTTGCATTTTAATTTGCATTTCCTGTTGCATTTCAAAATTGCGGATATTTCTTTCTTCTATATCATTGTTGGCATCTTCCATGTAACGTTTGGCGTCCATTTTCACCCCTACGACGTAGCGGCCGGTTAACGCAATATTCGTGCCGTAAATAGGCAAGGAAAGGGTGGGGTTTAACAGGGTTAAGTCCGGTATCGGCTCCGGCTCTTTGTCCAAGGCATAATCCCCTTCCACCGCTGTTACTGCCTGACGCCAAAATTCATTGGTGTATTTAAGCAGTTGGGCATCATCGGGGGCTTCTTTGATAATCAGTTCCTCTTCCGCTTGGGCTTTGCGCTCGTCTTCAAAAATGTCATAGCGGTCCCGATCCACCAACGTGTAAGGCAGCGTTTCGGCCTGCAAATACGAGCCGAAAACCAGATGGGGGATTAAAAAAAGACATAACAGCAACCGTGCGGTTTTCATAAGACGGTAAAAAACCTCATTCTTTCATTGTATAATATTTGCCTGCTTGTCCACGGTAATATGGGGTTATTTTTCAAATGCTTAAAAAAGAGTAGTTCCGTTTGATATTTTTGCCCGCCCTCAGGCTGATATTTGTTAGAATAAAACTATCTATGAATTTTGTACGTTCCGGTATTTTTACGCGTTACATTGCCAAAACACTGCTGACCTTTTTTATCGGGGTGGTGGGGATTTTGATGTTTGTCATTTTCATGAACCATTTTATCCGCATTATGGAAATGGCCATGAACTATGGCACCAGTTGGTGGTGGATTGCATCTTCTTTACTTAGCGTATTGCCCAATGTTTTCACGATGGCCGCACCGATGGCGTTTCAAATTGCAGTCCTCTTAACGCTAACCAGCATGAGCGAACAAGGGGAGCTGATTGCGTTGCGGGCGGCCGGATTTTCCTTTAAAGAAATTGTCAAACCGATGCTTTTTTGTGCCATTGGCTTGGTGGTGGTGCTTTTTTTCTCTTCCAACTGGCTGACACCGCGCAGTTACCAACGTATGCTAAACTTGCGTGAAGAAGCCAGACAAAAAATTACTAAAGTAACCCTAGAGCCCAAAACGTTTTTGAATTTAGGCGAATGGGACTTGTACTTGGAAGATTTAGACGAAGTAACTGATTTGGCCAAGCAAATTCATTTAATCCGCAAAAACGACGATGATGCGTTAAGCACAAAAGTAAATGCCAGCTCCGGAAAGGTTATTTTGACAGATAAAGCCATCGGCCTGCAGCTGCAAAACGGTCAAATGCAACGCATTGATTCCAAAGACCCCACCGCCATTATTGCCGCCAATTTTGATAATTACACCATGCATATTTCCCTCACCAGAGACCATAAACGCAGCCAGCGCGTAGCGGAGCGAACCACAACCAAAATTTTCCGCATGATCCGCCAAGGACGCATGACCCCGGAGGAAAAAGCAGAATACCGCACCGAGGTCAGCACCCGCAATGTAATGGCTTTTGCACCGATTATTCTGCTATTTGTCAGCTGTCCGCTGGGGTTTTCTTTAGGAAAGCGTTCCAACAAAGGGTGGGGCATGCTTTTTAGTGTAATCATTATTTTTGTATTTTACTTACTGATGACCCTGGGGCTAAGCTTGGGGGAAAAGTATGCATGGCTGTCTTATCCGGGGCCGTGGTTGCCGATGTTTATCGGAGCGGGGGCCGCGTGGTATCTATGGAAAAAGAGGTTGAACATTTAATGAACCGCTTGTCTTTTTACATTTCCAAAAAATTCTGGGGCCCTTTCTTTTTTGCATTAGGGGTATTTGCCGCTTTGGTTGTTTTGGGCGATACTTTTGAAAAATTAAAGACCCTCAGCAACGGTCATTCCACGTTGGGGGCTATTTTAACTTATTCCATGCTCACGTTTCCCAGTTGGCTGACCACCGTCATGCCGGTGGCGTGTTTGCTGGGGGCTATTTCCGTCGTATCGGAAATGGTAGCTAACGGAGAATGGACAGCCCGTGTGGCCAGCGGTTTTGCCCCGCGCCAACTTTTTAAACCGGTGTTAGGCTGTATTTTATTAGTGGCCGCCATCACCATGCTGATACAAGAGTTTGTCGTTCCCCCCTTCAACATCAAGGCAGAAACCGTATATTACACCCGAATTAAATATCGGGAAAATTTTAACTTGAATACCGAAGCCGATGTAGCCATGAAAATAGGCAATAACCAAATGCTTTATGCCAAACTGGTAGATTTGGAAAAGGGAGAAATGAAAGACGTCTCTTTGGACACGTATGATGCCAACTGGAACATTGCTTCTCAAGTGGTAGCCAAACGTATGGTGTGGAATGAGGAAAAAGGGGAATGGATCTTTGAAGAAGGAACAAAAAGAACATTCGTAGATGCCTTAGATACGAAAGATAAGCCCTTTACGCAAGAAATTTCTTCCTTTCAAATCCCGCCGCAAGAAATGTCTGTGAGTAAAACGGAAAACAAACTTTTAAGCATTCGGGATTTAACCAAACGCATCAACTTTTTTCAAAGAATGGGCCTCGCCCATTATTCTGCTGAAACCGAACGCCAAGCCAAATTGGCTGCCCCTTTTGTGACGCTGATCATGTGTCTTTTAGGTATGCCGTTTGCTATCAGCATGCGCAGAAAAAGCAAGATCCTAAATATTATCGCCTCCATGGTCATTGCCTTTACTTTTTGGTGGCTCATTAGCATGATTACCTCTATCGGAGAAAACGGCTACATTAATCCGTTTCTGGCAGGGTGGGGGCCGGTAATTGTGTTTAGTATTGTGGTTTTCTTTGAATATAAGTGGCTGAAATTATAAAACTTTAGATTTACCCCAAAAAACACCCCGCCAAACCGGCGGGGTGTTTTTATTTCGGATCATATACTTTATAGTATTTAGTATTTTCTCTAATTTCTGAAGGTTCTTTTTCACCAACAGATTTACAAACATATTGTGCCAAATCACTACTATTAGAAGCGACACACCACAAAGAAACCCTTCCCGTATTATATTCTCTAACCTCAAAATATATTCCTTCTATTTTCGGCCTATAAGCCCATACATAACCACTCCAAACCCATTTATCACTTAGTCCTATATCCAAATTATCTATATCTGTGGTATTCGCTTCTCCGCTTTCCAACTGGTATCTCTGTATGGCATCAACCAAAGCTCTACCTTGTATAACACCTTCCATAGCACGGCTTTTTGCCAGCGCTTTTTGATAATTAGGTAAAGCCACTGCCGACAATATACCAATGATTAACACGACTACTAACACTTCTATCAAAGTAAAACCTCTTTTCATTTTTTTCTCCTTTTATACGGCTTTAAGGTCCGACAAACAACACTCAAGACTTAGGTCTGAATACAATGCTGAAATTGTAGCAAAAAAAAAAAACGTGTCAAGAGGTGGGGCACTTTCACAACGAAAAAAGATAAACATAACAAAACACCCCGCCGATCTGGCGGGGTGTTTTGATTTTAAAACTATTTAGCTTAAAGAGGCTTGCACTTGCGCAGTAACTACCGCCTGTTGCTCTACTTCCAGCAATACATCTCTTTCAGCCGTTCCTTCCTTTTGGCTTTCCAAAGCAAAGGAGGCATACTCCAACATAGCCGCCATAAGGTTTTCTTTGGCGGATACATTTTCATATTGATTCAAAATATACTCTTTATCTTGAACGGGCAACCACAACCCCATTTCCGGCGTTTGAGATACAGCACTCAACATGTTTTGGCGTGCTTGCATAGATTGCGCAATCATGCTGGCAGAGCCCGCATTATCTTCATTCATGGCACAATCCAACCGGTCTACCAATATTTCTAAACAACCCAATCCACCCACAACGGCCACAGAAAACATGCCTTTGTAAAAGAAACCGCGAAATCTCAGAATACTTTTCATTTTCTGACTTTTCGCCATGATTTTTTCGGCGCTGTTTTTCCACTCAATTTTAGCTCTGCGGGCTTGGTCAATTTTATACGAGGACGGGCGCATACCGCCGGCACGTTCAATACCTATTTCCGCCGTTCTCATTCTATAGGTATCATTGGCTACCAACATTTTGCGTGCTTCTTCATTGAGTACCGGATCAAACATATTGTTGTTAAATTTTATTTCCAGCTGTCTGCGCATGGAAGACATACCAAACGTTCTTTCCATATTACTTACCAAGCCTTGATGAGAAAGAAACGGTTTGTTTCCTACAACAAAACGAACATTTTCATGCGCATAGTGGCGGGTAAATTCTTCCAAGGATACCCAACGGTTATTCCAAAAAACCATACCTTTTTCAATAATCTTACCACCGGCCGCTACCCCATGTACGGGAGCCATCGGCACTTCCACAATCGTGCGGGGTTTGAAAGCAGCTCTACCGCCGTCGGCTACGTATCTTACTTCATTTTCAGGCACTACATAAGAACCATGGCCCACATAATAGGGTTCTCCGGCACCTAAACGCTGAAAACGATCCACATTAAATTCACTGGCTCTTATTTCTTCCACCTTTACGGTAGGCAACATTTCTTTGGCAATTTTGTCATAATTGGCCATATATTCCTGACGGGCCGCTTGCGTTACTTCGTTAATCATATCCCGACTCATCACTTTCGGCAATTCATCTGCCATAGCAAAAGACGGGACTAATAATGCGGCCGCACAGAACAAGCTAACTGCATTCTTCATTCTTTGCATGTTCTTTTTTCTCCTAATTTTTATCTTGATATATAAATTTTATAATTTTGCCTTTTCCTTCCCAAGGGTCAAAAGCCCCAAAAAGACCTAGGTCTTTGGACCCACAAAATTCTTTCATCTGCCAAACTATATGATAAACTCACCCTTCCAAAGATATTCTTATTCTAACCACTTTTTCTCCCTTTACGGAGTGTGATATAAAAAATAGGCTTTAGCTAAATGGGGGTGGGGTATGAAAACAAATTTTTTCTCAGCAATAAGCTTTTCCTTTTTTGCTTTCTTCATTTTAGCGTTTTACGCCGGAGCAAAGTATTACATGCAAGGCAAAGAAAGTGATGGGCTTTCTTTAGTTTTGATTTTATGTGCCGCAGGGCTGTGTGGGTTAGCTTTGTTTTTAATATATATTTTCCGGCAATATAATTTCACCAGAAATTCCTTATATAAAGCCGCCTATACAGATCCGATTACCCAAGGTCCTACTTGGACCAAGGCCCGACAGGAAATACGGGAATTGTTGGCCAGAAATCCTCAAGAGAAATTTGCTTTTGTTATTTTTGATATTAATAAGTTTAAAGTGTTAAATGAAAGACTCGGGTATTTAAAAGCAAATGATATTCTGCGGCATATCGGCACGGTATTGGGTGAAAGTTTAGGCAAAGAAGAAATGTTTTGCAGGGTACAGGCAGATATTTTTCAATTATTACTAAAATACCAAACGCCCGAACAGCTCAAAAACAGATTGGAAATCTTAAATGAACAAATTGTCAACAGCGTACCGCTGGGACAAAACCCGTTCCAACTGATTTTATCTTTCGGGGTATATTTTGTACCCGAACATGTTTCTTCCATCAATGATTTATTGGTAAAAGCTGCCATAGCCAGAGATCGTATAAAAGGAAAATATGACGATATTGTAGGCTTTTACAATGAAAAACTCCAAAGCCAATTTCTTTTGGAACAGGAAATTGAGAACAACATGGAGCAGGCTTTGCATCAGCAGGCCTTTCAGCTGCACTTGTCCGCCATACGTAATATGGACGGTACTTTATATGCAGCAGAAGCCTTCTTCCGATGGCAGTTACCTTCGTGCGGAGAAATACCGGAAAAACTATTCCGCAAAGTTTTCACAAAAAACGGGTTTATTTATCAAATGGATTTGTATGCCGCAGAAAAAGTTTGCCAATTTCAACGAGAACGTATTGACCTGAAAAAAGACTTATTTCCGGTGTTTCTCAATTTATCTTCAGATACGCTGCGCAATCCGCAATTTGCTGCGGGTCTGGCGCGTCTGATGAAACGCTATCAGTTGGACAGCCGCCTGCTTGTACTGCAGGCTTCTCCGCAAAATGAAATCTCACAAACGGATACCATTGCCGCCATGGCAAACAGATTGCATGAGGAAGGATTTGTGTTAAGTTTAGATCAAGCCGGAAAAGGCTATAGCTCTTTAGAACTTTTAAAAATATTACCCCTTGAGGTAATAAAAATAGAAGACGAAGCTGTTTTTGATTTACAGGAAAACGAACGGGCCCGCCGGTTGGCAGAATCTCTGATATACATGGCTAAGCAGTTAAAAATGAAAATTATTTTTGGCGGGGTGAAAACCGAAAAACAAAAAAATATCCTTAAAAATCTAGGGGCGGATTTTATCGCAGGTCCGCTAATGGGGGAAGGAGTTGTTCCGGAAAAAACGGATCTCTTATTTCAAAAACTCTAACGAGAATTTCATATTTTTCTCTTTTTTTTATCTTTTCTTCCAAAAAAAGATTCAAAATATAGTAAAATATTAATAAGCATAAGATTTCGCTTATAAATTTTTTGGTGGATGTAGCTCAGTTGGTTAGAGCGCCGGTCTGTGGAACCGGAGGTCGGGGGTTCAAGTCCCCTCATCCACCCCATACTGAACTATTAGAAAAACCCCTTCAGCTTTTTGTTGAAGGGGTTTTTTATCATAAACTTTTTATCTGTTTTAAGACTGACGTTTCAAGTCTACATAGCGTTGCAGTCTCGGTTTAATGGTACTGACCGTCGGCCCAAATACCACTTGCACGGCGTTTCCATTCACAATGGTGCCTAAGCCGCCGGCCTGTTTGAGCAGGGCTTTATCAATCTTAGTTGTATCCTGCACATTAAGGCGCAAGCGCGTAGCGCAACATTCAAGGCTTCCCATATTGTCCACACCGCCTAAACCCGCGATGATCTTTTCCAGCTGCTCATCTACTTCAAAACCTTCCGGAGCAGATACATCTTCCTTCTTTTCCGTCTGTGCTTTTTTGGCTTGATAATCTGCTTTGGAATAGAGTTTGGTTTCTTGCGCATCTTCTTCTCTACCCGGAGTTTGCAAATTCCATTTCATAATTACCCAGCGGAACAGATAGTAGTAAATTACAAAGTAAATCACGAAAATAGGCAACAACAATACCCAGTTTGTCTTGGCATTACCTTGCAAAACACCATAAAGGATAAAATCAATCAAACCGCAAGAGAAAGTAGTACCTATCGTAATCTTTAACACGTGCATCAATACAAACGACAAACCGGCAAATGCACAATGCACAATGTAAAGTAAGGGCGCCACAAACAGGAAGGTAAATTCAATCGGCTCGGTAATACCCGTCAAAAAGGATGTTAACGCCGCCGAAAGCAACAAGCCTCCCACCACTTTTTTCTTGGCCGGTTTAGCGGTAGTGTACATGGCCAAGGCCGCGCCTAACAATCCACCCATCATAATAGCGTATTTACCGGTCATAAAACGGGCAGCTTCTATGGCAAAATGTTGCGTAGTCGGAGAAGCCAATTGCGCAAAGAAAATATTTTGCGCGCCATAATACATGGTGCCGTCAATGCTCATCGCACCGCCCAAGGCAGACTGCCAGAACGGCATATAGAACACATGGTGCAAGCCGAACGGAATCAATGCCCGTTCCATAAAACCGAAAATAAACGTGCCATATAAGCCGGATTTAACCACCAACTGTCCGCTGGCTAAAATCAGCTTCTGCACCGGCGGCCATACAAAGAAACAGGCAACGCCCAAGAGTAACGAGGCCAACGTACAAATAATCGGCACGAAGCGCACCCCGCCAAAGAACGAAAAAACGGTAGGAAGTTCCACTTTATAAAAGCGGTTATGCAATACCGCCACCAACAATCCCACCAAAATACCGCCAAAAATACCCATCTCAAGCGTGGGCATACCCAACGTCGTACCGATCGTACCGGCAATCACCTGAGGGGCTGTTTCCCCATTAGGTAACACCTGACCGGAAAAGAGTAACAGTTCGGAAATTGTTTTATGTAATACAATAAACGAAAGTGCGGCCGACAATACAGCTACTGCTTTTTCCTCTTTAGCCATGCCCAAAGCCACAGCCAATGCAAACAATAACGGCAAATTGGCAAAGATTACGCTTCCCACCGCACTCATCAATAAAAATGCATGATGCAGTATGGTTCCGCTGCCCATAATTCCTTCTAAACCATATTGCTGCACAGTGGCTAGATTAGAAAAAGAAGCTCCGATTCCCAATAATAACCCGGCCACAGGTAAAATAGAAATCGGAAGAAAAAACGAACGTCCAATTGTTTGAATAATCGTCAATATACTAGACTTTTGAGAACCTGCCATACCATCTCCTTGCTTCTTGGTTTGTGTACAACATATGTCCTTCCTTTGTATGGTACTTTTTTTATATCTTTTATTCAACACATCTCTGTCGTGCGCTGCCTTAGACTCATCTCAATTCTCCCTATTATCTAAGACACAGACTTCTACCACAAGAGGTTTGCTATTTTCTTCTTAAAATCGGATTTGATAGAATGATCTTATACCATAAAATGAGGAAAGTTATGCCTTTATACCGATATAATCCGTCCGGCGTTTGTTGTCAGGAAATTCAATTTGAAATAGACGAAGAAAAGAAAATCAAACAAGTGTTTTTCATTGGCGGTTGTCCGGGGAATTTGTCAGCTATCAGCAAATTGATTCAAGGGAAACCGGCGGCCGAAGTGGCAGAACTCTTATCCGGCAATGACTGCGCCGGAAAAGGCACCTCCTGTGCCGATCAGCTTGCCCAAGCCTTACAGCAAGCCCTTTGCCAACTTTAAAATTTATCAAAACCTAAATATATGCCGATGAAAAGCTCCTGCCGGAGGTGGCTTTTTTCTTCAAATGCAAAGTTCTTCCACAAGGAAACTGCATATTTCGCGCGGTATTCCGCACCCAATCTCAGCATTTGATTTAAACGATACGTCCCACCCAGACTGACCGCCACATATTCCGTCCGTTGTTGCAAATCTTTCAGTGCAAAATCAAAACGAGCCTTATTCTCCAGCATACCCACGGAAAACAACATATATAAACGGGGCTCCGTTTCGGGAGTAAGAATCCACTGGACCACGGCCCCTATTTCTTCTTGCTTGATTTCTTTTAAGAAAGCACTCCGTTGGTCTTTGGCTTCATATTCCGCAAGTTCTACCCCCACACAAAGGCCTTCCCGTATCTCGTACATTCCGCGCAAACGATACCCCACCATATAATCACTCAACACATCTTCCCTACCGTCTAGTAGTTGTCTGTTTGAAATACCGCTCCACGCAGATAAGGACAAAGAAGAGAGAACAGGAATTTCTTTCGGAGTGTGATTATGAATCTGACGCGGAATGGGACGATATACACGATATGTTTGGCTGTATGCGGCGCTGGGCAAAAAACACGCCGCTATAAAAGCGGCGTTTATTAATAGATGAATTCTTATTCCCCACCCCTTACACATGCGCTTATTGTATAAAAGAGGTTGCGGATCTTTATATAATCTTTTTTTGAAATAAAAATAACACAAAAATGTTAATATTTCAATCTAAAAATTACAATAAGCAGACGTTCCTATAGTACCCAACAAGTTTTGGCACGGCATCATACCATTACATTTTTTTCCGCTACAATGTATTTGTCTCAAATGGCCATTATACAAACTAAATCCAATATTGCTTATATCCTCTGCAGTTCCGCCTTTTCTAATAAAAACAATTGAAAGATTGGAGGGATCACTACCGAAATCCATGACAACTTCTTCAAAATTATTAAGATCCCCAACCTCTATATCCAAACTATCCATATCTTCCGTATAGCTTCCATTCGCCATAAAATAAACATTTTGAGCATCTGACAAGGATTTTCCTATAGTTAACGCTTCCGACACACGCGTTTTAAGTACGGCTTTGGTATATTGCGGCAAAGCCACAGAAGACAAGATACCAATGATTAATACCACCACCAATAATTCTATCAGCGTAAAACCTTTTTTCATTTTTCTCTCCTTTTATACAAGCTTTAAGGCCCAGCAAACAACACGCAAGATTTGAGTCTGACCACAACGCTGAAATTGTAGCAAAAAAAAAAAACGTGTCAAGAGGTAGCACAATTTGGCAACAGAAAGGACCCACAAAAACGGCTTCCCATTTTGTCATACCGCCACAAAATAAACCGAATGCAGAAAATCGTTTGTCCAAAATTACGTCATAACTATAGAAGCCGTACAAAAAACACCGCACAAAACGTAAAGTTTTGCGCGGTATAGACAAGACAAACCCATGAAAAGCTATTTCTTATTTTCCGGTTAGCATTTTAACAGCCGTATGATACAAAGCATGCAAATGCTGGAAAATCGGTTTTTCACCAAAGTGCGGCTCCCATTTTAAACGGTACAGCTCGTCACTAATCACACAAGCAGCAGCGGCCTTTACCTTTTTCTGTTCGCAGATGGCAAAGAAGGCAGAGGCTTCCATTTCTACCGTTAAAACATTCTTTTTCTGATAATAAGCCACTTCTTCAGCGGTTTCACGGAAAATGGCATCAGTGGTCCACGTCGGCCCTACATGATAATCCAGCTTTTCTTTCTTCAAAGCGGCACCTAATCTTTTCATCAAAGAGGCAGAGGGCAACAATTTTTCTTTCGGCACATAATGTTTGGAAATTCCTTCATCAGCCAAAGCACCATCGCACAATACCAAATCCGCCGCTACGGCCTCAGGCTGCAAAGATCCGGCAATGCCCATCAGCACCAGTTCCTTTACTCCCAGAGCAATCAACACCTCCAACGCCATAGCCATGGCGGGGGCTCCCACGCCAAATCCTGTTACATAGCAGTAGCCTTTCTTCTCATCTACGTAAATATCGGCCTCGCAGTTATAATGCTTAAAGTTAGCTTGGCTTAAGGCAAATTTTGTTAAAGAGGACAACGGACAAACAATCGCCTTAGAAGGAAGTTTAATATCACATTTCAAATGTTTCAAATAGGTTTTTGCGCCGGAAAGTTCTTTTAGTTTAACCTTATTTTTTTTAGAAAAAAGAATACTCATAATCAGCCCTCATATTTAAAATATACTTATACTATAGCAAATCCGCACCCTGCGCTCCGAATAAGAAAAAACTTTACAATCCGCCCCCGAGGTGTTATCATATAAAAAGAAACTTTTTTAAGCGGGTGTTATATGCTGACAAAATATAATATTATGGACCGCAAACTGTGCGTAACCGATGATGAAAAAGCACAGGTGTATGTGTTTACCAATCCAACCGTTGAAGAGCAGCGTTTTTTGGTAAGTGATTTTCAAATAGACGAACACACCTTAGCCTCTTCCTTAGACCCGGATGAATTACCCCGTTTGGAATTTGAACCGGAACATACGGTTATGATTTATAAACGTCCCAAAAATTATTCCGGCAAAGATCAACTGGAGTTTAAGGTAGCTTCCGTAGGTGCTTTTTTATTTGCGGATAAACTGGTGGTCGTTTTGGCGGAGGATATTCCGTTATTTGTCGGCAAACGTTTCCAAAAAGCGGATTCTATTAAAAATGTTTTCTTAAAATTGGTTTATAATTCTATTTCACATTACATTGAGCACTTGCGTATTATTCATTTGATTTCGGAAGAAATTGAAGACAAAATGAATGAGTCTATGGATAATACTTATTTACTCAATTTATTCAGCTTAGAAAAGAGCTTGGTGTATTATGCAGAGGCTATTACCGCCAATGGCTTTGTGTTTGAAAAAATGCGCACCTTGGCCTCTCGCTTTGGCTTTGATGAAAACGATGCGGAAATGTTGGACGATATTATCGTTGAAAACCTACAGTGCAAAACACAAGCAGATATTCATTCCAACATTTTAGCCCAGATGTTGGGCGCGCGGGCCAGCATTGTCAGCAACAACTTAAACTTGCTGATTAAAAAGCTCAATATTATCACCATTTCGCTCATGGTGCCCACTCTAATTGCCAGTATTTATGGCATGAATGTGGCTCTTCCGTTGGAGCACCACCCCGATGCATTCTGGATGTTAATGGGGCTGGGTTTAGTGTCCGTATGGTTGGTCATGATATATTGGCGGCACAAAAATTGGTAATTTTAAAAAATAAACCCCCTGCTTTTAGGCAGGGGGTTTTGAATTAATAATGCGTTTTTTCCAAATTTTCTTCAGGTAGCGGCTTGATAGCATTTAAGCGGGACCAAAACTCATCAATACTTTGGATTCTTTCTTTAGGGTCTTCCCGCAGGGCATCTTCCAACAATCTGTCCACTTCCGCCGGAATACCGGGGGCCAAACGGGAAGGCGGATACACCCGCTTGGTAGCAATATCAAAGCCTTTTACGCTCCAAGGCACTTGCCCCACCAAAGCCTCATACAAACACAAAGCCAACGAATACACGTCGGACTGTTTGCGCATAAATCCTTTTTGTTGTTCGGGGGCCATATAGGCCGGTGTACCGGCCACCGTACGGGCACCGGTATCCCCTTCCATAGATTTTTTAGCTACCCCAAAATCCATGACCTTGGCAGATCCGTCTTCGCGGATCATGATATTACCCGGTTTTAAATCGCAGTGAATAATATCTTGCGCATGGGCATAATGCAAACCGCGGCATACATAATCAAAAATTTGTTTCGCTTCGGAAAAAGGAACACGCCCGTCAATATCCAACCGTGTTTCCAAGGTCTGCCCGTCCACATATTCAAATACCAAATACAAACTGCTTTCTGACTCAATCACCGTATAAATTTCCACAATACAAGGGTGACGAAGCAACGCCACCATGCGCGCCTCTGCCAAAAATTGCTCCCGTATGTAAGCACTGCGCACAAGCTCCGGACGAACACGCTTGATGGCCACTTTGCGCTTGAGTACTTTATCATAAGCCTCATACACCTTTCCCATGCCACCTTCCCCAATCTGGCGCAAAAAGTCGTATTGTTCTTTTACTTCCACTTCGCGGCGGCTGTATGCTGTCTTGGGGCCTCGGCGGAACAAATCTTCATAGCGCAAATACACAAAGACCACAATAGCTACAGCGATAGCAATAAAATACACTACTAACCAATGAGGTGCCGGTGCAGAGCGCTTTTGCGTAGAAGCGGCTAAGGCGGATTTTGCCTTTGTTTTCTCATCCAGATCCTGTTTTATCTTCAAAGCCATTTGGGATTTAGGATTCAAACGTAAAGCTTTTTCCACATCAATGCGGCAGCGTTCATAATCTTTTTGCTGCAGATAAGCCTGCGCCCGCAACGTATACCCCCGAGGGTCCTGAGGAGCAACGGCTATTGCTTCTCCGGCGGAGTAAATTACATCTTCATACTGTTTTAAGCCGTCATAGGCAATCGCCAAAAGCAAATAAAAGCGTTTATCCAAGAAATTCTTGGATACCAATTCATTAATCCGCTTGGTAACCCCTATATAACCCTTATTTTTCAGACGTTCATTCAGTCTGGCTATTTCGGCATCACGGGCATTTTGGTCAAAAATAACACGACGGGAAGTATTTGTATTTTGAGAAAAGTTCCCCCCCACCAATAAAGGTGCAGGGTCTTGTTTGGCCGGCGCGGAAAAAGATGCCGCCGCCAATGCTAAAAATAAAAAAGAAAGCAAAGTCTTTTTTAACATATTCATATTCTAGCACAAACTACCCCCCGTTTGTCACTTCCCGTTCGTAGCGTGCGGCAGATTTACTATAATAAAAGTATGAACACAAGACCCATTGGCATTTTTGATTCCGGTTTAGGAGGGCTTACGATCTTAAAAACCCTCACGCGGGTGTTGCCCAAAGAAAAATACATTTATTTCGGGGATACGGCCAATACCCCCTATGGGTCTAAATCCAAAAATACGGTTACCCGCTTTTCTTTGGATATTGCCCGTTTTTTAGAAAGCCAAAAAGTAAAACTTATCGTCGTTGCCTGCAATACCGCCTCTGCCTTGGCCTTAGCTGATTTACAAAAGCAAATTTCCGTGCCGGTAATCGGCGTGATTAAACCCGGAGCATTAAAAGCCGTGCAAAGCAGCCACAACGGAAAAGTAGCCGTTATTGCCACAGAAGCCACCGTGCAGAGCAAAGCCTATCCCAAAGAATTGTTGCGCTTGGACAAACGTTTAAAAGTAACGCAACAAGCTTGCCCGCTTTTTGTACCGCTGATTGAAGAAGGCTGGCTACATAAAGAGGGCGGTGAAGCCATTATTGCAGATTATTTATCTGCGGTTATCAAAAGCGGAGCCGATACTGTAATATTGGGGTGCACCCATTATCCGGTCATAAAAAATAAGATTTCCAAAAAACTCGGCAAAACTGTCCGCTTAGTGGATTCTGCCGAAGTGTTGGCCGAAGAAGTAAAAATCCGTCTGAGCGGTACCCGACAGTTAAATACCAAAGGCCGCGGCGGACTGAAAATCTACGCCAGCGATGCGCCGGCCCGTTTCAAACGTTTGGCCAAACACATTTTGGGCCGAGAGCTCAAACAAGTGTATCTGAAAAAATTAAATTAACCATGAAACTATATTCTGATCCCCGTCTTCTCTCTTTAGGTGTAGTACACGGCACTACAGACCGCGCCTTGGGCAATATGCGCTTATCCGAAAGTACCCGCGCTTTGTTTGAGCGTTTGGATATTTGTGAAGAAAACATTTTGCGCTTTAAGCAAATTCATTCCGACGTTTTAATTTCGGTCTCCTCCAAAGAAGAAATGGAACAAATCCAATCTTCCCCCTTAGCGGAAGCGGACGGTTGGGTCTTAAAAGGATCAGGATTTGGGGCCGCTATTTTAACGGCAGATTGTGTACCTTTGATTTTGTGGGACGAAAAAGCGGAAGTGTTGGGTCTTTCCCATTGCGGTTGGCGTGGAGTAGCGGCCGGGCTACCGTCTAAAACCGTTCAAAAAATGAAAGAAATGGGTGCAAAAGGCAAGATCTCTGCTTGGGCCGGCCCTCATATTCAAAGCTGTTGCTTTGAAGTACAAGAGGACGTGGCAAATCAATTTCCGGAAAGTGTGATTCACAAAGAAGGGAAACTGTTTGTAGATTTAAGTAAGGCCATTACCCGTCAGCTTCTGGCTGTCGGACTGAATCCGAAAGATATTCAGCTGCCACATTTATGCACCTGCGGAGATAAACTAAAGTTTTTCTCCTACCGCAGAGATCACACCAAAGACGCTTTGCTTACTTTTGTATATCGTCCGTAGCGTTTGTATCTTCCGGCAAAGATTCGGCAGGAAGTATTTCTTCGTTTTTCTTATGCCGATAGAAAAAGCTTTCCCCTATCCAGCGAAGTCCGCCTTTTTCTATTCTAAAAGACATCAAGCTGGAAAGCATCACACTAAAGAAAATTACGGAATAAATAACATCTTGTATCACGCGTCCGTTTTCAGGCAACTGTTGGGCAATCATGGCAGCCAACACAGCACTGACCAATCCATTAGGACACATGGCTAAAATAACGGAGCAGTCGCTACGGGTAATTTTTTTGCTTACACACCAATTTACGCAAGGAGTACGCACCAAGAGCTTGGCTAATGCCAAAAACAAGCCCAAGGCCAATAAGTGTATTTCGCCGATACGCATAGAAATACCCATATAGACAAAAAATAAAGTTTTAAAAATAAATTCCACTTCTTCAAAAAAGCTCTTCTCCCCATCATTAAGAGTCAAAGCATTAAAACTTACTTTTTTGAGCCACAAGCGCCGTATCAAACGCATATTTCCAGCTACTGCACCAAAGGTCAATGTAGCAATCGCACCGTCTCCACCGGCCAACTCACTCAACGCATACACCAATAATACAAAAGCAAACGTCAAAGAAACCGCATTTTCCAAACTACGTACTCTGTTTAAAATACGCATCCAAAAAAGGCCCGCCACTATGCTCATTACTAATCCAACACCAAAAGATTTTAAAATTTCCAGCCCGATTCCCTGTGCTGAAAGTCTGCCTCCTTGTACCGCCACCCCCAACAAAGCCAAAGCCAACACAATAGAATAAACTCCCGTCAAATTGGCCTCTAAAAATAAAACAGCCCTTGTTTGGGAAGTGATTTTTAATTTGTCCAATAGCGGAGTAACCACAGCGGTAGAATTATCAGCCACAATAGCGCCGATAATAAAAGCATATATTTGTGGCACACGCAAGGTAATACTGGCCAGCCATGCCAAGACCACAGTCAACACACTAAAGGTTACCGTCGTCAATAGAAACCCTTGCGTCATTGCTCCGCGCAAAGATAAAATCTTGAGTTCTATACCGCTCTGGAAAAGCACTACAATCAGCGCCAGTGTGGTAAAAATTTCTCCGGCGCGGCCAAAATCGGCAGGGCTCACTAAACCGGTCACCGGCCCCATAATCATGCCCAAAATCATTAGTGGCAGTACATCAGGCAGGCGCGTTTTCTCAAACAAAGAAGAAAACACTTGCCCCAAAAAAAGCACTACCCCGATAAATAAAATAGCTGATGTCATGCTTGTTATTATATGAAACTGCTTTACGGGACGTCAGTTTTTTCTTTTCGCTTGCATAGCCGGTCCGGATTTTATTTAATGACTAATTATGGAACACAAAGCAAAAATTTTACTCGCAGATGATAATGCCGCTATCCGTATGCTGGTGTCTGAAATTTTGACTGATGCCGGATTTACGGTTGTAACGGCAGAAGACGGCCAAGACGCCTTGGACAAAATTTATAAAGAAAATCCGGATTTGCTGATTCTGGATTATGAAATGCCGCGCAAAAACGGATTTGAAGTAGTACAGGATGTGCGCAGCCATACCGGATATTTACAAACTCCCATTATCATTTTTACCGCGGTAACGGATAAAGAAACTAAGTTACAGGGCTTGGGGCTAGATATTGACGATTACCTTACCAAACCTGCCGATGCCGATGAAGTAGTGGCCCGCGTAAAACTTTTGCTCAAACGAAACAAACAAAAAATGGACTCCAACCCTTTAACCAAACTACCGGGGAACCCGTCTATTCAAGCGCGCATTGAGCAAGAAATTAAATCCGGCCGAAAATTTGCCGTGTTATATTGTGATTTAAATAATTTCAAAGCCTTTAATGATAAATACGGTTTTGGAGAAGGGGATAAAGTGTTGCTCTGTACCGCCCAAATACTGGTGCAATCCGCCCAACAAGATCCCACTTCTTTTGTGGGTAATATTGGCGGAGATGACTTTATTGTAGTATGCGGGCTGGAACACGCGGAAAACATTGCCAAAGAGATTGTGGAAAAAATGAGCGAAGTAGCCCCTACTTTTTACAATGAAGATGATAAAAGCCAAGGCTATATGGTTTCCGTGAACCGACGGGGAGAAACGGAAAAGTTTAATTTCCTTTCTATCGGTATCGGCATTGTGCATAACTCTTTAAAAGAGCTGACCTCTTTTGCCCAAGTCAGCAACATAGGCAGTGAGCTGAAGTGTCTGGCCAAAAAGCACGAAAGCAGTTATTACGCCATAGACAGAAGAAGTTAAGTAGGATTTATCAAACTAAGACCCCCGCAAAAGCGGGGGTTTTTATAAAACATAAAAATCAAACGCATCATTAGAAAAAATCTTTTTTCCACCCATAGATAAACATACTTTTTTCTCTACTTCACTACCTATCATATGCGCACAAAGTAAAGCTCCTTTGGGCTGTCCGTAACCTCCGTCTTGAACGTTCTTTAAAAAACGAAGAGAATGTTTTTTATTGCGGCAAAAGACCCAAGCATCTTCAAAGTCAAAACCACAAACATTTCCGTTTTTCATCACAACATTTCCGGGATCGCTTGCAGAAGTCGTTCCCGTCAAATGGATAGAAAGATCTGCCAAAGCAGTAGGAAGAGCACCTGTTTCCATTCGGTATAATTCCACCGCATCCGCTAAAGATTTTACATTTACCATTAATTCAGTAGCTCTACTTTTTTCTACCGCAACTCTATACTGCGGCAAGGCTACCGCTGACAAAATACCGATGATTAATACAACGACTAAGAGTTCTATCAAAGTAAAACCTTTTTTCATTTTTCTCTCCTTTTCAACCTATTTAAGACCCATTAAACAACCTTTGAGATTTGGGTCTGACTGCAACGCTGAAATTGTAGCAAAAAAAAAAAACGTGTCAAGCCTTTCCGTCCCCCAATGAAAAACAGCTTACAAAAAGACAACAAAAAAACGGAGCAAAGAACCGTCTTGCTCCGTTTGTCACCAACTACTAAATAAAGTCTAATTATACACCAAAATATTTGCGGCCTTCTTCAATAATTCGGTGCAGGTGTTCTTCGCTCACAAACGTTTCGGCATAGAACTTCAGAATATTCTCCGTTCCGCTCGGGCGCACCAAAAACCAAGAGTTCTCTAAATATACTTTAATGCCGTCCGTATCCCGCACGCCCGTCACTTTTTCGCCGGCTACTTCGGTCAGATCTTTCAAATCCTCTTTCTTAAAAGACTGCACACGTTTTTTGGCCTCTTCTTCAGTCGGCACATCTACACGGGTATAATAAGGCAGGCCGTATTTCTCGGTTAGTCCTTTATATAAGGCGGCGATATCGCCTTTTTTAGAGGCAATTTCCAATAGCAGACATACCGCCAAAATGCCGTCTTTTTCCGGGGTCCAACCACTCATGCTCATACCGGCACTTTCTTCGCCGGCTACGATATAGCGCCCACCTACAATGCCGTCCACAAAATGTTTAAAGCCTACATTTTGCTCATCAAGACCATATCCTTTGGCGGAGGCAATACGGTCTAATAAAGAAGTGGTACCTAACGTCCGCCCGATTTGTTTATCTTTCGTCGGTTGATTTTTTTCAATTAAATAATCAGCCATGACACACAAGGCATGATTGGGCGAAATGAGCCCCCCTTCTTTCGTCGCACAGCCAAAGCGGTCTGCATCAGGGTCACTGGCGCCGGCCACGTCGTATTTACCGGACGAAACAATATCAATCAAGGGTTTCATCGGATAAACGGAGGAGGGGTCCATACGAATTTTACCATCGTGATCAATGGGAATAAAGTAAAAAGAGGGGTCTTGTTCCTCACTGACAATATGCAAATTGTCCAACCGATACATTTCTTTAATCGCACGGTAATAAGCCAAACTGCTACCACCCAACGGGTGAATAGCAATTTTGAGTCCTGCTTTTCTAATGGCTTCAAAATCTACTTTTTCACCCAACGCTTTTACATACGGGGTCAGCAAATCCGCCTTGAGCAAAAGACCTTTTTCTTTGGCTTCTTCTAAAGAAATTCTTTTGATTAAAGACGGGTTTTGCAAATATTCATTAGCATATTTGGCAATACGGCCCGTCAGTTCTGCTCCGGCAGGGCCACCGTTGGAAGGGTTGTATTTTAGCCCCATATCCTGCGGCGGGTTATGGCTGGCTGTACCGTTTAAACAGGCACTGGCGCGGCCTTGGATAATTTCAAAAGAAAATACCGGTGTAGGCAAAGCACCGTCAGGCAAAATTACCTTTAGCCCGTTTCCTGCCAGCACTTGCGCGCATAACTCTGCCGTAGCGTGTGACATCAGGCGCGTATCGCCACCGCACAAAACCGGCCCTTCAATTTTATCTTCCAAATGAATTTTCGCCACCGCTTGCGCAATAGCCAAAGCATGCGCCGCACAAAATCCGCTACCCAACTGACCGCGATGGCCGGAGGTGCCAAATTTTACAGGGGCTATTTCCCCTTCCGGCTGCCAAAATAATTGACGTAATTTTTCTACATCGATGCGTTCTTTTGTCAAAGTTCCTGCCAACGGACTTACCATAAACTTCCTCCAAAAAATGAAATTTTATATTTTCCGTCTTGCGAAAAAAGCTCTCTTTTTCTATGATATGATATGTAGGAAAATTTATCAACAAGGAGATTCTATGAAGAAAATTCTACTGGCCGTATTTTTCAGTCTTTCTCTCTGTGTGCCTGCCTTAGCCGGCATGAATAGTGATTTCAAAGATCATTTTAATACTTCCGGTTTCGCTGCTTATAACCAAGATATTTCCACCATGATCGGCATGGCAGACTTTCACACCGGAAAAGGCACTTCTTTCCCGGGGTTTGACGTCGGTGCTACGGTTTCTGCCGTTAAAACGTCTGATGACAGCTTTTCTAAAGAAGATTACCAATATATTCCTTTCATCACCGCCGAAACCCAGATCCCCATTTTGGGCATTGGTGTGGCGGCCCGTGGCACCAGCTATAACGATTTTGAATCTATCGGCGGCGGTTTGAAATGGAACGGTAACATTGCACTGATCCATTTATCTGCGGCAGCTTTCTATGACCGCTACAAAACCGACTATTACCAAGGCAATCACTACTCTGCCTCTGCGTCCGCCTCCGTCAATGTATTGTTCTTTACCCCGTATGTAGGTATCGGTTACGACTACAGTGATATGGAAACCAAAAATATGGTTCACCATTCTACTGATGACGATGCCGTACGTTACACAGCCGGTGTTAATTTCCATCCGTTACCGCTCTTATATGTTTATGGAGCCTATACCTACACCAAAAACAACCAAGGTTTTCAAGGTGGCGTAGGCATTCACTTCTAAGGTCAGACATGGATTTTAAACAAGAACTTTCCTCTTACTTCAAAGAGAACTGCCTTTTGAATGAACCGATGGGCCGCCACACCACTTATTTAACAGGCGGCCCGGCGGAAGCATACGTATATCCGGCTACCAGCGAGGAATGGAGTTTTGTGCTCAAGTTGGCACGTACGGAAAATGTTCCACTGCGTATCATCGGGTTTGGCTCTAATATTCTGGTAGGTGGTAAAGGCGTTGGCGGTATTGTTTGCTCCACCAAACATATGAATCATGTTGCTGTCAAAAGCAACCGCGTTACCGCTCAGGCCGGAGTAGCACTGGACAAAGTGTGCGAATTAGCCTCCCGCGCCGGACTAGCCGGTATGGAAAAATTATCCGGCATTCCCGGCAGTGTAGGTGGTGCGGTATACATGAATGCAGGTGCCTTTGGGCAAGAAACGTTTGACTGTTTGGAATATGTGGAAGTCATTGATTACGACGGCCGCCCCGCCACCTTACTCAAAGAAGATCTACCCCATTCCTACCGTCATGTAGAGGGAATAGAAAACTATATTGTATTGGGGGCCGGATTTTCTTTGGAAAAGAAAGATTTTGCCTCTTTAGTAGAAACACGCAACGCGGTTTTGCACAAACGCATTGAAAAACAACCTTTAGACTTTCCGTCCGCCGGAAGCGTGTTTAAACGTCCGGTGGGAGATTATGCCTCCCGCTTAATTGATGAAGCCGGCCTAAGAGGGCTAAGCATCGGCGGTGCAAAAGTCTCTGAGAAGCATGCCGGATTTATCATTAATTTCAACCACGCTACGCCGGAAGATATTAAAAATCTGATGGATGAAGTGAAACGCCAAGTGAAAGAAAAAAGCGGTGTTGAACTAGAGCTGGAGCAAATTCTGTGGGGCGAGTTTGGACGTTAATCTCTCTCGTAAAATGAAAAATAATTGACGCGCGCCTCACAAGTTGCTACAATATATGTACGAAAGAATTTGAGTCGTTGGAGTCGTGGTGTAGCCTGGCCTAACACGCTGCCCTGTCAAGGCAGAGACCGCGGGTTCGAATCCCGTCGACTCCGTAGAATTTGAAACCCTCGCTTACGCGAGGGTTTTATCTTTCATGCTAATTATTTTTTCAGTTGCCTTATAAGAGTAAACTATAATATTCTATTTTTATGAAAAAAATTTTAATTTTTTTATTTCTCTTTTTTCCTTTTTTCCTTAACGCCGAAGAATTGACGGTTCGTCACATTTCAGTAAAAACCACACGCATAAACCCTAATATTGTAAAAAATAAATTCCCGTTAAAATCAGGAGATGTTTTTTCATGGCAATCCTATGAACAGGCGCAAAATAAACTCCATGATATGCGTTTGTTCAAAAAACTAGATTTTTCCGCACATCAAGATAAAAATGAAGTGGATCTTCATATCCAAGCTGAAGACGGATATTATTTCTTTCCTTTAGGTTTTTTTTCATCGGGAGATAAGGATGTCTTCTTTTTATCCTTATTTGAAGGGAATTTTTTTAAACAAGGCGAAAATCTATTTGCTACAGCCGGTTTTAGTGATGATGGCTACACCCTTTCAAGCGGATTATCCTTAGAAGATAATTTTCTGAACATCTCTTTTACCAAATTAGATACCGAACTTCGCTTTTACCATGAATATTGGTCTAATACTTATGGAGTGATGAATGTCAGTAATGATGAAAACAAGTTTGGCTCTCCCATCAACCAACTCAATATGCGCGATTACAGCTTACGCATATTGTATGCCCGTCAACTGCAAGATTGGAGCGTTTTTATTGCACCGGAGTTTAAACACAACTCCTATTCGCAACCGTTAGATGCGGGCAACCACAACCAAATCTCCGCAGGTTTTGCTTACCGCCATAATATACGTACTTCATCGGGAATGGGGGCATTATTTGGATTCGGACTTTCTGACAAACAAAAAATGTTGGATGATTTACCTTCTGCCCGTTATGCCTATGCGGGAGATATATCTTTTGCAAAAGGAGGCTCTTGGAGCGGAGCTGATTATAACATCACTCAACTTTCAGCCAACCTTTTATGGCAACGCGAATCAACAAAACGGCACACCTTTTCACTTCAAATTAAAGGGAAAAATGCCTATAATTCTCCCTTCTCCGATCAAATTTTATCCACGGATTTACTGGGAAAACAAGGCAAATACCGTCGTCTTATCCGTGGTCAACGCGGAGCAGGCTTTACCGCTTCTTTCATGTATTATTTACGGCGTAACCAAAACGGCCTTTTGGCCCTTACTCCCTTCTATGAATTGGCTTATATATACACGGACCGCGCTTACCGAGATCACAGTGGCACCGGGGCTACCTTATCTTATAAATTCTGGCGTTTTCCATTTCCAATGGGCTTAAATTATACCCACAATTTAAGCGATCACAGCAATGTCATCAGCTTTGTTTTAGGGGGACAATTCTAGTTTTTCAATCCGAAATATAACCTTTTTTTGGACCTTGCGTGAGAAATCTGCGTTTATATAATAAAAGTACGAAGGCAGATTTGCCACATAGGAAAAAGGGGGTAGTGTTATGGGTTGGAAAGGAAGAGAACTTGTAGAAAAAGCAGGACTGGATGTTGAGGAAGTTTTGCACTTATTAAACAAGGCCTATTGTGATGAATGGCTGGCCTACTATCAATATTGGATCGGAGCCAAAATTGTAGTGGGATTTCCGCGGGAGCATTTACAGGCAGAGCTGATTGAACATGCCAATGAAGAGTTGGACCACGCCAACCGCTTGGCAGAGCGCATCATTCAATTAGGTGGCACACCGGTCATTGATCCAAAAAGGTGGTTTGAGCTCAGTTCCTGCGGTTATTTGGTACCCAAAGATCCGGGGGTGGATGCCCTTTTAGACCAAAACATCAAGGGCGAACGCTGCGCAATTTCCGTTTATAAAAAATTATTGGATTTTGTAAAAGGAAAAGATATGATTACCGGACATTTAATCCGTCACATCTTGGAAGAAGAGATAGAACATGAGCAAGATTTAGAAGATATCCAAAACGATATCGCTCATTTTAGAGACGGGTGCGGCAAAAAATAAGAGATCCGCACGTATCTAAAAAGCCCCGCTTAGTCGGGGCTTTTAATTTATTCTGCCTCATACACCGGATAAGGCGCATACGTAATCCCGTTCACTTTAACGGATTTTCCTTGCCGTAAGGCATCCATTTGATCCGCAGGAAGGCGGATAAATTGCTTTTCCGTGCGCTCTTTTCTTTGAAAAGGCAAAGCATCAAAATACGTTTGCGCTTCTGCAAACTTTTCCGCCCACACAGCCAGCGGTACCGGATCCTTAAACAAGAACGTATCTTGCACCATCAGCGTATATTGCCCCTCTTTTTTCAAGCGAAATAAAGCAGCGGCATGATAATTCCAAGGGGCATATTTTTGACCATTTACAGATAAAAAGTGCGTTCCCGATGATGGCGTTAAAAATTCTTTTTGGACGGGGCGGGCATAAATCCGGTACAAAGCATCCACTTTCCACCCCGCATAATCCTGTTGCGGCCTCAGGCAAGCCGTTTTGCAAAAAGTATACGCACAAGCATCACATTCTTGACTGGCCGGACGGTAATAATAATCTTTACGAGCGGTACCGCTTTTGCGGTCCATCATATCAAACACATCTATTTGCTCATATGTACAAATAGAAGCCCCATCCATGCAGTTGGCAAAAGATGTTTGCAAGGCCTTTTTCACTTCTTCCGCCTCCTGCCGGGCAAAGGGAGTGTTTCCTTTTACGTAATGTGCCTTTTTGGAAGAGAAAGAACTGTTTGCCAAAACCCGTAAAAATTCTTCTTCCCGTTGGTCGTTTTGCTTATTTTGCAAATGATAGACAAGACCTAATTTGTTTTTAAACAAACGGGCCAAATAGTTTTTTACCTTTTCTTTTTCATCAAAATACAAATCTCGGATTTCTTTTGTTTCATATCCGCCTTCGATATTTTCCAACGGATCTAAGACTCCGGTAAAATTTAAATCCAATTTTTGCGGCACATAGCCTTGCGCCGCGGAAAACACATACATATTAAATAAATAACCGGCCAAGGCTTCTGTTTCTTTTTCTTCTTGACTACCCGAAATCCAACCCCACGTAATATCCCACAGTCCGCGTTCTTGTTTCAGTTCACTGCTCACGGGTACACGCCACATCAGGCGGCTCTGCCAAGAAATTTTGTTATTTGCGGACAAACCTGCCACTTTTTTATTCAGCAGCACAGCCATTCCTTCCGTTTGGGCAAACAGCCCCACGGATAAACACAGCCCCAATGCCGTCAGGAATATTTTTTTCATTCTATTCTTCATATATTAAAGAATAATAAACCTGTTGCATTCTTTCAAGGGCCAAAAGACCTATTTCTAAATTCACTTAAAGGTATAATCCGTATAACCCGTTCCGGAGGAGTCTAACACACCCCCATAGGTAAGACAAAACTTTTTCCCTTCATCGCTAATGGCTCTGCATTTGGGTTGGTAGCTGTCTCTGGGAACATATATAACAATTTGAGCCCCTATCTCTGGAAGAAGAACACAGAGAAATTCTTTGGTTCCATTATTAAACCTGCATGAATATTTTTCGTTTCCAATACTATCTTTATTTTCTGATATTTCCCCAGCAGGCAAAACATCCAACACATCCAACGTGGTGGCATATTCGCCATTAGCCATATAATAACGCTTCTGGGCATCATATAAAGTGCGAGTGGCCAGTTGCAACTGTACAAAACGGCTTTTTTGCACACTTTTTGTATATTGCGGCAAAGCCACTGCTGACAAAATACCAATAATCAGTACCACAACCAACAATTCAATCAACGTAAAACCGCCAAGATTACGGCCAGAATCCTTTTTCATTCCCTTTTCTCCTTTTTTACTTCAATTTTTACTAACGCAAAAATTGTAACAAAAAAAAAAACAAGTCAAGGCTCAGCACATTTTTCTGACCAAAAGTTCCTCAAAAATTTATTTTCCTACGGGCATTTATAGACTAACGCACTGTACTGAATATCATTGATGTAAAAATCTTGGTAATAATCTGTTGATTCGTCGGGTTTTCCCATATAAGCACTGCGCAAATATACCACATTTCCTCCCAAACGGGCGGCATTGTTTTGCAGATGTTCGCGCATTTCTTGGGTTACTTTTTCCATCCAAATGAAATGTCCGGGGGCTCCACCGTCTTGATCTCCCAAAATACCGGCTACAAACTGACAACCCTGCGGTTTGACTCCCACAATTTTTACACTTTGTACACCTGCATTATCTGGCTGAGGCAATGTGGGCAGCAAACTACATCCCAACCCCACTAATCCAAGTATCCCTATTATTTTTCTCATACCATCCCCCTTTGAGGAAGTATAAGACTCTCGGAAGCAAAACAAAGACTTTTTTTTACATTAATCCCTTTTTGAAGGCGGACGGACGGCATGATGCTCTCTTAATTTTCTATAATGTAAATATGGATAAAGAACAAGGCATCACCGTTGCCAAATCTGCTGGCTTTTGTCCGGGCGTAAAAGGTGCTATAGATAAAGTGCTGGAGCTGGAAGCTTCCGGCAAAAAACCGATCTATACCCTAGGCCCGCTTATTCACAATAAACAAGTGACCGACATGTTGGCCGCCAAACAAATTTCTTCCGTAGATAAACCGGACCAAGCACAGGATAAGTCCGGCGTGCTTGTTATTCGTGCCCACGGCATTACCCCCGCTTTCCGCGCAGAAGTAATGCAAAGCGGCATGGAAGTAGTGGATGCTACTTGCCCGCTGGTCAAACACGCACATGACGTTATTTCAAAATATGCCAAGGAAGGTTATTACACCGTCATTGTGGGGGACGGCGGCCATGCGGAGGTCATCGGATTATTGGGATGTACCGAGGGAAAAGGCGTGGTGATCTCCGGCCCGCAAGAAGCCGAAAAATTACCACATTTTGATAAAGTAAATGTCGTTTCTCAGACTACCCAAAAAGAAAGTGTGTTTTTGGCCACGGCAGAAATTATTAAAAACAAGGCAGACATCTGCCAAATATCCAATACTATTTGCCACCCTACAAAGTTGCGCCAAAGCGAAACCATGCAGATGGCCAAAAATGCGGATTTAGTCATTGTAGTGGGCGGCAAGCACAGTGCCAATACGGCGCGTTTGGCTTTGTTGTGCAGTGAGCTGGCACCGCGGGTACTGCATATTGAGACGGAGGCTGAACTAACCCCCGACCAAGTATTAAATGCACAAAATATTTTCATCACAGCAGGGGCATCCACTCCAAACTGGGTAATCAACCAAGTGGCCGAATGGGTACGCCAAACCCGTAAAAAACGGGGCCGTTCTTTAAGTGGAATTTTGCAGCGTTTTTGGACTAAATTTGTCTCCCATTCCGTTTATACCGCTTTTGCCGCAGCGGCACTGACGTATGTTTGTATGAAACTGGAAGGATTGCACTTCCAATACAAACCGATTCTTTTTTCTTTCTTCTTTGTTTTTAGCCTAACCACGGTCAACCGCGCTATGGAGGACAAAACCAGACCGGCAGGTAAACTGCCCGCTATTTTTGGTTATACTGCCGCCGGACTGGGGCTATTGGTAGCGGCCTTAATGGGCGTGAAAACGTTGGTTTTATGTGCTTTAATTATTGGGTTAGGTTTGTTGTATCCGTTCCGTCATATATTAAAGTCCAAGTTGCTTTCCCTGCCGGGGACAAAAGATTTCTTAACGGCTATCGGCTGGGGCTATGCCTGTGCCTTTTTGCCGGCGTTCTCCAATGATTTGTTGTTAAGAAGATCCTCTTATTTAGCTTTCTTTTATGCTGTTCTTTTGGTATTTATGCGCTCGGTTACCTTGGGCTTTACTTCCGCCAATAAAGACTTGATGATCGGTAAGGAAAGCTTTTACAAAGCATTCGGCATCGGCAAAACTAAACTGGCCGTTATGGGTATGTTGGCCGCTTTAACGGCGGTGCTGGCGGTGTTGCTCACCATTACATGGCGGCCTGCCTTGGTAGCGATGTTGCTCATCGGAAACTTGTACACCATTTTTGTAGTAATATACTATTATAGTCATTCCGCTTCGCGCGGCATTAAAGAAGAAACTTTAATTGATGCACAGTTTTTTGTGCTTTGGATTTTGGCGTGGCTTTCACGCTTTATCTAAGGGAGAGAAAATATGGCCATTCGGAAAATTGGTATTTTAACGGCCGGCGGAGATTGCCCCGGCTTGAACGCAGTCGTACGTGCCGTGAGCAAAAACGCTTTACGCCAAGGGGTAGAGGTAATTGGGTTTAAAAATGGATTTGACGGGGTCGTGCGCAATGAATTTATCAAAATTACCGCTGAAACCGTATCCGGCATTTTAACTTTGGGCGGTACTATTTTAGGTACCAGCAATATTGCGAATCCCTTTAAATACACCTTACCCCCCTTCGGCACGCCGGAAAATCCGTGTGATTTGTCTGCGGTGGCTTTGCACAATTTCCATGCCAATCAATTAGATGCCTTGATTACTATCGGCGGAGATGGCACCTTAACCATGTCTCAAAAATTTGTAGATTTAGGTATGCCGATTGTGGCAGTACCCAAAACTATTGATAACGACCTTTCCGCCACGGACCAAACTTTCGGTTTTGATTCCGCCTTAAACGTAGCTACAGAAGCCATTGACCGCATTCATACCACGGCCCAAAGTCATCACCGTGTGATGATTATTGAAACCATGGGCCGCTATGCCGGTTGGATTGCTTTACGTTCTGCCATTGCCGGCGGCGGGGACATCGTGTTAATTCCGGAAATTCCGTACAATGATGATGTGATCGTAGAGTATTTATCCAAACGCAGAAGCCAAGGAAAAAATTTCAGCATCGTCGTAGCAGCAGAAGGAGCCAAAAACGAACAAGGCGAACAAGCCATCACCCGTACCGTGGCAGCCAGCACGGACCCAATCCGCTTGGGCGGCATTGCTTATAAACTCAGCGACATGATTGAAAAACGCGCCAACATTGAGTCCCGCGCCTGTGTGCTGGGCCACATGCAACGTGGCGGCACACCGACGGCCTTTGACCGTTGGCTTTCCACCCTCTACGGGGCCAAGGCATTTGACATGGTCATGGAAGGAAAATTCGGCTATATGGCTGCTTTCCGCAATTTTGGTATTACGGAAGTAAAAATTGCCGATGCGATCAGCAAACTTAAATTAGTAGATCCCACCGGAGAAGAGGTCCGTTCCGCCTTGGAAGTAGGCATGAGTTTCGGTTCGGCCCAAATCGGCTAAGAAGGAGAAAAAAATGAGCGAAAATTTGGATATTCTTTACGGCATTCATGCCGTTATGGAAGCATTGAAAAGTAAAAAAAGAAATGTGGTACAGTTGTACGTGGCTGACAATAAGGCCGGTCACCGCGCCGTAGAAGAAATTATCCGTTTGGCCAAACGCAACAATGTAAAAATTGACCGCATGGATTTAAAAGTCATGGAACGCTTGACCAAAGGGGCCAATCACCAAGGGGTCATGGCCAAAGCCCAACCTGTACGCTTGATGAAGCTTTCCACCGCTATGTACGAAGCGGACGGAAACAAGAAAGATTTGTGGTTGGCCGTAGATGAAATGACTGACCCGCAAAACTTGGGCGCCATTATCCGTAGTGCGGCCTGTTTGGGGTTTTCTACCATTATTTTGCCGCAACGCAGAACGGTAGGGCTGACTCCTGCCGTCTATAAAGTAGCTTGCGGAGCGGTGGAAAGTGTGAATATTGTAGAAGTGGCCAACTTATCTAACGCACTTTTAGATTTAAAAGAAGAAGGTTTCTGGATTTACGGGGCGGATATGGACGGCCAATCTATTGCGGAAACGGATTATGCCTCTCCGGCGGTGCTTGTCATCGGATCGGAAGGAACGGGTATCCGTGAAAAAACGGCTGAAAACTGCGACCAAATTATTTCTATCCCGCAAAAAGGCGGTGTGGAAAGTTTGAACGCATCTGCCGCCGCCAGCATTATCATGTATGATATGATGGCTAAAGTACAGCTGAAAAAATAAGTTTTTTCCGATATAAAAACCGCGCCTTTTAAAGCGCGGTTTTTTATTTTATTTTAATCCAATTAAGGCCAATCACAATGACCGTCAAAAGATCCTCCAGATCCTATCATTAAGCACGGCATTAAATTTTTACACATCTTTCCATCATCTGAACGGCATTGAAGGAGTTTGTCACTATATTTATTTCCAAATTTAATATCACTCATACTATTCTTACCCTGTATGGTAGTACCATAACCAGTTCCTTCTCCGCCGACATTAATAGTGATATCCCAATTATTCGTAGAAGAACCTATATCAATATCCAAATCTTCCAAAGAAGAGGCATAAACATCATTAGCCATTTTATAACGTTCTTGTGCATCATAAATGGCACGCATCAATACCAAGGCTTCGGCAGCGCGGGCTTTTTTCACTGCTTTGGTATATTGCGGCAAAGCCACAGAAGATAAGATACCGATAATGAGTACGACAACTAATAGTTCAATCAGCGTGAAACCTGCAGAACGAGGACCACGCTTGGCCGGGTAGCCAAACTGTTTTTTCAAGTTCATAGTTTATTCTCCTTGCGATCCTCATTTATATTCTACCTTAAATGAGCGTAAA
>JAFUJU010000004.1 GCA_017468055.1 Elusimicrobiaceae bacterium
ATACTCTTTTTACTTACTTTTTAGATAATGAGAAACAGTGAAAAGAAATCATGGATCCGCATAAAACACAACAACTAAAAAATCCTCAGTCCCTTAAAAAACTAAGATTTGCCTAGACTTGTGGAAAATTATACAATGTTAGTGTAGTTTCCAACCGCTAACGCTCATATAATAAAGTATGCGCGCGAGAAATTTTTTATATTACAACAAGGAGATTTACTCATGGAAAAATTAGTCGCTATGGAAGGCAACTCGGCCGTATCCCACGTCGCGCATGCCACCAACGAAGTCATCGCCATTTATCCCATTACTCCGTCTTCTACGATGGGTGAAATCTGCGATGCAAAAAGCGCCAAAGGCGAAACCAACATCTGGGGCAATGTACCCGTTGTAACGGAAATGCAGTCTGAAGGCGGCGCTTCCGGTGCGGTGCACGGCTCTTTGACCGCCGGTGCTTTAACCACCACTTTTACCGCTTCTCAGGGTCTTTTGTTGATGATCCCGAATATGTACAAAATCGCCGGTGAATTAACCCCGACGGTATTCCACGTTTCTGCCCGTGCTTTGGCCACCACCGCTTTGTCTATTTTCGGTGACCATTCTGACGTGATGTCCGTACGCCATACCGGTTGGGCCATGCTCTGCTCTGACAATCCGCAAGAAGCCATGGACTTAGCCTTAGTCGCCCAAGCTGCTACCTTGAAAGCCCGCGTGCCGTTCTTGCACTTCTTTGATGGTTTCCGCACCAGCCACGAGCTCAACATGGTAGAACCCTTGAGCAAAGAACAAATGGCCAGCATGATTGACGAAAAAGCTATCGCTGAGCACAAAGGCCGCGGTTTAAACCCCGAGCACCCCACCGTGCGCGGTACCGCCGCCAATCCGGACGTATACTTCCAATCTCGTGAAGCCGTCAACAAATTTTACAATGCCGTTCCTGCTGTCGTAAAAGAAGAAATGGCCAATTTTGAAAAATTGACGGGTCGCAAATATGATCTGTTCCAATATTTCGGTGCCGCCGATGCGGAAAGATTAATCGTGATCATGGGTTCCGGTGCTGACGTTGCCCAGTTAGCTGTAGAAGCTATGAAAGACGAAAAAGTGGGTGTGCTCAAAGTAAAATTGTTCCGCCCCTTCTCTATTGCTGATTTCATTCGTGTAATCCCCAACACCATTAAAAAAGTGGCCGTATTGGACCGCACCAAAGAACCGGGTTCTTTGGGTGAACCGTTGTTCCAAGATGTCTGCGCTGCTTTCTTGACCGACGAAGCCAAAGCCAAATTTGCCGCTACCCCGCTCATTATCGGCGGTCGCTACGGTATCGGTTCCAAAGATTTCACGCCGGCCGATGTAAAAGCCGTGTTTGAAAACTTGGCCTTGCCTGAACCGAAAAAGAATTTCACCGTCGGTATTAATGACGACTTGACCCACACCTCCTTACCGGCTGCCAAAATGACGTCTGCTTCCGGCGATGTCTTTGAAGCCATGTTCTACGGTTTGGGCTCCGACGGTACGGTAGGTGCCAACAAAAACACCATGAAAATCATCAGCGCCAACGGTTTCTTTGCACAAGGCTATTTCGTCTATGATTCTAAGAAATCCGGCTCTATGACCACCTCCCATATCCGCTTCGGTAAAAACTATATCCGCGCTCCGTACCTCATTCAAGAAGCAGATTTCATTGGCGTACACATGTTTGACTTCTTGGCTCAATACGATGTATTGGGCAAAGCCAAAAAAGGTGCCACCGTGCTGATCAATGCTCCCTATTCTGCTGAAGAAGTGTGGAACCACTTAACCGCTGAAGTACAACAACAGATCATTGATAAACAGCTCAAAGTATACACCATTGATGCTTCCGAAATTGCATTGAAAACCGGTATGGGTAGCCGCACCAACACCATCATGCAAACCGCTTTCTTCGGTATTGCGGGCGTAATCCCCTCCGAAAAAGCCATCGCCGATATTAAAGAAGCTATCAAGAAAACCTATTCCAAAAAAGGCGAAGAAGTGGTCAACAAAAACTATGTGGCCGTAGATGCTGCCTTGGCCGGCTTGCATGAAGTAAAATATCCGGCTGAAGTAACTTCCAAACTCCACACCAAAGCTGCTGTACCGGCTGATGCCCCTGCGTTTGTAAAAGACGTTTTGGGTGAAATGATTGCCGGACGCGGTGACCAATTGCCCACCTCTGCCATGCCCGAAGGCGGCGTATTCCCCACCGGCACCACCCAATATGAAAAACGCAACATCGCCGTTATGGTGCCCCAATGGGATCCCAGCGTTTGTATCCAATGCGGTTTCTGCTCTTTGGTCTGCCCGCACGCCGCTATCCGCATTAAAGCCTATGATGAAGCTGCTTTGAAAGATGCGCCGAAAACATTCAAATCTGCTGACGGTAAAGGTGATATCGCCGGTAAAAAATTCACCGTCCAAGTGGCTGTGGAAGATTGTACCGGATGCGGTGCTTGTATTTACAATTGTCCGGCCAAAAACAAAGAAAATCCGGAAAAGAAAGCCATCAATATGGTACACCAATTGGACGTGCGCGAAGCCGAAATTGATAACTTTGCTTTCTTCTTGGGCTTGAAACAGGCCGAAGTAACCACCAAGAAAGAATCCGTCAAAGGTTCTCAATTTAAACAACCGTTGTTTGAGTTCTCCGGTGCTTGTGCCGGCTGCGGTGAAACCCCGTATGTAAAACTCTTAACGCAACTCTTCGGTGACCGCTTGGCTGTAGCCAACGCAACGGGTTGTTCCTCCATTTACGGCGGTAACTTGCCCACCACCCCGTATTGCAAACGCGATGATGGCAAAGGCCCCGCTTGGTCTAACTCCTTGTTTGAAGACAATGCCGAATTCGGCTTGGGTATCCGCGTAGCTTATGACCAACTCAACAGCGACGCTAAAGCCTTGCTCAACGAAGTAAAAGCTGATTGCCTCAAAGATCATGCGGCTTTGATTGACAGCATTTTGAACAATGCCCAAAAGACCGATGCCGAAGTAGAAAAACAACGCAAAAACGTGGCGGCCTTGAAAGAAATCTTGGCCAATGCCGAATGCGACAAATGCAAACGCCTCTTGAGCTTTGCTGACTACTTAATCCGCAAATCTGTCTGGATCTTGGGCGGTGACGGTTGGGCCTATGATATCGGCTACGGCGGTTTGGACCATGTATTAGCCTCTGGTAAAAACGTGAAGATCTTGGTTTTGGATACCGAAGTGTACTCCAACACCGGTGGTCAAATGTCCAAAGCTACTCCCTTGGGTGCTAAAGCCTTGTTCGCTGCGGGCGGTAAAACCATGCCGAAAAAAGACCTCGGTATGATTGCCATGACCTACGGTAACATCTACGTAGCCCAAGTGGCCATGGGTGCCAATATGAACCAAGCCATTCAAGCCTTGGCTGAAGCCGATGCTTACGACGGTCCGGCCTTGGTCATTGCCTACTCTCACTGTATCGCTCACGGTATTGATATGTCCAAAGGTATGGGCGAGGCCAAACGTGCCGTACAAGCCGGCCGCTGGATCCTCTACCGCTACAATCCGGAAATGCGCTACGAAGGCAAAAATCCGCTCAAAGTGGACAGCTCTTTAGGCGCTCCGACCTTGCCGTTGGCTGACTACATGAGTGGGGAAAACCGCTTCAAAGGCTTAATGCGTGACAATCCGGAACTCGCACAAGAACTTATTAAACGTGCCGAATCCGAATACGCTTGGAGACGCGACTTGTACACACAACTCGCTGCCATTGAGCCGACTGAAAAAGTAATCAAATAATTGCTTTTCAGTATTAGAAATCTAAAAACCCCTCGGAAGAAATCTTCCGAGGGGTTTTGTAAATAAAACAAATTTTAACAACAAACACAATTATCGCCTTCACTGTTATTTTCATTAATATTAAAGAGTTTATTATAGTCAAAAGAAGCTTCTTTTTCATTGCAGCCATCATTTTGAAAAAGTGTAATTTCTCCATTTTTCCATACACAGACACAAACATCTTCTTTTTTATATAAAGCTTGAACAAAATCACTAGAATCAGGATTGTCAGAGGCTCTATAGATAAAATAATCTGTTTCTAAATTTCCATTATTAATAAGATTTCCCGGGATTTCAATAGAAAGATCCGCTATAGGACAAGATTCTGCTCTTTCCAACTGACAGGCAATATCTGCTTGAGAAATCGTTTTTAAATTAGCAAAAGCCTCAGTAAAGCGGGCTTTGGTAACAGCTTTTGTATATTGCGGAAGCGCGACCGCAGATAAAATGCCGATGATTAACACCACTACTAATAATTCTATCAACGTAAAACCTTTTTTCATTTTTCGCTCCTTTTACACGGCTTTAAGGCCCAACAAACAACAGGTAAGACTTGGGTCTGAGCACAACACTGAAATTGTAGCAAAAAAAAAAAACAAGTCAAGCTTTTTCTTTTTCCGTTCGGAAAACAACCAGAAAAAAACAAACTTTTATATAATAAAATTATGAAAAAAACGATTATTCTTTTACTTTCTTTTATGGTCTTGGGTTGCTTTGTTTCCTATTACCAAGCGGAACGCGCGCGTAAGGCAGAAGCTTTGCTATGGGCAGCCTACGAAGGGAACTTAATTGAGGTAAAAAACTTACTGGAAGAGGGAGCGGAAGCAGACTATGCGCTATATATTACAGACGAATCCCGTCATTACCAAAATGCACTTTTCACCCTCCCCCTTGCGGCAGCCTCCGGCGGAAATGAAAAAATTTTGCAGTATTTAGTTAAAAACAAATTGCAGATTCATTCCGCCAATGATAAAAATTGGACTCCGCTTTTTATAGCAGTACGAGACGGTCATGCCGAGTTTGCCGCCCAACTCATAGAAAATGAAGCCGATATCAACGCTCAAACCGACATAGGCACCACACCGTTAATGCTCGCATTTTTAACGGAATTTCCTGATGAGAAGCAACGCCTTTCTCTGATAGAATATATGCTTAAAAAAGGAGCCAACCCCAATCTACAAACCCAATTTAACACAGATGTGCTTTTTTATGCGGTAACGGAGCTGAAAGATTTGGCAGGGGTAAAACTTTTGCTGGAGCACAAAGCAGATGTGTGCCGTTTATATAATGGTAAAGAAATCTTTGAACTGACAAAAGACAAAAAAATGCGCTCCCTTTTAAAGAAAGCGCATAAAGAACAATGTAAAAATTAATGCCATTCTCTTAAATATTGTTCTTGATGTGTCCAATAATACCACAAACTATATACCGCTATTACTAAACAAAAAATACCGCCAAAAATCAAAATTTTGCCAATAATCACATCATATTCCAAAAGCCCGAGTGGCTCTAAAATATAATGCCAGTCTCCTTTTATCTCTCCGGGGGCAAAATTAGTCATCATATCTGAGGAAGTAAGAGGCATTTTAGAGGCGCGCGCATCGCTGGCATAAATACCTGCGCCGTATAAAGTGGTGCCCAACCAATAGGTAAGCACCGGTAGTAAGTACCTCCCCCCACGCAAACGTAAGGCCCAAAAACACAAAAAGAGCGGAATCAATGTTTCCATACCGTTTCCGCTGGCATAGCACCACCATTGCCAACGCAAAGAACACCAAAGCCGGTGGGAAAACTCATGCGTTAAATAATTAGGAAGATATACAAATATATTGTCCAACAGACCCTTCGTTAAACTTCCTTGCGCATGGAAAAATAACCATGCCACAGCCCCCACACAAAATAAAAGACTCCAAAATCCCCACTTAAAATATAAAAAGCTTTGGCAGTGCGGATCCAGGCTATGTAAAATAAAACTCAAGAATCTTTTCATGTATTTATTGTACTAAAGAAAAACACCTCTGTATAATCAGAGGTGTTTCAAACAAGATTTATTAACTGATTTGTGAAAGCTTGGCAAACAATTCTTTTTGCTCTTTTGTCAGCGTACGCGGCACATCTATCGTCAACGTGGCATATAAGTTTCCTTTCCCGCTTAGGCCTTTTCCGCTGAGTTTTAATTTTTTTCCATTGTGTGTACCGGCCGGCACTTTCACTTTTACAGGCCCATCTAAGGTAGGCACAAAAATCGTACCACCCAAAGCGGCCGTCCACGGCATCAAAGTAACAGGAACGTACAAGTCTTCCCCTTCCAACCGATACGTCAAATGCGGACGGATTTTGATGATTAAATACAAATCTCCGTTACCACGTGCCGTAGGATTGCCAAAACCTTTAAGTTTTATGCGTTTACCTTCCCCCACTCCAGCCGGAATTTTTACCGTCACATTCCGTCCGCCGGGGAGCGTGAGCTGCATGGGGCCGCCACGGTGGGCATCTTCCAGATTGAGGGCTAACTCTGCCTCTACGTCGCCGTTTCTTTGCCCCGAGCCACCGGCACGCGCACCGCCAAAACCACTAAATCCACCCATATTGGCACCAAAGCCGCCCATACCGCCAAAAATACTTTGAAAAAAATCACTAAAATCAGCCCCGCCAAAATCTCCGCCACCGTTGGAGCTAAAATTATAATACGCATTACCGTTTCCGCCACCGTACTGTTGATATGCTCCGCCGAAGGGATTGCCCTGGCCGTACGCGCTTTGCGCACCGCCGCCACGCGCATAATTTTGATACCCTGCTTGACCCACTTGATCATAAATGGTGCGTTTTTGTTTGTCGGAAAGAACGGCATAGGCCTCATTCACATCTTTAAATTTTTCGGTCATCTCCGCTTTTTTTCCTTCGGGATGTAAGTCCGGATGATACTTACGCGCGGCGGATTTGAATGCCTTTTTTATCTCGGCATCCGTAGCATTTTTACTAACACCCAAAATCTTATAATAATCTTTATAATCAGCCATATTTACCCCCTTTTACATTTTCATTTTATATAATTTTTCCAAGGAGGGAACATGTTATTATGGACTAGATGGGCCACCCACAAAACTCCGCTGAAACTGCTATGGACCGCAGAAGGAACTTCCTCTCTCGTCAATCAGTTTATGCAGCTTTTACTCCCTTGGTACGTACTGACGACCACAGGCAGCCTGCTGTGGACGGGGTTTATCGGTTTTTGCTCACTACTTCCTAATATTTTTTCTTCCTTATACGGCGGTAAAATGATTGATAAATTAGGCCGGTCTAAAATGATGCTCAGCTGTGAGGTTATTCAATTTATTTTACTGGGGAGCATTCCTATTTTGATTGCTTGCCATGTAGCATACCCATGGCTTATCGGAGTGCTAATCTTTTTAAGTTCTTTTTTTGATGCTCCCGGTCAGTTGGCACGTACGGCTTTGGCTCCCACTTTTTCACGATATGCAGAAGTTTCTTTGCCCCGCGCGACGGGGGTAGTGGAAGCATTAGATGGGATTATGTCCGTTTTCGGCCCTGTTTTAGGCGGACTTTTTATTGCATTTTTAGGGCTCTATCTTTCTTGGGTGGCGGTGGTGTTCATGTGTGCATTTATCGTGCTGATCAGCCTGACCATTTACAGCCGCAGAAACCGACGTTTAACTGCCAATCCTACCACTTTTTCTCATGCGTGGCAACTGCTCAAAACAGATCCTGTACTTAAAGAAAGCATTTTATTTACCATGCCTTTCTTTATTTTGGGCCAGTCGTGGGAGTTATTGCTTTTGCCGGGGTATATTTATCAGTATCACTATGATCCTATTTACTTGGGACTTTTGGGAGCGGCCTTTGGATTGGGAGCATTTATAGTTGCGCTTTATTTTGCAAGAGCAGCCAAAAAGTTTAAATTTTTTACTTTACTGACAGCTAATTATGCCGCTTATACTTTATCGGTACTGGTGTTGTATTATAATTTTCATAAAGCAGTTGTTCTGGCAGCAACTATTTTATGCGGAATTCCGTTCGGGGCATTTTCCGCCATGGTTTCCACGCTGATTTTACTGCGCGCTCCAGAAAATTTACGCGGAAAAATATTAGGCATTTTTGCTACCGCTTCTTATACGGTAGAAAGTATATGCGTGCTAGGAATTGCCGTTTTTATACACTTTGCAGGACTTCAAAAAACCTTGGCCTTTATGGCCTATGTGTTTAGCGCACTGATTTTGATAAGTATTCTCGGACGAAAGAAAAATGACTTTTGGGCCGCTACTTCGGGCAAAACCCCTCTGCCACCGTGGCAAAACGGAAAAAAGAAAAAAGTACTTTTGCTGGAATATAAGCCCGGCATGCCACCGCGCAGAACAGAACATATTTGGACACATAAATAATTTTTTCCGACGAAAAAAAGAAAGTATTTACAAACTAATTTTTTTTAGGTACAATAAATAGGTAGCAAGAAGAACGGATTTATTCCCCGATAGCTCAATGGTGGAGCGACCGGCTGTTAACCGGTAGGTTGTAGGTTCGAGTCCTACTCGGGGAGCCATTTAAAAACCAGACAAAAGTCTGGTTTTTTTATGTTTTAACTGTATATAAAGCAACCAAAAACCTCGGTGTTAACCGAGGTTTTTATTTTTATTTTTTCCCCCCTTTAGATTTTCCTTTGTGAGCGGGAGCTTTCTCTTTTTTTCCCTGCTGTTTATGTTTAGTGGGTTTTTGTGCTTTAGGCGGCTTCGGCTTATGCTCTTTTTTTACCACCGGTTTATGAGGTTTGTGTAGTACCGTATGATGAATCACCGGTTTTGGGGCATGATAATGCGGGTGTCTGGGACCGTCATTTACCACCATGACCGAAGGCATAAAATAAGACGTGGTCACATTTCCGTCGGAGGACACGGTTACCATTCCCCCCATACCTACCGTGCTCATCAGTGCAAGTGCAAGTGCTCCTTTAATCATAAGTACACCTCCTTTTGTTATATAGATAAAACACATCCTCTTTGCTTTTTATTGCAAATAACTAATACTTTTTACACCTTGTCCATCAAAAAACAATAAGCTACACTATAATACACAGGAGGAAATATGACTAAAATTTTATCTACCTATATCGGCGACGGAAAAACCACCCTTACACATGAACCGACCGGAGCCCAAATCCAAACAGATCTTCCGCCGGATAACGGTGGAAAAGGACGCCTTTTTTCGCCTACGGATTTATTGGCCTCGGCTTTTGCCTCTTGCATACTTACCATTATGGGCAAAATGGCCGAACGGAATGGCGAAAAATTGGAAGGAGCCTGTATTGAAATTGAAAAAGTAATGGCCCAAAATCCAAGAAGAATCGGAGAATTTATTTTACACATTACATTCCCTCCATATTTTACCCCTTCTCAAAAACAACGCTACTTGGGCGCCGTACAGGCTTGTCCGGTACATCAAACTTTACGAGAAGATATAAAAATTACCATACATACAGACTAAAAGGGGGACAACATGAGCAGCATCATTAATTGCAGTTATACGGGCAATACCCGTGTTTATATTAAAAAAGAGGGTACGGCTGACATTTTACACACCGCTCACGATAACAAACAAGAGTTTGTAACACCGGGGGATATGTTGGTGGCGGCACTGGGGGCCTGTACCTTGACGATGATGAGTGTGGTGGCAGAAAAGGCCGGCGAAAAACTGGACGGGGCTAATATCTGCTTAAATCCGCACTTCGGTGCTAATTTGGAAGGGCTACAAGAGATCAGCCTGCACGTTATTTTTCCGGCCGGATTGAGCGAAACCGTACGAAAAAAATGTCTGGCAGCGGCAAAAACTTGTCCGGTACATAAAAGCCTGAACCCAAATATCAAATTTAGCATTACTGCCGAGTAATAACCAAAAGCCCTGCAAAAAAGCAGGGCTTTTTTGCGCTTCCTATTAAAATTGATACAATAAATATATGTCTACTGATTTATCTGTAAAAGAAGCTTTTGCGGCGGCGCTACAGTTTATCCGCACCGCACTCAAAAAATATACGCTGTTTGTTTTGCACTTATCTCCCCATCAAAATATGCTGCAAGGGATTTTGTTGTATATGTTTGTTGGGTGGATTGTGCTGAGCTTGCCTTTTATGGATAATGGCGAAGTGAGTCTGATAGATAATCTTTTCACCGCGGCCGCTGCTGCTTCCACGAGCGGTTTAGCTACTGTTAATTTCGCAGAGTCTTACACGTTTTTAGGTAAATTAGTGGTATTGATTATTATGCAAACGGCCGGTATCGGATATATGACGATATCCTCTTTTCTTTATCTATCCTTTTCACACCGCTTGCGCCACCGCCATACCGAAGTATTAAATACGGAATTTGCCCTCCCCAAGACTGTACGCTTGCAAGATTTTTTAAGAGCGGTAATTATTTTTACTTTTTTGGCAGAGTTAATCGGAGCCGGATTCTTATACAACTACTTTATCCGACATGATTTTACTCCCTTTGATGCCACTTGGTATGCGGTTTTTCACAGTGTATCTGCTTTTTGTACAGCAGGATTTAGTTTATTTCCGGACAGTCTTGTCTCTTTTGCAGACAGCAAAACCATCAATATAGTTATTTCCTTGCTTTCCTTGGCAGGAGCCATGGGCTTTATTGTAGTAACGGACCTGTTTAACCGTATTGTAGGCAGAACGCGCGAGATATCTTACACTACTAAAATTATTGTTCTTTTTACGTTAGTAGCCATCTTGCTTTCTTCTTTCTTTATCTTGCTTACTAACCCTGGTTTGCCTCCCTCTGCCGCACTCTTTCAGGCAACGGCTGCTATGACTACTGCCGGTTTTAACACGATTCCCCTTTCCTCTTTGACAGTTTGCTCATTTTTAGTACTGATGTTACTCATGTCTATCGGTGGTTCCCCCTCCGGTACGGGTGGCGGTTTAAAAACCACCACCGTTACCTGTTTGTTGGCCACCGTTTCCAGCCATTTATTCGGCCGGAAACACATCACTTTTTTAGGCAGGCAAATTCCGCTCTACCGCCTGTATATTGCCAATTCTACCTTCATCTTTTATGTATTTATGTTGTTTGTTGCCATGTTTTTGCTGACGTGGGTGGAAGATCTGCCTTTCTTGGATCTCTTTTTTGAAACGGTGGCCGCCCTCAGTACGGCCGGCGTCAGCATAGGCGCCAGTGAAAAAATGGGCATTTTAGGAAAGCTAATCATTATCGCCACCATGATTATCGGGCGCGTGGGCGTAATTACCTTTGGTATGGCCTTGCTCAAGCGCGATGAAGATGAGTTGGAAGAAGAACAAGAACATATTAAAAGAGAGGACTTGGCTGTTTAAACGGTCAAGATAGCACATGAAATTTTCTTTAATCAGTTTAGGTTGTCCCAAAAACCTAACCAATAGCGAAGAATTTTCCGCCCGTCTTATCGGAAAAGGACATCAGTTGCTTTTGGATCCGAACGGGGCAGATATATTAATCATTAATACCTGCGGTTTTATTGCCTCTGCCGTGCAAGAAGCGGAAGAAGAAATCCGCTATGCGCTGGAACTTAAAAAAGCAGGAGCTGTTAAAAAAGTGGCAGTAACCGGTTGTATGGTGGAGCGATATAAAGAAAAAATTTTGACAGATTTTCCGCAACTGGACTTAGTCTTTTCTATCGGAAAACAGGAGGAAATAGAAAAAACGTTAACTAAAAACGGTTTTCAAAATTCGCCTCTTCCCAAGCAGCTCTATTTACCGGAATATAAAATGAGCCTCACGGCTCCGCATACGGCTTACTTAAAAGTGGCCGACGGCTGCAATAATCGCTGTGCTTATTGCACGATCCCTTTTCTACGCGGTAATTACCGCTCCAAACCGATGGAAGATATCCTACGGGAAGCAGAATTAATGGCGGAAAACGGCGTAAAAGAAATATCGCTCATTGCGCAAGACACCACCTCTTACGGGCAGGATTTGTATGCAAAGCCCTCTCTGGTGCCCTTACTTAAAAATTTGTTAAAAAACCGCAAAATCAAACGCTTACGCTTGATGTACGGATATCCGCACCGCGTAACGGAAGAGTTGGCAGAATTAATTGCCTCTACTCCGCGCATTTTTCACTATATTGATATTCCGTTGCAACATATCGCAGACCCTGTACTTAAACACATGAACCGCCATTGTGACGGGGCACAAATCCGCCGCACTTTGGATATGCTTAAAAAACGGGTACCGGATATTTCTTTACGCACAAACTTTATTGTGGGTTTCCCCGGAGAAACGGAGAGTGATTTCAAAGAATTACAACAGTTTGTTTCCGATTACGAATTTGATAACATGGGTGTGTTTGAATATTTTCGGGAGCCTGCTACCGCGGCTTATGATTTAGACCGGCAAATACCTCAAGATCTCAAACACCAGCGGCGGTTGCTGTTGGAAGAAACGCAAAGCCGTGTCATTGACCGGATTAACAAACGGATCCAAGGTACCGTGGTGGAAGCCATTGCAGATGGGCCCACTTTCGGACGCACGTATAAAGATGCACCGGATATTGACGGACAAGTAACTTTCAGCCAACCTGTTAAAGTCGGCTCCATTTTCAAAGCACGCATCATGAAATCCACTGGTTATAAACGCACTTTAGAGCCTGTAAAGTAAAAAACCCCGCTTTATGCGGGGTTTTTATTAAAGCTGATTTGTCAAAGCTCCTACAATAAAAGAATTCCAGCCGACGCTCCGTTCCTGCATCATTTCTTCCGAATTCAAAAAGTCTTTTTCAAACAGACGCAGCTCTAATTCTTTGACAAAGGAAGAATCGGAAATACCTAAACTCATTTCCTGATTAATAAACAAACTCATCTTATCAAAATTGGCAGATCCTACCACTGCCCAACCGTCATAAATAGCCGCTTTTACATGGCTCATGCCTTTGTAAAAATAGACACGTACCCCATTTCTCCATAATTTATTGGCCATGATCTGATTATTGGCGTCCATAATACTTACATCATTTTCGCCGGGTAAAATGACACGCACATCCACCCCGCGCCCGCGCGCCTGGATCAGTTCCCCCACAATGCGGTCATCAGAAAAATAGGCATTTTGAATATAAATTCGTTTTTGGGCGCGTTTAATAGCTTCCAACTGAGCATGAAAGATTTGCGCTTGGGTCGGCTTGGTATACAAAAGGCGCACGTCTATCATATTGGGTTTTTCTTGGTTGACGTCGCGTTGCTTCTTGCTAAATAACTTGCGGTAAGCGGCGGCATAATCCCCACCCCACCCGTTAAAAGACCACGCTTCATAAAAATTCTTTACCAAGCGTCCTACCACCGGCCCGCGCAAGGCCACCATCATATCGTGCCAAGTGTAGCGGTACTCTTCTCCGATATTCATACCGCCCGTATAGGCAAGCTCCCTATCTATCAAATACACCTTTGTATGGTCAAAGGTAGCCCATGTGTTTAAGTGTGTACGGGCCTTAGCAGAGGAGTCTTTGCGCAAATATTGGGTAATGCTGCGCGGCATGACAAAATCTTCTTTATAGGCCAACTCCGGCTGTTTGGTAACGTTTAAAATACTGTTCAACTCATCGGTCAACACACGCACGTCCACCCCGTCGGCCGCACGGGATTTGAGCAAATCGGCAATCTTCAAAGAATACGGATCCGTCGTAAAAATATACACCCGCGTAAAAATAGAGTGTTTCGCCCGTTGGGAAGCTAAAATAAAGTGTGGGAAAAACTCTTCTCCGTCAATTAATAATGTTACTTCCGCTTTATAGTTTTGTTTGCTGATTTTTTTATCTAACCATTGATTAAAATCCGTCAAATCCATTTCTTGACCGGATTGGTTCAAAGCGGGCACTTCTTTTAACTCTGCATAGTGCGGTGGAAATGCCGTATATACGGAAGCCCATGTAAGAGAACCCAAACGGGTGGCTGAGGTGAACGGTGCTTTCAATACCCCCAAAAAATGACTTCTGACGAAAAAAGACCATAAAAATTTGGCGGAAAAGCCCAATTGGGTCATTTCCTTTTCCAACTCATAATAAGGTGGCAATTGTAAGGGGGTTAATATTCCTTTCTGCGTATCAACATAGACAAACGGAGTAAGCGGTACATTTTCCAAACGCAATAAAAAGCGGCTATAAGGCACCCCGGCATGGCCGACCATTTCTTTGATTTTTTGATAAACCAATCGGTTAAATTCCTCTTTATCCACTTTTCCGATCAATTTTATATTCGCAGGAGCCCGGGCCAAATCTACCAAGTCCGCCTTTCCGTCCTGTCCGCGGTATAAAAGCGTTTCAAAATTATCAATAAAAATGACCCGTCCTTCCTCTTTGTTAAGAGGCAATAAAGAGAGCAGAACCTCTTTTAATACTTCCGTCCATTCCCGCCCCACCACAATCACATTTTGGGCTCCCTCATGTTCACCCAGCTCAAAAAATTTTTTGGGTTCCAAGGTGGAATACTCACTTCCTTTTTTATGATCGGCACGGGCCGAAGCTACAAAATAGAAGCTTTCCCCTTCATACTGATAAAGTAAGTACAGTTTATCTTTCCATAAAGACACTTTTTGCGGAGCAAGGACATGATTCTCAACCGAAGATAAAACTTGCTTTTTTTTGACCTGCGCAGAAGAGCAGGCACATAACAGAAAGCAGAAAAAAAACGACAGAAAAAAATGGAAGAAAGGAAATTTTTTCATATATTTATTGTATCAAAAGCAGTAGAAAGACAAAAATTTTATATTGAAAATTTTTTTAAAATAGATATACTAGTAGTAAGCCGTATCTTTTTCCGTCGTAATTTTACCAGAAAGGAGCCGTTTCATGAGAATAACCTTTGAAGGAAATAAAAAGGTAAAAGTGCGCGTCAAAGATTTTGACGTATGGACCGACCAACCCAAAGAACACGGCGGGGATGCCTCCGCCCCTACTCCGATTGACCTGTTTTTATCGGCCTTGGGAAGCTGTAGCGGAGTTTTTGTTTTAAACTTTTTAAAACAGCATTCTCTACCTGAAAACGTTTATTTAACGTTAGACCCTGTATGGAACATTAGCGACTATGTGATTGAAAAAATCAAAGTGGCCATTCATGTGCCGGCAGATTTTCCGCCTAAATACGAAAATGCCCTTATAGAAGTAGCCAAACGTTGCTTGGTAGCCAGACATGTAAAAATAGAGCATGAAATTTCCGTAGTAAAAGAATCTTAAAAAAACCCCGCTTTATGCGGGGTTTTTGATCGGAAAAAATATCTTTAACTGAGTTTATAAAATTCCCCCCAATCTCCCGTCATATAATACTCACCGCCCAAAGACAAACAGACTTTTTTAGCCACCGAATTATCTTTGGCAGAAGCACATATAATTTTTTTCGCAGGAGAAAATTTTACCTTTTCTCCTGTGTGTAAAAATACACATGACTGTAAAAGTCGTGTACCAATTAAGCCATGGCTTTTTTGATGGTCGTGGCCAAGCGCTTAATCCCTTCTACAATCTGCTCCTCCGTAGAGTAAGAGAAGTTTAGACGCAAATCATTCTTCTTAGCATCACGCGGAGGATAGAAGTCTTTTCCCGCCACATACGCCACTTTTTCTTGCAGAGAGATTTTCAGCATTTCTTGCGCATCTATATGTTCCGGCAATGTGACCCACAAAAACAACCCCCCTTCCGGCTTAGTCCAGCTTACACCTTGTGGCATATATTCGGCCAATACTTTCAGCATTAAATCACGTTTCTTGTGATACACTTTTACCACGTCTTGAATATGATGCTGCAAATGACCGCTTCGTAAATAGGCCGCCGCCGCCACCTGAACAATCGGGGTAGTACACAAATCCATGGCTTGCTTTAAAATCACGTATTTCTGTATCACTTCGGCAGGAGCCAACACATAGCCTAAACGGAAGCCCGGCACAAAGACTTTAGAAAACGTAAACAGCGTAATGACATTCCCGCGCCCGCCGTCTAATGCATAAAACGTTTTAGGAGCTACGCCTTCAAAGCGCACCTGACGGTATGGGGAATCTTCCACAATCAGCGTATTGTATTTTTCTGCCAATTTCAAGATTTCTACACGGCGTTCCTCGGGAATCGTTAAACCGTTCGGGTTTTGAAAATCCGGTACCAAATAAATAAATTTGCATGCTTTGCCGGCCTCTTTTAGCTCTTGCAATCGTTTTTCTATCGCGCAGGGAATAACCCCCTGTTCATCGCTATCCGCCCCATACACATCGGCACCGGAAGCGGCAAACGCCTGCAAGGCCCCCAAATAAGTAGGGGAAGAGGTTACAATAGCATCGCCTCTGTTCAGGAAAATACGCGCCGTCATATCCAAACCTTGCTGGGAGGCAGAGACTACTAAAAGTTGCTCCGCTTTGGCTTCAATATTTTCAGTTTCTTGCAGTAGTTTAACCAGCTCTTTTTTCAAAACAGGCTGGCCTTCCGTAGTGCCATATTGGAGGGCTTCTCTGGGAGTGGTGGCCAATACTTCTTGCAAGCTTTTAGCTACGGCTTCAACAGGGAACAAAGTGGGATCCGGCAAACCGCCTGCCAAAGAAATAATCTCCGGACGGACCGTCAATTTCAACAGCTCACGTATAGCGGAGGCCTTGATGCTTTGGGCTGTTTCAGAATATAATTTTTTGTAATCCATAGTGTACTCCTTTTATAGGCTCAACAAGCCCTTTACCGAATATACTCGGTAATTCTAAGACTTAAATCTTTACTGGGAACGGAATGCGTCAGTGCACCGGAAGAGATAACATCCGGCTTGGCCTGGCAATAAGCGGCCAAATTCTCTTTTGTAATACCGCCTGAAATCTCTACCAAAGCGCGGCCGGCTATGAACTGCACAGCTTCCGCCGCTTGGGCCGGTGTCATATTATCCAACATGATGATATCCGCTCCGGCTTGTAAGGCTTCGGTAATCTCTTGCGTATTAGTCACTTCCACTTCTATTTTGGGTGTATGTCCGATGGCATCTTTGATTCGGCGGACTGCCGCTGTAATAGAGCCGGCGGCCGCAATGTGATTATCCTTAATCATCACGCTGTCTGCCAAAGACATACGGTGATTGCGGGCGCCTCCGCAACGTACGGCATATTTATCTAATTTACGCATACCCGGTTGGCTTTTGCGCGTATCCACCATCATCACGCCGTAGGCTTGGGCAATTTCGGCATATTCACGGCTGGCGGTGGCGATGCCGCTCATGCGTTGCATAAAATTAAGTGCCGTTCGCTCCCCTTTTAAAATACTCAAAGTGGCTCCTTCCAACTCCAACACTTTTTCCCCTTTTTTTACCAAATCACCGTCTTTTTTCAAGGGCGTAAAGAGCAACGTTTCATCTACATACCAAAACGTCTGACGGGCAATATCCATACCGCTTAACACCAGGTCTTCTTTCGCCACAATTATGGCACGGGCCCGATTCTGCGCAGTGAAAATATTATCGGAAGTAATATCTCCAAGTCCCAAATCTTCTTCAATAGCTAACTGTATAATTTTTTCTATGATCATTTGCTTAACTCAAACATTTTTTGTAAAGATTTTTTGGCCCCTTCTATCACGCTTTCAGGCAAGCTAACCACCTGCTCCGGTTGCGGCTCCAGCAAAGCCTGAAAGGTATTTTCCAACGTGTTTTGCTTCATATACCGGCAAGTACCAAAAGGCCAAATAAATTGTTTATCTGCGAATGCCGCTTCTAAACGGTTAACCAAACCTTGCTCCGTCAGCATACCAAATGTTTTGGCAGTGCTTCGGGCCACATAGTCCTGCATTCCCTGGGTGCTTCCTACGTAATCACACACGGCGCAAACCTCCGCATGACATTCCGGGTGACAAATAACCACAATATCCGGATACGCACTGCGCAATTTCTCCACATCTGCTACCGTGTACTGCTCATGCACACAACAACTGCCACCGGCCGCTATGATTTTTTTGGGGGTGCCGCGGCGCACTAATTCCAGCTCTATATTTTTAGCCATCAATAAATCCGGCACAAAAATCAGTTCCTTAGATGGCAAACGTTGGGCAATATCAAATACATTGCCCGAAGTCACACACACATCACACTCAGCTTTTACTTCTGCAGAGCTATTTATATAGCATAACACCGGCACCTGCGGATATTCTTTTTTTAGAGCGCGAACCTCTTCGGCAGTGATCGCATCTGCCAAACTGCAACCGGCTTTACCCGCCGGAATGAGAACCTGCTTGGCAGGGTTTAAAATTTTAGCGGTTTCCGCCATAAACCACACACCGGCAAAAATAATTTTTTCTGCTGATATATCCTTGGCTTTCAAACTGAGCGCATATGAATCTCCGCTGAAATCAGCTACACCCAAAACCAACTCCGGCACGGTATAAGAATGGGCTAAAATAACGGCATTTTGTTCTTTTTTGATTTGTCGGATAGAGAGCGTGTAAGGCGCAATTTGCAGACAATCGGCATACGTCCACTTTTTAGCTTGGATACGTGATACATAACCCAAAAGCCCATAGAGTCTATGGGCTTCTTGTTCTAAAAGTTCTTTTTTGTCTGCTACCGTAAAAGGCATCTTAGTAAGAGGCCTCTTGTGATTCATCGGGCAAAGCTTCCTGATCGGTAACCGGAGCAGAAACATCAGCCGGCATTTGGTTTCCTTCTCCGTCCACCACCGTCTTTTTTACCGCCATAGTGCGGGCCGGCTTTTGATTGGTTTGGCGGGTGGAGCTTTTGATATAAGAGGCTCCGCTCACTTGGTCCTCATAAGAGGAAACACGGTCATAACTGTCATTAGGGACAATAAGATGATCAAATTCTTGGTCTACAATCTGATACTTGGCATACTGGCCCGTTAATCCCTCAGATTGGGAAGAGGTTTTGTCGGAAGAAGCACAACCGGCAACACACACACCTAAAACGGCAAACAGAAAAATTTTTCTCATATCCATATCTCCTTTTGAGACAGCATTATCTGTACTAAATACATTGTATAAATTATTTTCCGATATATGCCAATATTTTTTCTATGTAATATTTGCTAAAATGAAAAACATATCTTTATTACCTTATGTACAAGCCGGAGTTTATCCTATGGAACAATTATTGCACTACGTTGACCTTTTGAATGGATTTGTGTGGGGACCGCCCATGATTATTTTAATCTTCGGATTAGGTATTTATTTTACGTTTAAATTAGGATTTATACAGAAATATACGTTTCGGGCCATTTCCCTTTCCTTGCGTCAAGATGAAGGAGAAGGCACCGTCAGCAGTTTTGCTTCTTTAGCCATGATGATCGGTGCCACAGTAGGAACGGGCAGTATTTTGGGGGTTACCACCGCAGTGGCAGAGGGCGGCCCCGGAGCCGTATTTTGGATTGCAGTAGCCGGTCTTTTTAACTTCGTGATTAAGTATTGCGAATGTACCGCCGCCGTTAAATACCGTGTCCGCAAAGAAGGCGAATACGTAGGCGGCCCGATGTATGTGATGATGCGCGTGCTTAAAATGAAGTGGTTAGCCGTTATTTTTGCTATCGGCACGATTTTTATGGCTCTCTCTGCCGGAGCGGCCCTGCAGACCAATTCCATTGCCGATGTCTTGCGTGAAGGATATAGTATTAACCCTTGGATCGTGGGAGTCATTGTGGCGGTATTGGCCGGAACGGTAACAATCGGCGGAGTCAAAAGAATTGCTTCCTACTCTGAATGGTTGGTCCCTATTATGGGTGGGGCTTATTTGTTCATCTCCCTCATCATAGTGATCATGAACTTTAGTCAGCTCCCTCACGCCCTTTGGCTCATCGTCAGTATGGCTTTTACCGGTAAAGCAGCCGTCGGCGGTGCTGCCGGTGTAACCGTGATGGCTCTGTTTCAAGCGGTTTTAAATGCCATGGGAATTGGTGTTTCCAGAAGCGTTATGAGTACGGAAGCGGGCCTAGGCAGCGCCTCTATTGCCGCTTCAGCAGCCCAAACCAAAAGTGCCGTTAAAATGGGTATTATTTCTGCCACCTCCGTATTTTGGACGGTGTTTATCTGTGTTTTATCCGGATTAGTGGTGGTAGTGGCGGGAGATTGGCAAAACCCCAATGTATTTGCGGCGGACCTTTGTAATAGTGCTTTCAAAACAGTGCCCTATATTGGTACTCCTATTTTAATTTTCTCACTCATCATTTTCTCTTTTACCACCTTAATCGGTTGGTCTTATTACGGAGAAAAGGCCTTTCAATTTTTAGGCGGCGGAAAATGGGCCAAAGCATGGCGTATCTTTTACATCGTTGTATGTGTGTTGGGCGGAGGACTGGGAACCACTTTCTCTCTTGGTTGGACCATTTCTCCCGATGCTTTTGAAGTAGGGCTAAGCACCCGTTTTGCATGGGGGTTGACGGTTTTAATGATGACGTTTATGACCTTACCCAACGTGTATATGTTATGGCGTATCCGTCATAAATTACAAAAAGAGACCAAGCGTTATTTACAAAAAATCATGTAACAAAAAGCCCCGTTCAAGCGGGGCTTTTTAATCTTTACAGATTTTCTTGATTTGCCTTTGTAAACACCACCCGAGCTGCTTGGTTCACATTTCTTCCGGCGGGCTGTTGATACGGGAATAAATCAAACTCCGGCATTACGGAATACAGATGATCAAAAACGTCGGATTGAATTCCCTCATATTTTAACCACTCTGTAGTGGCGGTAAAACAATAAATTTCTAACGGAAGCCCTGCAGTGGTGGGGGCCAGTTGGCGCACCATGCATGTTTGTTTATGGTCAATGGTGGATAAACTGTTAAGATAAGCTTCTGCATATTGACGGAAAGTGCCTACATTGGTTAAATGACGGCCGTTTAAGACGCTTTCTTTGTTGCCGTGTTCTTCGTTAAAGGCACGGATTTCAGCCTCTTTTTCTTTTAAGTATCCCGAAATTAACTTAATTTTTTTCAATCGTTCAAACAAATCTTTATCCAAAAACTTAATGGTTTCCACATCTATATTGATAGAGCGTTTAATACGTCTGGCCCCGCTTTGAAACATACCGCTCCAATTTTGAAATGGACGGGAAACCAAATCATACGCCGGAACATTTACCAAAGTATTGTCAAAGTTTTGCACCCGTACAGTGGTCAGCGTAATATCTATCACTGTACCGTCGGCTCCGTGAGATTCCATGGTAATCCAGTCTCCTATTTTCAACAAATGGTTGCTGGCCAACTGAATACCGGCGGCAAAACCTAAAATGGGATCTTTAAAAATCAGCATGAATACAGCCGCCGCGGCAGACAAACCTGTAATGACATACATGGGTTTTTTGCTGATCAGAATAGAAACTATTACCAAGGCGCCCAATAAATAAATAATAATTTTCCCCGCTTGAAACACCCCCCGTAAAGGCACATTGGGGTTCTGCCCGTACATACAATCCAGTACATTAACGGCACTGACAAACAACCACATAAAACAGGCTGCCGCATAAATTCCCGTCACTTTACTCATAAAAGAAGCAAGGATAGCCCCTTCCAACGGAAGAAAAACCGTGTATAAGTGAATAGCAACCAGCGCCGAAAGAGCATAACCGGCAGCCCCCAAAATTTTGGATTTTTCCACTGCTTCCATAAAATGCGGAAATTTTTTACTAAAAAAAGTACGATTAAAAACTAAATGCAGCAGTCCCTTACATATTTTAGACGCCAAATATACTAATAAGGCAAACACCAAAATGCCCAAAATTTCTGCCGATAAAGTCTTTGCTCTCTGAGATAAAAAACTGCACGAATCCAGTAAACGCGTCAACCATTCTACAAACATAGCACCTCCCTCTTTTTTTTCTTCCAAAAGTTACTATAATTAAGTGTATGAAAAAAGTTTTCCTACTGGCAATATACTTTCTTTTGTTAACGGCCTGCTATGCGCCGTTAAATAATTCCGGCGTAGCCACCACCAAACCTTGGTTGGATATCCCCGCCAAGAAAACCGATTTTGACGGAAAACAATTTGATTCCTGCTATCAATTTCGCCTGAATTTTTCCCCTGCGCAAGCTAAAGAGGCACTGGACGGACAGATTACTTGTATTGACCGTTGTTGTTGGAGAAGTGAGCAAAAAGAAGTGGTATTAGACTTTAATAAAGATTTTGAAAAAAACTTAAAATATTACGGCCGCGCCGAGAAATATACTCCGGCCAAAATTACCCTTTCCGTCAGCCATTCCAATTTGGTAAATACCACTTCGGTCAAAGTATCTCCGCAAGGGGCCATTAAAAATAACGGGTTAGTTAAGTTAAAAACACAAACGGTGGAAGACCCCGTCCGTTTAGCACAAATAGAAAGCCAGGCACGTTTTTTGCAAGCCCGCCACAATGCCGACTTGGCCGATCGGGCCGCCCAACAAGAGGAAACCTCCCCCCAATCCCCAGACCCCGCCGCTATACAACGCGCGCAGGATTTATTGCAACGATTGGAAGGAGCAAAAATAGACCGCTACTTTTATAAACTTAACAAGGAATACAAAAATAAGGGATATATCTTCCTGCTCAGCCAAAGAATTTTTTCAGCAAAAGAAACAGCCGCAAATACCTACCGCGTTTTTTGCAAAGCCAAAGTACAAAGCGGCACACAAGCAGAAAATTTACAAAGTCGTACCGTCAGCTGCGGTATTTGGCAAGTCAATTTAGCCTCCGCAACGGCCTCCCCCGTTGACGGTGTAGCCCGAAAAATCAAAACTCAAAATTAAAATATACTGTTTTTAAGATAACATCAAAAAATTTTCTTTCATGATTTATTGTAAAGTTATAGTCAAATAAAAAAAACCCTCCGAATAAATGGGAGGGTTTTTTAATTAGATTTATTTTTTTCCGGCAGCTTTTGCTGCTTCGTGATTGCGCTGTTTCAGCTTACCCATAATTTCGGGAGGAATAATTTTATTAAAACTTCCTTCATCCAAAGCCTTCTGCACTTGGGCGGAACGGGCCTCTGCTTCTTTCTGAGCCGCCATAGGATCTTTCATTCCCAATCCACCGGCAGCGCCACCACTTTTGTCGGCCTTGTTTACCGTCAAATCTTTGGACTTTTTATAGCTGGGGCTATAGCTGGGGGCAGCCGCCGCAGTTTTGGCCGAAGGCGCAGAAGTGGAGGGTTTGAGCGTAGCCGCAGGGGTTTGCCCAGCTTTTCCCCCCTGTAAAAATGCTTCCGTCGCTCCTCCGGCTGTGAGCGGTTTTTCCACCTTAACCACACTGGCCGGACGATTGACAATTACATTCGTGCGCGGTCTGACTACAGCGGTAGTATCGGTTTTAGGGTGCGTAACAACCACCGTTGTTTTGGGGTGGGCCAATGCCGGAGCGACCACAACAAAAAGAAAACTCCAAATCAATAAATGTTTCATACGATCTCCTTTTTTATAGTATAGCAAAGCCTCTTATTTTTTCAAGGTAGCTTACAGACGGAACATTTCTGTTACACGCCCAAAAATACCCGTACACCAAGCAATGGCTAAACCGTAGTTGCTTACCGGCACACGGGCCGCCGTCAATCGCCGTAATCTGCTTAAAATTTGTTGGCGTGTTACCATGCACCCTCCGCATTGCAAGGCCAACTTGTAAGCGGACAAATCTGCCGGAAGAGGGTCTAAGTTGGTAATAAAATCAAAATATAATTTTTTTCCCGTTTTCTTCTGCAATAACTGGGGTAGTTTCACGTGCCCGATATCATCGCACACGTTGACACTGTGCGTGCAGGATTCCAGCACCAACACACGGTCCCCCTCTTGCAAAGTGTCTATTTTTTCCGTTCCCGCCAAAAACAAATCAAAATCCCCTTTTAAACGGGAAAACAAAATACTAAAGCTGGTCAGGGCAACCGTGGGTGGAACAACGGAGCTAACGTAGGCAAAAGCCTGAGAATCCGTTACCACCAATTTAGGGGTATGTTTTTTAAGCCAACCTTCCAGCTGCTGCGGTTGAAGGCAAATTCCAACAGCATGGTTATCCAAAAGACCGCGCAAACTTTGTACCTGCGGCAAAATAAGCCTGCCTTCGGGAGCAGAAGCATCAATCGGCATGACAAACACCACTTCATCCCCCTGCGTGATAAAACCTCCAAAAATATCATCTTGGGCATAAGCATTTGACGGCATATGGCGGATAATGGCCTCTATTAAATCAGCACTATCCTTGCATTTATTTGAAAATTCAAGCACTTCCACCCCGTCTATTTTCGAAGAAACGGGCGGAAATAAATCTGCCTTGTTATGTACCCAAAAATAAGGAATGTTTTTTTGTCGCAGTAAAGCGGCCCACTGCTGTTCATACAGGCCCAAACTTTCACTAAAAACTAAAATAGCCAAATTTACCTGTTCCAAAATTTCTTGGGTCTTGGCCACGCGTTGTGCGCCGAGCACAGACGCATCATCTATTCCGGCCGTATCAATCAAAGTAACAGGCCCGATGCCTAAGATTTCCATATTTTTTTTGACAGGATCTGTCGTTGTGCCAGCCACATCAGCCACAACGGCCGTGTTTTGGCCGGTCAGTGCATTGATGAGCGAGCTTTTACCCACGTTCATTCTGCCAAAAATACCAATATGCGGTCGATTCAGTTTTACCATGCCTAGATTATATAAAAAACAAACGCAGGCAAAAACAAATTATCCATCGATGCGATAGTAAACCGTACCATCACCCGAAGTACTCCAAGCCGTGGATTTCCCCGCCAAAGATTTGCAAACGGACTGTTCTTGCGCAGAAATGCCGCCACATAAAACATAACCGTTGTGCACATTGGTATGAAAAACCAAACTGGCCTTAGGAAGCCACATAGAAAAATCATACCCATTATGATGGACCGGAGAATTAGCCAGTTTAAACGTTTCCATATTTCCTTCTAATTTATAATTCTCCAAAGGATATTCCCACCCCATATCTGCTAATTTGGCACATGTACCACCAGCCAAGCGGTCCAACTGGCAAATATCTTTAAAATGTTTTACCACTACCTGCAACTGCGTTGCTTTGGATTTCATGACCGCTTTTTGATATTGTGGTAAAGCCACCGCTGAAAGTATGCCGATAATGAGTACGACCACCAATAACTCGATCAATGTAAAACCGCCCAAATTCGCTCTAGAAACATTTTTCATATTCTTTCTCCTTTTTTGCTACATTTTTACTAGCGCAAAAATTGTAGCAAAAAAAAAAAACAAGTCAAGCTTTTTGTTAAGCATGCGCAAAATTTGTCAGCTACACTTTGCATTAATGTATAATAAGAGATATACCCTTTTAGAGGTGATTATGACTAAACCTTGCAGCAGTAAATATTCGGACAATGCCCAACAAATGAAAGCTTTTGACGCTTACCTGAAAGAGCGCGCCAAACTGGTAGAAAAAAATCTTTCCAAATTTATTGACAAAATTCCAAACTCTCCCAAAATTTTAACCGATGCCATGGATTATTCTTTGCAAGCCGGCGGCAAACGCGTACGCCCCATTTTGGCTATGGCTACCGCAGAGGCCTTTGGCAAAAAAGCATCTGATGTCATGCCGGCCGCCTGTGCGCTGGAAATGTTGCACACCTATTCCTTGATTCACGATGATTTGCCTTGCATGGACAACGACGATCTTCGCCGGGGCAAACCCACCAACCACAAAGTATTTGGGGAAGATTTATCTTTACTCGCCGGAGATGCTTTGTTAACGTATGTATTTGAAGTATTTGCTCAAAACGGAAAAGTAAAATCTATCGGCTATGAAAATACATTAAAAGCCTTGCAGAATTTTGCCCATCGCGCCGGAGCCTCCGGCATGGTAGGCGGTCAAACAGCTGATGTGTATGCCGAAGGTATGGGTACGCAAGATGCCTCCAGCTTCCGCGCTGAAAAACTCAAAAAATCTTCCAAAAAATTGGCCGATAAAAGCCTGCATTATTTCTTATTGCCGCAATCCGTCAAAGAAACGACACCCGAAAATGTACTGCTCTACATTCATGAAAACAAAACCGGGGCTTTAATTCGCGCCAGTGTAGAAACGGGAGCTTTATTAGCCGGAGCGAAAGGGGCTGATTTAAAACATATTCAAAAATATGCCGATTGTATCGGTTTGGTGTTCCAAATTGTGGACGATATTTTAGACGTTACCGCTTCTGCCAAACAGTTAGGAAAATCCAACAGTGATGCTGAAAATGGTAAACTCACTTTTGTCAGTCTGTTCGGCTTAGAAGGAAGCCGCAAACATGCCCAACTTTTGATTTCCAAAGCCCAAAAAGCTTTGGACAGCTTGAAGAATGTCAAACGTAAAAATTTAGCCCCGCTGTATTGCATGGCGGAATTTTTCAAAACACGCACTTATTAAGGAGTCGTCATGAAAGTACTACCTACCGTCAAAACCCCCGCCGATTTGCGCAATATTAAGCGCGAGCTTTTGCCCACGTTGTGCGAGGAAATCCGGCAGGAAATTATCCAAACCACTAGCAAAAACGGTGGTCATTTGGGTTCCAGCCTGGGTGCGGTGGAAATCATCACAGCCCTTCATTACGTGTTTGATACCCCCAAAGACAAACTGGTTTTTGATACCGGCCACCAAGCGTATGCCCACAAACTTTTAACAGGCAGACAAAGTAAATTTCACTCCATTCGCACCAAAGGTGGTCTGAGCGGATTCCCGAAAAGAAGCGAAAGCAAATATGATGATTTCGGCGTAGGTCATGCCAGTACGGCTCTGTCAGCCGCGCTGGGCATGGCGATTGCGCGCGACCAGAAGAAATCCGATGCACGCGTAGTGGCTTTGGTGGCGGACGGAGCGCTGACGGGAGGAATGTCTTACGAAGCCATGCAGAATGCGGGCCTTTTGGGCTCGGACATGTTGGTTATCTTAAACGACAACCAAATGTTTATCTCCAAGCGGGTGGGAGCCTTGGGCAAAGTCCTTACCAAGCTCTTAACCAAAAAATATGTACAACTGGCCGAAGAAAAAGCCGCCGGTTTCTTAAAACAATTTGACGAACTGGGCAACAATGCCGCCAAACTGGCCAAAAGAGCACGCTCTATTTTATTCCCCGGTACAATTTTTGAAGAAATGGGCTTCCGCTACTTTGGGCCCGTTAACGGAAACGATATTGAAGCCATGATTGAAGTATTGGAAAGCGTCAAAGAAGTGAAAGGGCCTGTGCTTTTGCACGTCGTTACCAAAAAAGGTAAAGGCTATACCCCCGCCGAAGAAAAGCCGACCAAATTTCATGGCATTGGTATTTTTGATGCCGATACGGGGGACACCATCGGAAAAAGCAGCTGCATTACTTTTACCAAGGCTTTTTCCGACACGATGGTAAAACTGGCTAAAAATGACAAAAAAATAAATGCCATTACCGCCGCCATGCCCGAAGGAACGGGACTAGACGAATTTAGACATACGTATCCGGAGCGCTTTTTTGACGTAGGCATTGCCGAAGAACACGCCGCCACTTTTGCTGCCGGATTGGCCGCTGAGGGCATGAAACCGGTAGTTGCAGTCTACTCTTCTTTTGCTCAGCGTTGTTATGACCAAATTGTGCATGATATCGCTTTGCAAAACTTGCCTGTTGTCTTTGCGTTGGATCGTGCCGGATTAGTAGGCGAAGACGGACCGACCCATCATGGGGCTTATGATTTAAGTTTCCTGCGCAGTACGCCCAATTTAATCATCGCCGCACCGGCTGATGAAAATGAACTTCAACACATGCTTAAAACAGGCCTTGACTCCGGCAAACCTTTCGTTTTGCGTTATCCGCGCGGATCAGGCTTTGGCATCAAAATGGACGAAGAGCCGCAAGATTTGCCCATCGGTAAGGGGGTCTGGCTTAGAAAAGGCAATGACCTGACGATTGTAGCCGTGGGCAACCGCGTCCACCCGGCCTTAGAAGCGGCAGAACTCTTGAAGAAAAAAGGAGTGGATGCCGGCGTCATCAATGCCCGTTTTGTCAAACCGTTGGATACGGACATTTTAGAACAAGCCTTAAAAGGTTCCCCCCGTATCGTAACGGTGGAGGACAACAGCCTCTGCGGCGGATTTGGTTCTGCCGTGGCGGAATATTTAACCGCGCAAGAAAAGCCCTTTAAACTTTTGCGCTTAGGCTTGCCGGACGAATTTGTAGAACACGGTAAAGTGAACCTGCTGTTTGAACAGTTGGGTCTTACACCGCAAACTATGACGGAACAAATACTCAAATGGGGTAAATAATATGAAAAAAAACACCAAAGTGAGAAATGTAGCCGCAGTAGATCATGATTCTTCTTATATCCGCGCTTATGAGGATATTGAATTACTCAACAAAGCCACCTTGCGCCCCGTACGCATTCAGCTGGAAGTATTAAAACCGGAATTGTACTTAAAAGCACTGAACATTACGCAGACTATTGTCTGTTTTGGCAGTGCGCGCATACGCCCCGAAAAAGAGGCCAAAGCCCTTGTAGCCGCTGCTAAAAAAGAGCTGGCTAAAAAACCAAAAAGCAAAGTTTTGCAAACCAAACTGACCGAAGCCGAAGGACTTTTGTCTTTGTCTAAATACTATGAAGTAGGCCGAGAATTTGCCAAATTAGTGGTAAAAAAAGGCAAAAACCGCTTTGCCGTAGTAACAGGTGGCGGCCCCGGCATTATGGAGGCGGCCAACCGCGGTGCTTTTGAAAACGGTGGCACGAGTATTGGCTTTAATATTACCCTGCCGCATGAACAACGCCCCAATCCGTACATCACCAAAAACTTGGCATTTTTGTTCCATTATTTTGCCATTCGCAAATTACATTTGGTGATGCGTTCCAAAGCTATTTTGGGCTTTCCGGGCGGCTTTGGCACGTTTGATGAACTCTTTGAGATTTTGACCTTGATTCAAACCTACAAAAAAGAAGAAATCCCTGTGATTTTAGTGGGCAAAGAGTTTTGGAGCAAAGTGGTCAACTTTGAGGCCTTGGCTGCCTACGGTGTGATTAACAAAGCTGATGCCAAAATGTGCCACATTGTAGATACCGCCGAAGAAGCCTGGGCTATCATTGCCGATTTCTACGGCATTAAATAACAGGTATTTCTGACATAAAAACCCCCCGCCAACTCGGCGGGGGGTTTATTATCATAATTCGTAATAATTTTCATAACCTGTTAAGAGTCTTCCTCCCAAACTCTTACACAATTCAACCCCTTTTTGATTTTCCCCCACACAAAGGCGCTTATTTCGTAAATGATTGTTAATATTATAATTCGGTCCGAAAGTATTATAATATGAACTTATAAATTGAATATAGTAATCATATTCCGAATTTATTCTCATAGCATACGGAGAATGACAACCCCCTTCATCACAAGAATATTCATAATTTTTTCCAGTACATGTATCTGCTTCACACTCTAAACTTGGAAAAGATACGGCAAGATCTTCTACAAAATATGCAGTACCATCACAATCGCCAACCTCTAAACAAAGAACAAGAGCCGCATCTTGCATGCTTTTAAGCAAAATCATCGCTTCTGTAGCACGACTTTTTTCTACAGCTTTTGTATATTGCGGTAAAGCAACCGCAGACAAAATACCAATGATTAATACGACTACCAACAATTCTATCAGCGTAAAACCTTTTTTCATTTTTCTCTCCTTTTATACGGCTTTAAAGCCCAACAAACAACCCTTAAGACTTGGGTCTGAGGCCAACGCTGAAATTGTAGCAAAAAAAAAAATCGTGTCAAGTTTTTCTTCAATTTCCCGACGAGAAACAACAAATAAAAAACAACTTCCCCTTGTCGTCATTCCGCAAGGTTTCTGTGCGGAATATAAAAGTTGTTACTAAAAGAAAACGGTATTATATCCCGCACAAAGACACTGCGGGATGACGGTGCTGGGTGGAGGTGTGTACGGGATGACGGTGATAAAGCGAAAAGCCGTTGCCGTTCGTAACAAATAAAAATTAATTGTTGCTCTATTCTGATTTTTCAAATTTAAGATGATTTTGGCGGATTTAGTTTGTGCGCGGTGTAGCGTTAGCTACATAAGCACAAAGAGACGACAAAAGGGCTTAAATTTGAAAAATTGTTGAGCATACAAGCAACACAGGAGAAAACTTGACGTTTTCTCCTGTGTGCGAAATCCAAGTAACTGTAAAAGCCGTTATTATGCCTGTTTGATGGCATTTAATAGATCATCGGTATCAAACGGCTTATACAACACTCCGCTGGCTCCTAACCTTTTTGCCTCTTCGGAAATAGTTTCTTGTTTTAGCCCTGTCACCATTAGCACTTTGACAGGCGGATATTGCTTTTTTAAGCGGGCCAAAATATCCAATCCGTTTTCCGTCGGAAAAAACACGTCCAACAAAATCAAAGAAGGCACCGTTTTTTCCATTTTTTCAAACAATTCCTGTGAGCCACCGGCCTCTAACACTACTTCAAAACCGGAAGATTCCAACACATTTTTAATGGCCGAACGCAACATCACTGAATCATCTACCAACCCTATTCTTTGCATAATTTCCCCTATTTAATATATTGAGCAACTAGTTTTTCCCCAAAATCCAGCAGGGCTTGCGTATCTTTTTTGGTGGACGCTTCTGCATAAACACGCACCAACGGCTCTGTGCCGGACGGACGCACCAACAACCACTCATCATTTTCAAAATAAATCTTTACACCATCTAACGTAGAAACTTCCGCCACCTTAAAGTTTGCAATCTTTTTAGGTAATTTTTTGCGAAGTCTCTCTTCGAATGTTGCCTTATCTATCGGCTTGGAGGCCGGCAAATCACGCCGTAAATATACAGAGGCACCGTATTCTTTGGCCACTTCATCACAAAGTTCGGAAACTTTCTTTTTGGTAGTAGCCAAAATTTCTAACCAAGTCAAAGCTACCAACAGTCCGTCTCTGTCCGAGGCGCCCCCCTTCCATGCATAACCTCCGGCTTCTTCCACCCCGAAAGCCACATCTTCCAAATTCATTACTTCTGCGACGTGTTTAAAACCAACCGGCACTTCTTCAAATCCTAAGCCTTTAGCACGGGCAATCCGTTTAGGCAAATAACCCATAGAAACGGTTTGCACCACTTTTCCTTTGAATTTTTTATCTTTGGCCAAATGATGCAAGAGTACGCCCGCCACCAAACAAGGGGTTACATAATTTCCTTTTTCATCTAACAAACCAAAACGGTCCCCGTCTCCGTCAAAAGCAAATCCGGCAAGAGCTTTTTTGGCCAAAACTACTTTTTTCAGTTCCGCCATATTTTTCAAAGAAGGATCCGGCTGCAAACCGTTAAACGTAGGATCATGTTCCTCATGTAAGGCCACAATTTTATTAGACGGTAATATTTTTTCCAACCAACCTGCCGTACTTCCGTACATATAATCTACGGCAATATTTCCCTTTAATGTAGCAATCTTTTTTACATTGGCCGCTGAAGACAAATATTTTTGGTACAAGTCCGTCAAATTCTTTTTGTCTGCTTTCTGTCCGTATAAAAATAGGACCGGATTTTCATCAATACCCTGTTCAATCTCTTTGGTTTCACGTACCGGTGCGGAGCAACCACCCAGCTTTACTTTTATGCCATTATACTGGGCCGGATTGTGGCTGGCTGTTACCATAATGCCCAACCAAAATTTCTTTAACGTTAACATACTGACCATGGGGGTCGTTACCGGACATTCCGACAAAGTAACGTCTATTTTATTGGAACGCAAAATACTGGCAACATCAGCCGCAAACAAATCGGACATAAAACGGCGGTCATAACCTACAAACACTTTGGCACTTTTCCCTTCATCTTCCGAAGGAGCATTTTCATTAATATAATCTGCCAAAGCTTGTGCTAAACGGCGCACATTTTCATACGTAAAATCCCAAGCAATTACTCCTCTCCAACCGTCGGTACCAAACTTAATTTCAGCGGCCATAGCAGCCCTCCGTTAAAAAATAAAATTTCTCTTTTCCGCATAAAAAAAGTGGAGGTGGGGGGATTCGCACCCCCGTCCGAACATCCTAACAACCCAGACCCTACAGGTTTAGCTGTACTTATTTAATCATAAAGTAAGCGTACAGCGGCACCTTTATGATTTGTTTCGTAGGTCTTAAGTATAGCGGGACGAAACGCGCCCGATACACAGCATTTCACATAATGACCGCCATTCCCAAGCGTGTGAAAAGCACTCGGGAGGCAGTGGACTAAGCGTTAGCCCAAGCGACTTGATTGTCGTTAGTTATTTTTGTAGCCCTATTTGAATTGGCCTGGCCAACCAATACCTGCTCCTAGGCCGTAACAGATACCC